>JAJDWF010000080.1 GCA_022825745.1 Dehalococcoidia bacterium | reverse complement strand
TGCCCGTAGCGGCGATGATCTGCCGCACTGCCGCTTCGGTCTTGGCGGCGTTGCGGCCCACGATGATGACCCTGGCGCCCATGCGGGCCAGTTCGCGGGATGCCGCGTAGCCGATGCCGTCGCTGCCGCCGGTTATGAGACAGATTTTGCCTTGCATCGGATTATTCATGGGAGAACGCACCCACCGGACTGGGTCGGGAGGGTAACAGGTTCACAGCGGGAGATACACGGCCTGGCCGGCCATGGCGCTGCGGACGACGGCTTCAGTCCATTCCATGTAGTGAACGCCGGTCTCGAAGGCCACCATGTCCACAATCTCCGTACCTCGGATGGCGTTAGTGAACTGCTCCTCGACGCGGTAACGGGCCTGGGTCTCCGGCGGGTTCGGCACTTCGGTCAGCTCGGCGTCGCCGCGCTTGCCGGCCCAGACACGGCGCTGGGAATCGACGTGGATGGTGCCGTCCGTGCCGAACATCCAGATCTGGCTGCCGCGATTGAGGCCGGAGGTGGCGCTCATCTGCATGTGTACCTGGGCGCCATTGGCCAGCTCGTAGAGGATGTCAATGTGATCGGGGATGGATACGGACGTGAGGTGTCCGGTGTCGTCCCGGCGGTAAGGCACGTGGATCTTGCCCATCGCTATGACCCTGGTTCCTCGGCCCAGCCAGCGCATCATGGACTCGTAGGACGCGCCGATGTTGAGGGTATTGTAACCACTGAGGGCGCGGTCGTGTCGCCAGTGCAGCGGGCCGTCGAAATCGGCGAAGTTGTTCTGCAACGACGTGAAATCGACGGACAGCAGTTCGCCCAGGTATCCCTCGTCGATCAGTCGCTTGATGACGTTGTCGATGGTGTAGCTGGTGGACGTCGGGGTGAGCTGGCAAACCAGGTGCGGGTGCGCGCGGGAGGCGGCCAGCATATCGCGAGCTTCCTGAGCGTCGTTGGCCATGCGGGCCTCGGTGAGCACGTGCTTGCCGGCTTCAAGGGCGGCCAGGGTCATGGCTCGGTGCATGTAGGGCCAAGTACCGATGCAGACGGCGTTGATCTCGTCGTCCTCCAGCACTTCGCGCCAGTGTCCATACACCTTGGGGATGTTGAACTGGTCGGCAATGACGCGGCCGGACTGGACGGTGCGGTTGGCGACGGCGACGATTTCGCAGTCGTCCACGCCCTGGAATCCGGGGATGTGACGGTTGCGGACGTTGCCGCCGGCGCCGATTAGCCCGACCCTGATGGGTTCTTGAGACATGGTTTTCCTCCTGGGTGGTTGGTGATGTTCAAGAGGGGATTTGCCGGGATGTATAATGCGGGCGAACGGGCCTATCGGCAAGTGGACTCACCGGAACGGGAGGGAGGTTTGAATATGGTTATCAGCAAGCAGGCTACGACCTATGAGGTTGACATTGAGGACGTGGAATATCTGCGCCACGGCGACACGCCGTTGCTGGCGCGACTGTTCCGGCCCCGGGGCAACGGGCCGTTTCCGATCATGGTTGAGTTGCACGGCGGCGCGTGGGTGCGGGGAGACCGCCTGATTGGCAACGCGGTCAACGAGGCGCTGGCTAGGAACGGCGTGATCGTGGCGGCGCTGGATTTCCGGGTTCCGCCGGTGGCAGGGTATCCGGCTTCGTTTGCCGATATACATTACGGAATCAGGTGGTGCAAGGCGCAGGCCGAATCCTGGAACGGCGTACCCGGCAAGGTTGGCGCGATGGGCACGTCCAGCGGGGCGCATCAGGCCATGCTGCTGGGAATGCGGCCCAACGATCCGCGCTATGCCGCGCTGCCGTCGTCGAACGGCGCGACGGGAGCGGATGGGACGCTGGCCGGGGTGGTGATGGTATCGCCGGTGATCGATCCGCTGGGTCGCTACTTGTACGCCAAGGGCCTGCGGGACGACGTCACGCCGCCGGCCGGCATGGCGGAACGGGTTGCGCCGATGCACGATCTGTACTGGGGGACGGAGGAGGCGATGGCAGAGGCTGCGCCGGCGCGGGCGTTGGCCTCCGGCGAACGCATGGAGCTGCCGCCGACGCTGTGCGTGTGCAGGAGTTACGAGGAGGCCCACCCGCGCCCGGACCTGGACGAGTTCATTGCACAGTACCGCAAGGCGGGCGGCAATATCGACGTTAAAATTTTCGAGGGAGAGGGCGAACGGCTGCTGCAGGACATCTCCACGCCGGACGCGCAGGAAGCCCTGGAGCTGATGACAGCGTTCATCCACCAACATATGGGGTGAGATGAAGGCGCCCTAACCAATGCCGCGCGTCACACGCCAGGAGTGAGCCATGCCTTATTACATGTACGTTGCCGTACAGGGCGACAACAAGATCTCGGTGTTCACCATCGACCCCGATACCGGCGGTATGACGCTGCAACATGACGTCCCTGTTGAGGGCGGGCCATTCACCATGGCGATCAGCCCGGACCGGCGGTTCCTTTATGTGGGCTGCCGGGAGGTTACGCAGTTGGTCAGTTTCGAGATTGACCAGGCCAACGGGGGGCTGACGCAGAACGGGTCCATCGCGCTGGACGCCTGGCCGGTGTACGTGGCCACCGACCGCCGGGGCCGGTTCGTGCTGTCGTCATACTACCAGGGCGCACGGGTGGCGGTGCATCCCATTGGGGATGACGGCTCGGTGGGCGGGGATCCTGTGGTGTCGCTGGAGACGGCCACCGGGGCCCACGCCATGCAGACGGATCCCACCAACTCCTACGCTTTCGTGCCGCACATCGCCGGCAACGGCCCCAACTCGATCTGGCAGTTCCGATTCGACGAGGATACTGGGCAAATCACGCCCAACTCGCCGGCTGCGGTGGATCCTGAGGAGTTCCTGGGGCCGAGGCATTTCTGCTTCCATCCGTCGCTGGATGTGCTCTATTTCTCCAACGAGCAGGGTTGCAGCGTGAGCGCGTACGACCTGGATACGGACAACGGAACGCTCTCGCTGTTCCAGACGGTGACTACGCTGCCGCCAGAAGGGTTTGAGGAGCGCAACACCTGCTCACAGATCCAGATCACGGCGTCGGGCAGGTTCCTGTACGCGCCTAACCGGGGGCACGACAGCATCGCGTGCTACACGGTGGACGCGAGTACGGGGGCGCTGGCGTCCAACGGCATTGTGCAGTCGGAACCGCGCCCCAACGCGCTGTGCTTGGATTTACAGGACAAGTTCATCTACTCGGCTGGGCAGGACTCGGGGCAGATGGCGATCTTCGGCGTGGCCGGGGACTCCGGCGCGCTGACCCGCATAGGGTCGCATCCGCTGGGCGAAGGGCCGGGCTGGATTTCGATTACGGAGTTGCCGGGGTAACTTCTACAGCAACGTCGTTCACGCTCCGCGAAACAGGAATTTGATATGACCACACCCCAGGAACTGCAACGCAGCTTTCTCGCGCAGAGGGCGCATCGGTTCCTGGCGGCGCTGGTGTTTCGGGACTTTCGGTTCATGGCCTTTGCCACGCTGTGCAGCAGCAGCGGGGCGTGGGCGCTGATCGTGGCGCGGGGCGCGTGGGTGTACGGCATCCCGGAATTGCAGGGGACTCAGGGGTTGTGGGTTGGGCTGATTACGTTCGCGGCCATGTCGCCGCGCTTTTTTGCGACCCCGTTCATCGGCTACCTGGCCGACAAGATGACCCGCAAAACGCTGCTGCAACGGGTGTACGTCCTGCAAATCGTGCAGGCGGCCATCATGGCCATACTGGTGATGACGGGAGTGAGTAATCCCTGGTACGTGGTGGCGCTGGCGATAATCAACGGAACGCTGCGCACGGCGCAGATGACGGCCGCCCAGTCGTTGACGCCGAACCTGGTGGACCGGGAGCGGCTGCCCAACGCGGTGGCCCTGAACCAGGCGATGCAGCAAGGGTCGCGAGCGGTGGGCCCAGCCATCCTGCTGCTGATTTCGGTGACGGTGGGGAGCAGCGCTATATTCGGGTCCGGCGGGTTCTCGTTTTCGTTGCAGGACCTGGTGGTCACGCTGGGAACGTCGGGCATCGTGTTCTGGTCGTGCGCGGTTTTCTACCTGGTGGCCCTGGTCTCTGCGCTGAACATCAGGACGGTATCGACGGGAGTGATTAACCGGCGCGCGGGGTTCTGGGCGAACGCCGCGGCGGGATTCGTGTACGCATACACCACGCCGCTGATATTCGGCATTC
>JAJDWF010000060.1 GCA_022825745.1 Dehalococcoidia bacterium | reverse complement strand
GGGTGCCCTCCTTGCAACCGCCATGGCCCTTGCTGGGGCACGCAATCACCGCGTAAACGCCGTTCATTCTCTACCCACATGACGCGACAGGGGCACTCACACCAGCTTTGTCCACCAGCGAGTTATTTTTCGAGGTGCCCTCCAATGCTCTCGCCTCCTCCGTCGTCCTGGTCTGCCGCCCGCGCCCGGAGAATGCGCCGATTGCAACGAGGCGGCAATTTCTGGACGCACTGGAAGCCGAATTGCCGAAGGCCCTGGAGCAGTTGACCCGCGAGGGCCACATCGCGCCGGTGGATCTGGCGCAGGCGGCTATCGGGCCGGGGATGCAGGTCTATTCCCGCTACCGCCGGGTGGAGACCATCGGTGGCGAGCCGGTGCCGGTGCGTGAGGCGCTGGCGGCCATCAACCGGGTCATCGCCGAGTACGACGAGCGGGCGCAGGGCGACCTGGACTCCTCTACCCGCTTTTGTCTCGATTGGCTGAAGCAAAACGGTTACCGGGAAGGCCGCTATGGCGAGGCCGAGACCCTGGCCCAGGCCAAGAACGTGTCGGTGGAAGAACTGCGGGATGCCAGCGGCCTGTTGACCGCGGCGGCCGGGGCGGTGAAGCTGTTGCCCTTGGAGCACTACGCCCCCAGCCCCCAAGGCCGGCTGGGACAGTTGACCGCCTGGGAGGGAACGTTCCGCATGGCCTATCACTTGAGCCGGGAAGACGGCCACGGCACCGAGGACGCGGCGGACATATACCGGGCGATGGGCAGCAACGCCGAGTCGGTAGAGCGGCTGGCCCGCATTCTCTATAACCACTACGATCGCAAGGGCGACTCGCGCAACTCGGTGCTGTTCAACAACCTGGTCACCGAGTGGCCGGGGATTCAAGCCAAGGCCCAGACGCCGGCGGAGCTCAGGCTGCTGTGACGGAACGTCCAGACCGCGGAACCACCCCCTTCGGGCTGAAGTACCGGCTGGAGCGGCAACAGCGTCCTTTCACCTCGACGGAAGTCCGCCGCCTGGCCCGCGGCCGTACCGGGGTCTACGCCCTGTGGCTCCCAGCGGAAACCGGTGCCGGGTACGAGTGCATCTATGTCGGGATGTCTCACGTCTGCGTACGCCAACGCCTGCTGCAACATCTACAACACGAAACCAACCCTGAATTGGCCCGCCAACTTCGCCTGTTCCCTGGCCTTGTGCAGTTTTCGGCGGCTTTCACCCAGGGCCGCGAGGAGACCCTGGACTTGGAAACCGCCGTCATCCAGGCCTGGCAGCCATCCACCAACCGCAACAAGTTGGGCTGATACTCGCAGGACGTTGATCGACACCCCTCCAATTCAAAAAGGAACCGCACATGACTGAGTCGTACGACCTGCTCCTCAAGAACGGCGATATCGTCGATCCGTCGCAGGACATGCGGCAGCGCGGCGACGTCGCCTTCCGCGGCGGCCGGGTGGCCGCCATTGAGGCCGATATTCCGGTCACCGAGGCGGCCGAAGTGATCGACGTGAGAGGCCACCTGGTGACGCCGGGCCTCATGGACATCCACGGCCATTTCTACTACCGCGGCTGGCCCGGCGCGGTGGACCCGGACGTCGCCTGCCTGCCGTCGGGCGTAACCACCGCGGTGGACGCCGGCAGCACCGGGTGGGGCAATTACCCGGCCCTGCGCGACTACGTCATGCGCGATTCGCACACGCGGCTGTACGCCTTCGTGCACCTGTGCGCCACCGGCCTGACGTCGCTCACGGCGCGTGTCGGCGAGTTGCAGAACTTGGCCTTCGCGCAGACCGACCGGGCCATCCGCTGCATCGGCGACAACCCGGACCAGACGCTGGGCGTCAAGGTGCGCATCGACCACCGCGCCACCGGCGAGGCCAATGCCCTGCCAGCCCTGCGCATGGCCCGTGAGGTGGCGGACGCGACGCAATCGCAGATGATGGTGCACGTCAGCGGCACGCCGGTGCCCCTGGTGCGCCTGTTCGATTTCATGCGCGCCGGGGACGTTGCCACGCACATCCTCAACGGCTACGCGCACAACGTTCTGGACGGCAACGGACGGATTCGCGACGGGGTGAGGGAGGCTCGCGAGCGGGGGATCGTGCTGGACGTGGGGCACGCCGGGGTGCACTTCGATCTCAACGTGGCGCGCGCCGCGGTGGCGCAGGAGTTCTGGCCCGACACCCTGAGCACCGACATTCACACCCCGCCGCCCGACCGGGTGGTGTACGATCTGCTCGGCGTCATGTCCACGTTTCTGGCCCTGGAAATGCCGTTGGAAGCGGTGATTGCCAGCGTCACCAGCAAGGCCGCCGCGGCCATCGGCAAGCCGGAGCTGGGCAGCCTGCGGGTCGGCAGTCCCGGCGACGCCGCGGTTCTGGAACTGCAGGAAGGCGAATTCAGTTTCGTGGACGCGGTGGGCAACGAGGTGCCCGCCGGTCAACGGCTGCACGCCGTGCTGACGGTCAAGGGCGGGCACCGCTGGCGCGCGCTGGCGGCCTGAGAGCAATTCCCCTCCCTCTGGGAGAGGGTAGGGTGAGGGCCGTTTCAGGACTGCAGGTCCGCCTTCATCTCCTGCCACGCCTGCCGGGCGTCCTCGACCGAGCCTTCTTCCTCGATGGTGGTGATGTCGCCGGGATCCTGGTCCAGAACGACCGCCTTCAGCACCCGGCGCATGATCTTGCCGCTGCGCGTCTTGGGCAGCATGTTGACGAAGTTCAACTCGCCGATGACGGCCACGGGCCCCAACTCCCGCCGTACCGTGGCCAGCAGTTCCTGCCGGATTTCCTCCGACGGCTGGTAATCCGCCTTCAGCGCCACGAAGGCCGAAATCACCTCGCTGCGCACCGCGTCGGGCCGCCCGGTGACGCCCACCTCGGCGACGCCGGGATGCCTGAGAAAGGCGGTCTCCACCTCGATCGTGCCCAGCCGGTGGGCGGCGATCTTGATGATCTCGTCGGCGCGCCCGGCGAACCAGACATAGCCGTCCTCGTCAATGTGGGCCGAATCGCCGGTGCAATAAACCCCAGAAATGCGCTCCCAGTAATCAGTGCCGTAGCGCTCCGGCTCGCCCCACAGCATCGGGGTGAGGCCGGGAAAGGGGCGCCTGATGCCCATGATGCCTTTCTCGCCCGGCGCGCACGGCTCGCCCTCGGGAGTCACGACCACCGCCTCGACGCCCGGCATGGGGATGCCCGACGAGCCGGGCTTGATGGGCAGCATCCCCAGGCCGTACGGGTTGCCGAACACCGGGCCGCCGGTTTCGGTCTGCCACATGTGGTCCATCACCGGTATGCGGTCGTCCAGGACGTCCTTTTGCAGCCACTCCCACACCGGCGCGTTGAGAACCTCGCCGGCGCAGAAGACGCGCTCAAGCAGCGACAGGTCGTAGCGCTTGGCGGGCTCGCTGCCGTAGCGCATCAGCAGGCGCACCGCGGTGGGCGAGGTGAACACGCCGGTGACGCCGAACTCCGCCATGATCTGCCACAGGACTTCCGGGCTGGGGTGGTCCAGCGCCCCTTCGTAAACGATGGTCGTGCAGCCGCGCAGCAGGGGCGCGTACACGATGTAGCTGTGGCCGACCACCCAGCCGATGTCGGAGGTGGACCACCAGACGTCGGTCGGCTTCATGCCGAAGCACCAGTGGCCCATGCTGTGGACGTGAACCTGGTAGCCGCCGTGCACGGAGACGGCCAGCTTCGGCTTGGCGGTGGTGCCGGAGGTGGCGAGGATGTAGGCCGGCTCGTTGGATTCCATGGCCACGTGGCCGCCGTCATGGCCGTCGCCGCGCTGCAGAAAATCGTCCCAATCGAGGTCGCGGTCGGAGGCCGGGGGCTGGCTGCCGTCGCCGCGGCGCAGGACGATGACGTGCTCGACGTTGTCGCCGCCGGCCTGCATGGCGGCATCGACGATACCCTTCAGCGGCACGTCGTTGCCCTTGCGAAACGTGATGTCGGTGGTGAACAGCAGCCGCGAGCCGCTGGCCCGCACGCGCTCGGCCAGGGCGCCGGCGCCGAAGCCGGCGAAGACCACCGAATGGATGGCGCCGATGCGCACGGCGGCCAGCATCAGCATGATGGCTTCCGGGCAGGTGGGCATGTAGATGGTGATGCGGTCGCCCTTGCCGATGCCCAGTCCGCGCAGGGCGGCGGCGATGCGGCTCACTTCGCGCGTCAGCTGGGTGTAGGTGAATACGCGCCGCTCCAGGCGCTCGTTGGCATAGATCATGGCGGCGTGACCGCCCCAACCGTGCGCCACGTGGTGGTCGAGGCAATTGTAGGCCAGGTTGGTTTCGGCGTTCAGGAACCAGCGGAAGTCAGGGTAGTTCCACTCGAAAACGCGGTCCCACTTGCGAAACCAGGGCAACTGCTCGGCGGCGTCGGCCCAGAATGCCTCGGG
Organism: Dehalococcoidia bacterium; assembly: GCA_022825745.1. Lineage (GTDB taxonomy): Bacteria > Chloroflexota > Dehalococcoidia > Lucifugimonadales > UBA3495 > Bin87. The sequence goes on along the minus strand of JAJDWF010000060.1, from coordinate 580 downwards.
GTCCGCCTTCGCCCGTTCGAGCCACTGCCGCACGATCGGATTGATCAGATCCATTATTGCTTCCTTATGAAATTGGGGGCGTGAGGCCGTCGAACACCGTGCTGCGCAGGGCCATGCGGGCGCTCAGCAGGCCGGCCAGCAGGCCGTCTTCAAAGTTGAACGTGGCATCGTCCGACACCTCGGGGTGATCATGGGGGTCCTGCATCTCGTCCGGGCTGAGATGCGGCAGGATGTCCAGCGCCACGTCGCGCACCTTGTCGCGCTGCTGGCTGATCATGCGTTCGAGAACCTCTTCGACCTCGGCGAAGAGGGGTTGCAGTTCGGTCATGGCGTCTCCTCAAAGGTAAATCCACCCGGCTGCCGGGCGACCACCGCGGCGTGTTCGAAAGGGCCCTGGGGGAATCGTTGTTGCGTACGGCGGTCCATTATAAGAATTTCCCACTTCTGAATCCCACGGCCGACAAGAATCGCGCGTTCGCACGTACAGCCCGGAACTGCTGTGTCCTGATGTCCGCAGGTACGGCAGATGACCGCAACACCATGGAAAGGGCCTGCTGCGGAATTTCTCCCAAACGGATCC
>JAJDWF010000056.1 GCA_022825745.1 Dehalococcoidia bacterium | reverse complement strand
CTCACCGATCATGTTGCGGTTGTCGCTGATCGCGCTGCGGTTCTGACCGATCGCGTTCATGTTCGCCGCAATGTCATTGGCGTTGGAGGTAATCCGTCCGCCAAGGGCCATATCAGCGGCCGCTCCGGCTGCTACCGCCTCTTCGATCGCGGTGGCCAACATCACGTCGCCATCCGCCCTGGCCATCGCCTCGCCGTCGATCCGCATGCCCAGCGCCATGTCGGCATCGCCACGAGCCATCGCTTCAGCGTCGATCCGACCGCCCAGCGCGCCGTCGGCCGCTACCCGAGCGTTCATCTCCGCCTCGTCCGCGGCCATCCGAGCGTTCATCTCCGCCTCGTCCGCGGCCATCCGGGCCTTCATCTCCGCCTCGTCGGCATCAGCCCGAGCTTTCGCTTCCTCAGCAATCTCGTTGGTGATCCGGTCGCCCAGCTTGCCGTCTTCCTGCATCCGGGCATTGGTCTCGTCGGAGATGGCCTTGGCATTGCCCATGACCGTCTCGTCCGTGCGACCTTCACCGGCCAGATTGTCGATCCGGTCGCCCAGCTTGCCGTCTTCCTCCATCCGGGTATCGGCCTCGTCGGAGATGGCTTTCGCGTTCATGTCGATCCGGCTCCTGCCTTCGTCGCCGGTGCCTTCGCCCGTCACCGGGTCCACACCGATCGCCGCTCCGAGGTTGTCGATGTAGTCCTTCTTGTCCATGAGCTTGTCGTTGACATCATCGAGCTCGGAGTTGATTTTCCCGATATCCTCTTCGTTGTGCGCAGAGCGATTCAGGGCGCAATCGGCCTTGGCGGTCAAGCCGCTATTAGCAGGCGGGCAGGCGTCAGCATGCAGCCCCGACGTGTCGCCGTAGATATCGAGCTTGAGCTGGTTGATTTCGTCCAAGTTGTCAGAGATATCGCCCACGTTGATATCGACCTGATCCCCGACTAATTTGATGGCGTTCGCGTTCTTCGTGACCGCACCGGACTCGTCCACGTCCATGGTCTCGTGATCGTCCATCGCCGTCAGCGCGTCGAGGTCGGTGCGAAGCTCTTCGAGTCCGCCGCCGGTATCGCCGCCCTCCAGCATGGTGACCTTGTCCTCCAGGGCCTTGACACGGCCGGTCTCCGTGCCGTCGTCCGCGGTCGTCAGCAACGCGTCGAGACGGTCCTCGTTGGACTTCGCCGCGTCGTAGTTCGCCGAAACCGCGTCCACCAACGCGCCGCCGTCGTCGCCGTCCGCCTTCACCAGCTCGCTGATCAGGGAATTGACCGGATTGTCCGGATCGGACACCAACGCGGTGTAAGAAGTCTGGGCCTTCTGTGCGTCCTCCAAATCCTTCTGGGCGTCCTCGGCGAGCTTCCTCAGCCCGGCCGACGCGCTCGTCCCAGCCTTGGTCACGTTGGCGTCCGCCACGTCCTTGAGGCGCTGGCGGCGGTCCACGCCCTGCTGGTAGAACGAACTCGACGACTCGAATTCCTTCACAACGTTGCCGGTCGCCGTTTCACGAGCGAGGGCCTTGGCCCGCAGATCCGCCTCGGCGGCGGCCCGCTTGTTATCTGCAGCGTTAAAGTTGGAGTTCTCTCCCGAGATCGTGACCGGGGTCGAAAGGTAACAAGTGTCTCCAAGCCCCTGCGTCGCGGTACAAGCGGTTGCGGTGCTGTCCCTGTTGGTAGTCGTCCGAAGATCGGCGGTGGAGGCGAGCGCGCTGTTGAGCTGGTCCTGGAAATGCGCCTGCTCCAGCTTGGCGCGCTTCAAACCCTCTCTCAGGAGCGGCTTGAGCTGATCGTTGTCAGATTCCTCCAGGGTGTCTTCCAAAAGCTTGACGATCGTGTTCAGGTTGTTGACGTCCGTTCGTATGGTGCCGACGGTGACGGGGCTACTCGTCACTTCTGGAATCATGTCATTCGGATCGTCGCTGTTGGGATCGTCCACCATCGGGACCAGCAGTGCGCCCGTGGTGTCATCGAAGTTGTCGCTTGCATTGACGCCATCGGCGCCAACCCAGGTCCGAAGGGCGGTGGCGGCGATCGTGTCCTCGCCGTTGACCTGAACGATCAAGCCAGAGATTTCGCCTGCGTGGGGGTTGTCCAAGTCGACGTGCAAGCTGGTGAAGGTGACGGTCCCGTCGGCAGCCACGGTGGGGGTTTGGTAATTCAGGGCGTCCACTATGGTTCGGGCGGCTTCGGTCTTGGTGACCTCATCGTTGTACTTCGTCACCGCGGCCTCCACGTCGCCCTTCGCCAGCCATTCCATGATACCGGCCTGGTAGATCGGGCCTTTGCCGACGGTGTTCAGGACGCCGAGGGCCGTCTGATGGTCCGAGCGCGCCTTGTCACGCGTCGTTGTCAGCGTAGTGATCGTCGCGGTGCCTGCGCCGTTCTTGATCGCGTTGTCGAGGGCCTTCTGGGCGGCGTCCAATACGCTTTTCGTGCCGGTGCTGCCGTAGACCTTGTTGAACTCGGTCAGCGTCGCGCTGTAACCCGCGGCCACGTCCACGGCGATGCCGTTGGCGTCCGGAATGACGGACTCATCGATATCGGTGGTATCGGCGTCATCTGCGATACCGTTGCCGCAGTTCATGGTCGGGATGGTGTAGACGAGCATGTCGTAAATGTTAGGATCGGCGCCTACGCCAGCGGGCGTGCTGGCAATTGGTGCCGTACCCATTCCGATCGCGGTGTCGAGTGCGCTTCGCGTAGCTCCCTTCGCGATGACGGTCGGCGTGTGGCGGGCCATCGCCCCCGGGACGCGGGACGAGCAGGCGGTCTGGTTGTTGAAAAGATCCGGCGCCGGAACTCCTACGCCATCGGCCAACGCCGGTCCCGTGGCCAGCGCTCCCAACCCCAGCGCGCAGAGCGCCGTTACCAGTAAACGTTTAAGAACCATGAGCGTTCCCCTTTTCATTGCGTAAGCCGTCAGGTGCCCTACGGTTGTACATATAGGAACGACGCGATTGAGGGATGCTCGTAACTGGTTGTTTTAATTTATAAATAAAGTTCGTGTTAATGGAATCGGCACGCGGGCTCGAGCGGCTGTTCGTCCTCCGAAATCGAACGATCCGGACGACAGTTTGTTACGTTTGGCTTGCCATTTTCTGTTGGCAGCGATGATTAGGAGCTTGGCAATGAAGCGCCGAAAGCAAGCAATCATCGGGTGTCCAGGCGGAAACGGGGTGCGTTGCACACCTGAAGGAAGGACTGCGCGGAACGGGAGGGGGGTTCACCCGGTTACGGAATGTGCGACTCGGCGGGCGTCACGCCCGATTCTTCGGCAGTCGCCGTTCCCTTCGCGAGCCGATGGCGTCGCGCCGAAGCAGTTATCGATTTGAGCGACTGAACAGCCGGGCGTCGTAGGGATGTCGTCGCGATGACCTGATAGACACGCGGCCGGCCTGGTCGTGCAAGGGGTTGAAAAGGTAGTTGAAGCTCTTCGGAACGATCGCGCTGGGAACCCGGAGCAGCGCCGACGAGCGCGACCGAAGCCACTCGGCGCCCAGGTGCTGTGTCAGCGGACAGTCGTCCCGCCATCCTTCAGGCAATCGTGAGCTCTGAAGCGACATGATGCCGATGTCGTCCGGGCATTCGATTTCCAGCAATTGAAAGTCGGCGGGGGTCTCGTCCGGGGCGAGTTCGAAATGGATCAGCGGCTCGAGCATCGCCAACGCCGCGCTCTCTGCCAGGTAGACGACGGGCACGCCGCGCACGTGCCATCTGCCGGCGCTCCTTCGGCCGCCCACGCCCTGCAGGTCGGCGCGGTTGCTGATTCGCCAGAGTTTCAACCGGCAATCGCGGTCAGGCGAAATAGCCCTCGTCCAACCGGATCAGGTTCTCCTCCACCAGTTGGCCGCCGATTTCGGTTCGCATCAGTTCCATGGCATTGGCGCCGCCGAACGCCCGGCGAGTCTTTCGCAGCCATGAGAGCGCCTGTGCCCGGCTGCCCAGAACGGTTTCCGCCATGACCTGGATTTTCAGCATGCGCAACAGGCGGCCCGTTTCGTGTGCCTTGAGGCGTTCGCCCTTGTGGCGCCGATGGCTCAGCGTGCGCGAAGGCGCGATCCAGTCCAGTTCCCGCCGCGTGAAACCGCGGTCGAGGAGAATATCGACCGACTCCGGCGACACGCCTTCGCGGTTGAGCCGGGCCAGGTCGAGCGCGCTTTCGACAGGCGTATCCAACATGCGGCTCATCGCTTTCCACGGTTCCGCAGCAACACTGTGAACCGGCTCGTCCAGGGATGCGAATTCGGCCTCTGCAGCCATCGAGTATCTCCAATTCCGGATCGGCAATATGCCCATAGTATACGGGCATATTGCGTTATACAACATGTTTGCCCAACACAACGCGACATGGTCCATGGTTTCGAAATGTATCGGTTCAACCTCGGCGGGCAATCCCAGATAGCCTTCGATCCGGCTGAGCCGGGTGTTCATCTCGTGAAGCCGGCCGTCCATCGCCGCGAGCCGGGATTCGATCGAGGCGAGGCCGGTGACCATGAAAGTGGCCAGAAGCCCGACCAGCGTTACCATCACGCCGATAATGGTCCAGGTATCCTTCTGCATCGTTCCGTTCCTGCGCCACCTACCGGCCGGGACCGCCCCAACTCACCCTGTAGGTAACCATGCACCCATGATTGGGTCAAGGGCCACTCCAGGGAAGCAGCGATTCCCGCTAACACATTGAGTTTGCCTGTTGGAACGATTCTTGGGTTGTCCGAGGTGGCGGATCGGTCACTGAGGGGAGCGGTTCCGGCCGGTTTGTCTCCGGAAGGGTTGCGTGGCCACC
>JAJDWF010000104.1 GCA_022825745.1 Dehalococcoidia bacterium | reverse complement strand
CGTGTGTTACGTCGATCCTTCCGGTTTCGCCGGCGACGGCAACGAAGCGCAGACCGGAACCACCGGGCAGATCACCGCCGACTACCTGGCACAGCACGATGTTCCCGTGTACCTGGCGCGCCGCGGCGAGGACATCAACCGCGCCCTGTCCCGTCCGTTGGCTCCCCGGACCGAGCCGGCTGAACGCGCCGTCGAGAACGCAGACCGCCGCGTCGAAGCAAGCGTGGTGTGATTGGCTCATGGTAACCGCGACGACCGCAGCTCCAACTCTTTCGCAACCCGCCGCCGATGACGGCGCCGTCCAGCGGGCGGGGGCCTGGCTGGGCCAGCGTTCGCTTTTGCTGGCGTACGTCCTCCGGCCTCCCGACGGTTGGATCGCCGCCGGCCTGCTGGCGCTCAACATGGTCATCGTCGTGTGGTCGGTGGAGGTGGCCGATTGGGCGCCGACTCCCCCGCTGGTGCTGGTGATCCTGCTCGCCGTGTTGACCGCGCTGGTGCTCACCCGCGTGCGACTGTGGGCGGCCGCGTTGATCCCCGTCGGCTTGCTGATCGGCGCGGGCGTCGTGATCTGGCAGATGACCGCCGCCCCACCGGAGGAGTTGCGGATCGCTTCAACGCAGGAGTTCTTCGCGCGTCTCGGCGACTGGATCCAGGCCGCGCGCACCGAGGGAATCAGCGTTGATCCGCTGCCTTTCGCCGTCGGCCTGATGATTGCTTCCTGGCTGTCGGGGTTCTTCGCCGGGTGGGTGTTCTTCCGGTATCGCAACTTTTGGGGCGTCTTTGCCCTGGGGTCGCTGGGCATCCTGTCCAACCTCACCTTCCTCCCGGAAAACGCCAGCGTTTACCTGGGAATTTATCTCTTTACCGGCCTGCTGCTGGTCGGTTGGGTCCAGTCCGTGCGGGCCAGGCAGCGCTGGGACCGGGAGCGCCACGTGTACGACGGCCACCTGGGTCTCCTCACCGCCAGCGACACGACGCTGGTGGCATTCGTGGCGTTGCTCATCGCCTTCCTGATACCGACCGGCGGGCAATGGGGTCCGGCCAACTCCGTTTACAACTACACCCGCTCGCCCCTGATCCAATGGGAAGAGGACTTCAACCGTCTCTTCGCCGGCCTGCCGGCCCGACGGCCCCTGCCCTATCGCATCTGGGGGGACACAATGGCCTTCCAGGGCACCATCAATCCCACCAATACGCCGGTGCTCCAGGTCAACTCGTCGGTGCCCCTCTACTGGAAAGCCCGCTCCTACCCTACCTACACCCACGAAGGCTGGCTGTCCGAGGGGACGGTGCTCAAAGAGCCGGGCTGGCAGCCCGACTACAGCGCGCCCAGCCCGGAGCAGGAGCGGTTCAACGTAACCTTTGAGGTCATTCCCAAGTACGACAGCCGCAGCCTGTTCGCCGGCGGGCAGACCGTAGGCGCCAACCGGGACATCCGCATCGAAACGTTCGACTCGCCCCGCTACGTCATCGACCCGCACCTGGACGGCTCGACCGACGATCTGCCGTCCGCGTTGCGCCAGGCCGTGGCCGGCGTGCGCCATGAGGTTGCCACCGACCCCTACGTGTCCGACGATGCCATCGCATCCGCCATACCCGGCGCGTTCAAGCTGGAAGCGGTGGAACGGGAAGATGACGGCCAGGTTGTCAACGCCGTAATCGGTGAAATAATCCCCTCCGAGCCGGACGTGCTGGCGGTACGCGCCGCCGGCGGCAACGCCGCGTCGGGAGACCCATACCAGCTGACCGCCTCGGTGTCGTCGGCCAGCCCGGACGACCTGCGCCTGGCGGGCCAGGAATACCCCACCTGGGCCTGGATCCGCTATACCCAACTGCCGGAGGACATGCCGCCTCGCGTCGCCGAACTGGCCCGGCAAATCACCGCCGACGCCGATACGCCCTACGACAAGGCCAAGGCGGTCGAAACGTGGCTGAAGGACAACATCACCTACAACCTGGCCATCGATCCTCCTCCCTTTGGCGCAGACGGGGTCGATCACTTCCTCTTTGAGAGCAGGGAGGGGTACAGCGAGTATTTCGGTTCGGCGATGACCGTTCTGATGCGCAGCGTGGACATACCGGCGCGGATGACCACCGGCTACACCACCGGCAACCTCATCGACGGCTCGAACCTGTACCTGGTGTCCGACCGGCATAGCCACGGGTGGGCCGAAGTCTATTTCCCCGGCTACGGCTGGATACCCTTTGAGCCCACGCCCGGCCGGGCAATTCCGGTGGTGATCCCGCCGGAAGAGCAGGCGGCGATGGCCGCGCTCAGGACCGCTTCCGACGGCTCCGGCGACCTGCCCTGCGAAATCGAGGAGGACTGCGAGGAGGCGGACATCTCCTTGAGCGCTGACGACATACCCCTGCCGGAAGACCGGACGACCCTGCTGTGGAATGCCGTCCGAGCCGCGCTGCCCTGGGCCATCGGGATTGGCGCCGTCCTCGTGATCCTGGCGGTCTCCGGGTGGACGGTCTGGCGCTGGTTGCTGGCAACCCCGGCCAATGCGTCCGCAACCTACCGGCGACTGCGACGGCTGGGGCGCTTCGCCTCGTTGGCCCCGGCGCAGCACCAGACTCCGCACCAGTGGGCCGCAACGATGCTGCAAGCCCTGCCCGAGCAGCGCACGGAAGTGCTGCGCATCGTGGACGCCTACGTTCTCAGCACGTATGCGGGGCGCGCACCTGATGAATCGTCGGACGGCAACGAGGTTGCGGACGCCTGGCACGCCGTCCGTATGCCGCTGCTGTGGTATGCTCTGCGCCGCCGCGAAGCGTAGCCCCATAAGCCGGCGACTCGACCGGTTCGACAAACACGGACACGACCATGAGCAACGCAAGCCCTCTCTACCGCTGTCTCCACGAATCTCCGGTGGGCTGGATCGCCCTGTTGGGAACCGGCAAGGGATTGCAGCGGGTGAGCCTGCAAGCCGAGCCCCAGGAGGCCCTGGCCGGGTTGGGCGAGGCCGGCGAGTGCACCGAGGACCGACCCGACGTGTTCGCCGACGCCCTGACTGCCCTTGACGACTACTTCGCCGGCGATGCGTCGGCATTGGGTCGCATCCAAGTGGACCTGACCGGCGCGTCTCCCTTCTTCAGCGCGGCGTGGGAAGCCTGCTGCTTGATTCCGCCCGGCGAAACGCGATCCTACCAGTGGCTGGCGGAAGCGGCCGGCAATCCCAAAGCATCCCGCGCGGCCGGGCAGGCCATGGCGAGAAATCCCCTGCCGCTGGTGATTCCGTGCCACCGGGTCGTCGGCAGCAACGGCGGCCTCCACGGTTACGGCGGTGGCGGCGTGGGCGTCAAGGCGCGCCTGCTGGAACTGGAACGGCAGCAGCGTCCACTTCTGTAATCCACGCAATGGTTTGACAAACTCACTTTGGCAGGAGGTCCCAACATGGCAGGTCAAAAATTCACTTCGTGGGTGCATGGCGCCGCGATGACCGGAGAGTATCTCAACCGCATCACTTCCGTGCGCCACTGCGGCCCGTTCGTGCGCATCGAGGGCAACGAGGGGCAGAATACGTGGCTGCACTTCGCGATTCCCACGCCCACCGTGCAGAACGGCAGCCGCACCAAGGCCGAATCGGTGGCCGTATCCTTCCGCGCGCGGTCCCACGCCAGCGTGGCCGAAGTGCTGGTGTACGACGGCGAGAAGATCATCGCCGAGCATCTGGGCATGGCCATCAAGGGCGACAACCTGGACGCCAGCTTCGAGATTCCGGGCGCGCCGGAAGTTGACCGGGGCATCAACGTCGTGGTCGGCGTGACCTTCGACCAGGGAGCGCCCGACATCCGCTCCATGCAGGTGGAAATCGTCGGCGTGGGCGTGAACTTCGAGGGCTAGACGCCTTCCACGATCATCACGTTGGAAATGGTGGAGGCGATGCGCAGCTCCTTGGGGCCGGCGTAGTCGTCGGAGTAGTACCAACCCTTGGCCTTCTCCAGGCTGTCGAACTCCAGCACCACCGTGCGGCGCTCGGGCTGGTCGCCTTCCACCACCGACACCTCGCCGCCGCGCGCCAGGTACCTGCCGCCGTGCTTTTCGATGGTGGCCGGAACCTGCCCCCGATAGACCTCAAACTGCTCCGGGTCGGTCACCTCAATGGTGGCGATGATGTAAGCGGCCATGGTATTCCTCCACTCTACGACTGCGTGAGTTCCCGCACCGTTTCGGTGAGCGCCGGTATCACCTTTTCCCAATCGCCGACTACGCCGTAGCGCGCGTCCTTGAAGATGTTGGCGTCGGCGTCCTTGTTGATGGCGACGATGGCCTTGGAGCCGCTGCAACCGGCCATGTGCTGGCTGGCGCCGGAGATGGCGACCGTGATGTACAGGTCGGGGGTGATGGTCTTGCCGGTGAGTCCCACCTGGTAGTTGGCCGGCACCCAGCCGGAGTCCACCGCCGCGCGGGATGCGCCGACGGCCCCACCCAATAGGTTGGCCAATTCCTCCAGCTGCGCGAACGGCTCCGGGCCGCCCAGGCCGCGGCCGCCGGACACGACGATGCGCGCGTCTTCCAGCTTGATGCCCTCGGCCTCTTCCTTCACCACGTCCACCACGCGGGTTTTGGCCACGGACGGGTCGATTTCCACGGGGAAATTGACCACCTGTCCGCTGCGGCCGGCGTCGGCATCCAGCGGTTCGTAGGTCTTGGGCCGGATGGCGGCGATCTGCGGGGTCTGGTTGCAGCTCACCACGGCGACGGCGCTGCCGCCGTACACCGGGCGGTTGGCCAGCAGTTTGCCGGTGCTGGCGTCGGCGGACACTTCCAGGCAGTCCTGGGCCAGGCCCACGCCCATTCGGAATGCCAGGCGGGGGGCCAACTCGCGCCCCTCGTTGTTGCGGGCGATGAGGATGATGTTGGGGTTGGCCTCGATGGCCAGGGTCTGCATCGCCGAAAGGTACAGGTCCGGGTGGTAGTCGGCCAGGGCGGGATTGGTCACCGCGTAGGCTTTGTCGGCGCCGTGGGCGATGGCCTGCTGCGGAGCGCCGGACAGGTCGGCGCCGATCAGTCCGATGGCGAGTTCCTGTCCCAACGAATCAGCCAGGGTACGGCCGGCGGCGAGCAGTTCCTGGGCGGTGGCGGAGAGTTCACCCTGGGGGGCCTCGCCGAATACTAGGATTCCGGTAGCGTCTGCCATTGTCTTGCAGTCTCCGTGGTGTGGTCAGGTGTTAGATGAAACGGTCTTCGCGGAGTTTCAGGGCGAGCTTGCGCGCCGCGTCAACGTCGTCGTCGCCCTCGATGATCTCGCAGTCCTGCTCGCGTTCGGGCACGAAAAGATCGTGCAGGGTGACGCGCGGTTCCAGCTGGTCGTCATCCAGGTCCAGGTCGCCGGTGGTCCAGACGGTGGGACGCTTGCGCGTGGCGGCCATGATGCCCCGCAGCGTGGGATAGCGCGGCTGGCCCAGTTCGTTGCTCACCGTGACCAGCGCGGGCAGGTCGGCTTCAACGACTTCGAAACCGTCGGGGGCGAGCCTTTCGACCACCACCTTGTCATCCTGCACGTCCACCTTCTTGCCCAGCGTGATGCACGCCATGCCCAGGGTCTCGGCCACGCCCAGCGGCACCTGGGCGTTGTCCCAGTCCGACGCCTGGCGTCCGCAGATGATGAGGTCGAACCCGCCCAGCTTGTTGATGGCGGACGTGAGCAGCTGGACGGTAAAGAAGGAGTCCACCGAGTTGGCGAACGCGTCGTCCTGCAGCAGCACCAGTTCGTCGGCGCCCATGGACAGCGGCTTTTTCATCACGTCCAGGGCGAAGGTCGTACCCGAGGATATGACGGTGATGTTGGCGCCCTGCTCGTCCTTGATCTGGAGCGCGGCCTCAACGGCGTTCTCGTCGAAGCCGTTGACCACGGGCGGAATGTTGGGCGGCGGGACAACCTGGCGGGCGTCCGGGTCGATACGAAAGGCGGCGGCCGGCATTTCCGGGTCAACGACCTGCTTGGCCAGCACGCAAATGTTCACGGGCATGGGTAAGTTACTCCCGACGGAAATCGTAAAAAAATGCTATGTGAAAGTTATCACTAGCCCATGGCAGTGTCAAACCTGGGCGCCGGGTGCGAGGGCCTGTTGTTGATGGACAGGGGCTAGGGGGCGCGGATGGGGTAGAGGTGTCGCCAGCGGATGTTGGTCCAGCGGATGCGGTTGAAGTCGATGGGGTTGCCGGGGTTTTCCACGTTCCAGACGGTCAGGTACTCGGCGTAGCGGGTGAGGAAGTCGTTCATCTGCTCGGGACAGGTAATGAGATGCTCCATTGAGGGGCTGCGACGGGCGGCTTTTTCGCGCTGCTCTTCGTCGAGGACGTTGCCCTCGCAGTCGTGAAGGCGGTCTTCGCAGACGCAGGGGAAG
>JAJDWF010000144.1 GCA_022825745.1 Dehalococcoidia bacterium | reverse complement strand
GGCGGTGCGGTTGCGGAATCGCTGTTCCTGCGACCACTCCGGATTGCCCATGATCTGTAGCAGCCGGCCCCACTGCCGGCCCTCCGGCGAGCCTACGAATATATGGCCGTCCTTGCAGCGCAGGATGCAGTTGGGGTACGGGAAATCCAGCGCGTGGTGCCCGGTGCGTCGGGTAACCCGCCACTGGTACACCGCCATCAGCGCCTCCGGCCCGTTGTAGAGGCCGGCCATCGTCTCGGCCTCGGCAATGTCAATATGCTGGCCGCCGTTGGTGTCCCGGGCCAGCAGGGCCATGACAATGGAGGACGCGGCGGCCATCCCCGCAAAGTACCCCACCTCCGGCGTGCCGAAACTCAACGGTTCCCGGTCGGCCTCGCCCAGGCCCTCGCAGATACCACCGGCAGCGGCGAGGTTGATGTCATAAGCCTTGTAGTCGCGCCACGGCCCGGATAGTCCCCAAGGGCTGATGCTCGCCATCACCAGGTTGGGGTTGTCCACCGTCAGCGCGTCGTAATCCAGACCCAACCGTTCCATATCGGCCGGCGGTGCGTTATGTACCACCACGTCGGACGCGGCAGCCAGCCGGCGCATGATGCTGCGCCCGGTGGGAGTTCCCAGGTTGGCGGTGATCCCCTCCTTGTTGGAGTTCAGGTACAGGAACAACCCACTGCGCTCCGTATGCGGAACATCACCAGGCCACGGCCCATAGCGTCGCGCCGCATCGCCGCCGTCCGGCGATTCCAGCTTGACGACGCGCGCGCCGGCATCGGCCAGCAGCTTGCCGCAGTAAGGCGCGGAAAGCATGGACCCGATTTCAAGAACACGAACGCCGGCAAGCAGGGAGTAGGTCATAACCGATGCGGGAAAAGGCTGAATGGTGTGCAAATGTTATCACACGGCCTGAGGAACGCCGCTGCCAATCTCAGATTTGCACCCTATCCACCAAGGTTTCGCAGTCGTGGTTATGTTAGACTGACGCCCAAAATTTAACCCATCGGTTCAAGTACGATCCCACAGGAGGCACACCATGCCAAAAATCCGCGGCACCGGCCTGATGATGGTCTGGTGCGAAGTCCCCGCCGACGTTGAGGAAGAGTTCAACCAGTGGTACAACACCGAGCACTTGCAGGAACTGCTGGCCGTGCCCGGCGTGCTCAACGCCGCCCGCTACGAAGCCACCAGCAGCGGCCCCAAGCACCTGGCGATGTATGAACTGGAATCCGCCGACGTCATCAACACCGACGCTTTCAAGAATCGCCCGCCGACCCCGTGGGGCCAGAAAGTCGGCCCCCGCGCCGTCGCCACGACCCTGATCAACAACGTGTACACCATGATCCACCCCACCGACCTGTCCGACGCGCTGGCCGGCGCCGACATGTCGCCCGCGCTGCAGATCGGCCGGATGGACGTTCCCGCCGAGAGCGACGCGGAATGGAACAACTGGTACTCCACGGTGTACGTGCCCAACTACGAGAAAGTCCCCGGCTGCATCCGCGGACGCCGCTGGAAGGCGGTGCGCGGCGAGCCCGCCTACGCCACCGTGTACGAGTTCGAGAACCCCGAGGTCTCATCCACCGCGCCCTGGCTGGAACAGCGTGAAGCACACCCGGACAACGGCCGCATGCGCGACGTGATGACCCACGCTCCCGGTTCGCCCGGAATCTGGCGCAAGACCTTCCAGCCCTAGCGCGCCGGGGGAACCCGCCGCGATAGCGTACAATATAGGGGCGAGTGATAATTCGCCCCTATATCCTTGCAGCCTATACCTTTTAGGTGAATTGCAGTTGTTCGGCAAGATTGCGTATCCGATTGGGTTGCTTCTCCTGGCGCTCCTGGGCATCGGGATGGCGCTGCCCACTTATGCGTCGGCTCAGGACATCATCGGCCCTGAAACCCGCCGCGCCGAGGCCCAGGCCGGCCCCTATGAGGTGGACGTCGAGGCCAAGCCGCTCCCCTCTCTGCAATCCGTCCAGTTCATCGTCCAGGTCCGCGACGCCGCCTCCGGGACGCCCGTGCCCGACGCCAAGGTAACCGTGCATACCTCCCGGCAGAGCAGCAACGAGGCCGGCTACGCCCACGCCAGTCCCGTGGGTCCCGGCGTCTATTTCGCCACCGTCAAGATGGACAGCCCGGGAGTCTGGGACACGGTGCTGGACATCGAGGAACCCGGCGGTCAATCGTACCCGGTGGACGGTTTTCAATTCAACGTCATTTCGCCCTCCAACAACCCTGAAGCCGGCTACGTGTTCATCGGCGTCGCCGTGATTCTGGCCGCCGGCGCCGGCTACCTGGTGTGGCGCATCCGACGCAACCAGCGGCAGCGGGCCGAAGGGTCCGGCACCACGGCGGCATGATGCGCCGGACGCTGTGGGCCGGCGCCATCGCCGGGGGATTGGCGGCGTTGACCGTCGGCGCGGGGGTCGCGTCGGCCCATCAGGGCATCCCGCCCGGATATACCCCGCTCACGGCCTGGGGATTCATCACCAACCCGATCCCCAGCCTGCTCCTCCTGGCGTCCCTGTATTTCTACATCAACGGCCTGAACAACTGGCCGAACCCCACCCATCCGGTCAGCAATTGGCAGAAAGCCAGCTTTTTCGCCGGCATCGTGGTGCTGTTCGCCGCACTGCAATCGCCCATTGAGCCGCTGGCCGAGCACTACTTCTCCATCCACCAGGTTCAGCACATCCTGGTGCGCATGGTCGGCCCGCTGCTGATCCTGCTGGGCGCCCCGCTGACGCCGATGCTGCGCGGCATGCCCGCCTGGTTGCGGCAGGGCGTCATTCGTCGCATCGTGCGGACTGCAATTGCTCGCTGGATTTACTGGAAGATTACCAACCCGGTCTTCACCATCGTTGCTTTCCTGGGCTTGCTGTTCTTCTGGCAGATCCCGGGACCCCACGACCTGGCGGTGCACAACGACTGGATGCACGAGTTGATGCACGGCACCATGCTGATCAGCGGGTTCCTGTTCTGGTGGATCGTGGTGGACCCCAAGCCGCACCGTTCCCGCCTCCACTACGGCCTGCGCGTGCTGTACCTGGGACTCATCGTGCTCCCTAACACGGTGCTGGGGGCGGCCATTACGTTCCAGGAGCGCCTGATCTATTCAGCCTATCAGGAACTGCCGCGCCCGTGGGAAGGTTTTTCGTACCTGTCCGACCAGCGTTTGGGCGGGCTGACCCTGTGGGTTCCGGGCGACATGATGTGCATCATCGGCGCCGGCATCGTAATGTTCATGTGGTACCAGCGGGAAATGGAACAAAACCCCAACCCGCCCATGCCGGTCCCCGCCGAGCCGCCCGACGAAAAGAGTGACGCCGTGTGATGTGCTACCCTGCGCCATCCTTTCCAGCGGACACGCATTTCCTGCGAGACCGCGTACCCGTATGTTTGAGCTCCGCCCTTACCAGCAATCCCTCCTCAAACGGACGCAGGACTCGCTGACCGCAGACCCCAAAGCGCGGGTGATGCTCCAACTGCCCACCGGCGGCGGCAAGACCGTCATCGCCGGCGCGCTGCTGGCTGACCGGCTGCAAAACGGGCGCAAGGCCGTCTGGCTCACCCACCGCAAGGAACTGGCCGAGCAGACCCGGCGGATGCTCACCGACGCCGGCGTCTCTGCCATTACCAACGTCAACTGGACGCCCGGCGAGGACGCTCCGGCCATGGCCGGCGGCGCGGTCATCCTGATGGCCCAGACCGTGGGCCGTCGAACCGCCCGCCGGGAAGTCTGGAACCGCTACGATGGCAACGACCTCCTAGTAATCGACGAAGCCCACCATGCCGCCGCTGACGGTTGGACCCGGGCGATGCAGCAGTGGCCCGGCCCCATCGTCGGCATGACGGCCACACCCTGGCGGCTGTCGGAAAAGGAAGGTTTTGACCACCTGTTCGGTGACCTGCTGTGCGGCCCCCAAACAGCCGACTTGCAGGCTCTTGAAAGCCCTGCATTGTGCGAGGCGCAGGTGTTCATCCCGCCGCCAGAAGAGCGCATCGCCGGCGGCGCAGTTGACCGGACGGGCGATTACAACGAACGAGGTATAGAACAGGCCAACCAGGATAGGCCGGACATCATGACCGCCGGCGCAATGGCCTTCTGGCAGAAGCACGCAGAGGGCCGGCAGACAATCGCCTACGCCGTGTCCGTTGACCACGCGCACAACCTGGCCGCCGTGTTCAACGACGCCAACATCCCGGCCGCAGTCATCCTAGGCGACACCAACCTGGAAGAACGGGACCGGGCCATCGCCGGTTTTCGCGATGGCAGCATCGGGGTTCTGGTCAACGTAATCGTCGCCACCGAGGGTTTCGACCTGCCCGACGCATCCTGTGTCATCATCGCCCGCCCCACCATGAGCCTGGCCCTCTACCTGCAAATGGTGGGCCGCGGACTGCGCCCCAAACCCGACGGCGGCGACTGCATCCTGCTCGACCTGGCCGCCAACGCCGTATCCCACGGCCTGCCCGAGGACTACCGCGAATGGTCGCTGGAACCGCGCGGAAATCAGACGACGGGCGAGGCACCGGTTAGAGTCTGTCCGCTATGCGAAACCGCATCACCGGCCGCCAGCCACAACTGTCGGGGCTGTGGACTTTCATTCGGCAAGGACTGTCAACGCTGCGGGCGATGGCGAGCCCTCCCGCGCTGGCAGTACGAAAGGCAGTGCGGCGATGCTCATCAGCACGTTTGCGACCTTTGCCACATTGACGCGCATATCCAAGCGCATTTGCCAGTCGCCCCACCGCTGGATCAACTGGTCGACCCTTATGACCCGGAGGACGAGATGGCGTTCCCCACCTACGTTGAGATTGAAGACGACCTCGCTAATCGGCTGTCCGCCCTGTTCCGTGAATTGCTCGAAGCAGAGCGGGAGAGCATCGCCGGCGCCGATGATGCGCAGTGCAACGAACTGCGCCGGCTGATTGAAGAGCGAGAGTCAGTATTGAACGACGATGACCAACTGGATAGGCTGTTTGGTCAACACATCGCCGCTTTGCCGGAGCGTCCGAGTCGAGTTCAGGAACGTCGCATATTCGGTGAGTGGGAGGGCAATCTTCGGTCGGAATTGGTAGGCTGGCGGAGCAAGTTGGGTGAACTTGAAAATCAGCCAATGGACAAGGAGGCAATTTTCAATAGCGCGCGGAATAAGGCGGTGTATCTACTACTCAGGGAGGCGCGAACAGCAGAATTGATGGATGATCATGTCGTTCACAACGCTATCGGGTCGTCCCCTGCTATTACTGTTTCCCATCAGCAACGCCATATCGATGATGGCCTGTGTAATATATCCGACTTACGCAGTATGAAATCAATGTCCGGTCTTAGGCCACAGGCGGTCTTGTTCCCAAATCAGGTTACTGAGAATGTTGCCGACTGGCGGCGGCTGTACGTTACAGTTGCCAATTGGCTCGTGGACAATAGACAACTGTCCCAGAACAACGTTCCAAACCAGGTTGCGAATCTTTTTAGTGACGAACAAATACAATATAATTCAGGAGCTTTTAAGTCGAGAGAATTGAAGAACGGGATGTGGTTGAATACCAATTTTTCCGCATCACAAACAATGGCTCTAATCAGTAGGCTACTCGAAGCATTCGGCGAAGACCCTGCACAATTCCACGTCCAACTGCGCTGATGGCGTTTCCAGTGCCGGATGCGCTACAGTTTCAGTGTGCTCGTAAGCAAGACAATCGGGGGGGCCATCCATGCTCAAAACCATAAAAGCCCGTTGCGTGAACGGCGCGCTGGTGCCATTGGAGCCGGTTGAGTTGTGCGAGGGCGACTAATACCTGATTAATTTCGACGTTCACTCCGCCCCTAACAATGACACGGAGGCCCGGTTATTGCCTCCAGGCGCGTGGCAGGATAAAGACGAGTGGGGAAGCTACGAAGCTCGTAGCTTATGACTAGAAACTTGCAAAAGGGGTTGACAATCGCGCTCGCCCGCCGACGGGCGGCGGGCATTTTCTTGCCCTGACTGTGGACGTGATATGATGCGTGCACATAAACGCAAACCCGCCGCGAGAACGGCGGGCAAGCGCGGAACCCTAAATGCTTGGGGGCAGGTTCCTACCGGTCTGGTGATGGTATCACCGGGTCCCGGCTCTGGCAATACCTCCGGCGACGGTTTCGCGCCGGAGGTTTCGCATGGAGCAGTTGATAGTTGTGGCGGTCGTGTCGGCGGGGTTCCTGGTGTCGGTCGCGGCGGTCGTGGTAATGGCCCCGGTGCTGCTGGGGCCGATTTTCTAGTCGGTTTCGCCCGTCGGCGGGCTTTTCCATGCCCGTATTGCCGGCGCAAAATTATTGACTGGCGGGGCCGGGCCGATAGACTAATGAAAACCGCCCCGGCGTATGAGACCGGAGCGGCCAAGACATTGCCCCCAACCGGGGGAGACGACGCACGTCGGCGTCAGTGTAACACCGGCTTTGACGTGTCGGCAACCTCCGGTTGGGGCAACTGGAGGTACTGCCATGATGTTACACAGGACCGTCAAGACGCCGTGCGCGCCGCCCCCGATAGCGCCCGTATGGGGCCGGCCCATCAAGCCCGCTGGCCGGCGCATCGCGCTCCCGCGCCGGCGGCGCACCGTGCAGGAACTCTACGAGGCCGGCCAGGTGATGAACTAGCGGCATCCGGTCGGCGCGTTCTTTATCGGGCGATAGGATATTGACAGTGCGCCGGCGCGTGGGCAAAATGGACGGCGCAACACACGCGGGGTTATCCCTGCGCCGGCTAGGGCCTGTACAGGTTGGGGCCACGTGTCCCTCTTGCCAGGCTTTACGCCGTTGGGATGCCCGCGTGTGTTGCAACCGCCCATCCTGACGCAAGGGGGACTTCAATGTTGACGCGGGCCGCGATACCGCCTACTGGCCGGTCCATCGCCCTGTTGCCCGCCCTATCGTAGCCACCTAATCGACAACGCCCCGTCGTTGGAAGCGGCGGAGCGTTGCGCCTGAATCACCTGACGAAAAGCAGGCGACACCGGGCCGATAAAGCAAGCGAAACTATACTCGCTCGACCTCCGGGATTCAATGACGCCTCTTTCGCCAGGTGCGTGGCGAGGGGGGCTTTTTGTCGTGAATCCGAACATCGCCGGCCCGTGCGTTGCGCCCGGGATGGCGTGCTGGAAGGAGGTTCTACGTGCCAATCTTTCACATCACGGTGGCGGGACTCGATATAGCCGGCGACGTGCTGACGGTCGTGTCCCTGCTGGCAATCATCACGCTGGCGCTGCCGCAAGCGCCCCGTCTCTGGCGGAGGTTCGTCGTGCCGGCATCATTCGTCTTGACGCTCATGGTCCACTCCGTAACGGGCGTGGCGAAAGCCTGGTATTACCCCCACGTGCTGGGCGCGGGCTGGACGCTCTCCTGGTGGGAGACGCTGGACTTGGGCAGCCGGGCGGTCCTGTTGGGCGTGCAGGTGCCGCTCTACGCCTACGTGCCGGCCGCTGGCGTGTTGGCGCTGGCGTCGTGGAAAGTCGGTCAGGTCGTGAGGGCGCGGAGCGAGCGAGCAGCCCAGGCGCGGCCCGCTGGCGGCGCGCTGCCGGCCGACGGGGAAGGAGGTTCCCGTTGAAAGAGACACAGGAAAAGAAGGCCGGCCGGATTGGGCGAAAGCAGTACCTCAACCGATGCCTGATACTGATTGCGATAGGAATAGCGGTGGGGATTGGACAGGGGTTGGCCGAGACGGTTTTGCCGGCGCAACTCTCCGGCGCTTTGCGGCTGCTGGTGGGGGCGCTCTACGGACTGCCGGCGCTGGCCCTCTCGGTGGTCTGGACGATGCACCGTGCGGTGGATGCGGGCAAGGATGAGGCGTGGGGGTTCCTGATGATGGTGCCGTTCGTCAACATCCTGGCGCTGGTGGTGTTCGCGTCGATGCCTTCGATGGAGGACGCCCACGCCGGCTGACGGCGGTCCAGGGCAGGCCGGCGCTCCGGGTGTTCCCGGCGACCGGCCCGGCTGGTATGATGGGCCAAATCTAAAAAGTCAACAGCGCCCCGGTCGCTAGAACAACCGGGGCGCTGCGCTCAATCTGCGAAGAAAGCCGCAACGCAGACCGAGGGCATGGATACCGGGTCAAGATTAACACCCGGACGCCCTGGACGCAAGGCTCTCTTCGCGGATTGGCGAGGCGAAGAGAGTTCTTTGATGATTGAGTTCGCGTTGGGCGTAGCCGTCGCCTGTACGGTGATATTCGTGGTGGGCGCGTTGGCGCTGGCCGCCATGAACCGGACATGAGGTTTGAGGGCATGAACTGTATCATTTGCGGCAACGAAATCGACCTTGACGACTACGTTGAGGTATCTAACGCCTACATTGAACGGTATCATCCTGACCGTTTGGAAAGCGGCGGGCGGGTGATAGGTTCTTGGCAGGTGTCTGTGCATTTTGAGTGCGTTGAACGCCATGAATCAGTGGACACGGCTTCATTGGCGAGGTGGGCCGGCCGGCGGGTAATGCACGAGCGCCAAAAGCGGGAAGCGTTGGAGAAGAAGGTCAACGATGAGTTGGCGCTCATTCACCGGGCACTCCACGCGCTCCCGCCGGCAATGGTAGAAGCATACATTGCCGAACTGTACTTCGCGGATGAGGCGCAGAGCCGCCAAAAGGCAGATGGTCATGTCTAGATGTGCTGGGGTTTTGCTAGTTCTGGCATTGCTCTTCACCGCCGCTTGCGCTGTCTCGGATTCGGGGCTCATCCGTGAGGACTGCCGCGAACTGAAAACCGGCGGGGCACGGTTCTTGTGCATGGTATTCAACGTTGTCTAGGCCCTACGCCGCCGCTCGGTAGAAGTCCAGCGCCATGCTCCGCATCCGGCGGGTGTCGCCTTTCAACAGCCGCACCAGCATGGTGGCGGAGTAGGCCAGCATCGAGAGCGAGACGTGCAGGCGGGTCTTGGCGATGCCCAGGTAGCGGCACTCGCCCATCATGCGCGTGCGTTTCAGACTGCTGAACAGCCGCTCGACGCTGGGCCGCAGGTTGTAGAGCAGATGCCAGCGCGGGCTGCCCCTCGGCAGTCGGCCCACCTTGCGGAGCCGGTCGCCCTGCCAGTTCTCGTGATGCTCCTGTTGGCAGGGGCCGAGCCAGGGCGATTCGGTCAGGAGGGAGCAACCGCCGTCGGGACAGCGGAACAGGTGGCCCTTGCCCCGGTCGGTGCGGACGTACTCCATTTCCCGCTTGCCCAGGCAGAAGGGGCGTCCGTGTGAGGAGTAGAGGCCGTTGCGGTCGGTGTAGCGCATCAGGATTACGGACAGGACGCGCTCGCCGCCCACGTTGCGCCGCTCGTCGAGGTAGCGGTAGTTGGACAAGCCGTCGTAGCCCTTGTCGCCCATCAGGAAGCGGGTGGGCAGGTAGGGGTGTTGGTCGGCCAGTCTGTCCATCAGGGGCGGCAATTGGGGCGAGTCGTTGACGTTGGCGGGCAGGATGCTCCAGGCCAGGGGGTGCCCGTAGTAGGCATCACAGAGGGCGTGGAGTTTGTAGCCGAAGAACAATTCGCCTTTGGATGAGCCGCCGGGCACGCCGTTCTTGGGCGTGCGGTAGCCCCAGGCGGCGTCGGCGTCAATGGGCTGGTGGCGGCGGGAGTTGGCGTAGGCGGGAATGTCGGAGGAGTCAATCGCTACGGCGCGGCCCGGCGGTGGACACTCGGCTGGCAGCCCGCCGTCGTCCTTGAACTCCATGAGCGCGGCGTTGATGCAGTCGGTCACGCAGGCAAACGCCTCGTCAACCAAGTCCTGGTGCTGGGCGAGCCGGTCAAAGAACCGCGAGAAGGTGCTTTCGTGAGGGACGGTATCGCGGAACCCGCAGGCGCGCCGCAGTCGGCGGGAATCCTTGAGCCTGGCGATGAGGTCGCGGGTGTGGCGCAGCCGCAGCAGGTACTTGGCGATGATGGCGCGCCACATGGCCTTGTGGCTGTAGCCGGGCCGGCCCGTCCAGCGGTAGGCGTCCAGTCGGTCCAGCAGTTCGTCGGCGTCGATTACGGCCAGCACGCCGATAACCGCTTGCACGGTGGGGTCAAGACGTGTACGATTGTCCATGATGTTGCTCCACTCCTTCCCCTTGTCCGGTAGGGTGTCATCATCGCCGTCGTCGTCGCCCCTCCACGGGCGGCGACAAACTTATGTCTGTTGGGCCGTATCTTACCCGGATTTTTCGGCAAGGCGCAACGGTCAAAAGTCATCGTGCCCGCCCTGGGATGGCCGGCCACGCTTTGCCTCTAATCGAATCGTGCGCGTCAGTTGGGCTAGAACTCGTGCGGGAGTTTTGCAAGTCCTGAAAATTGGGCCGTTTTGCAAGTCTCTAATGACACTTCCCTCTTGCCCCATCGCTTCGCCCACCACTACCATAGTTAACCGGCGTCAATCCATCCCGAGAGCCATCCAAATGCCCAGGCACTAACGCTGCGCGTCCAAATGCACTTCCCCCAAAACCTCTCACTGGCCCGCCATAACCACCACTATCGGCCCCAAAACCGCCCTCACGGTCCCCCATTTACCCCACTTCCCGGCCCAACGCCCTACTCAAATTAGCGGAAATGAACGGAAATGAGCGGGATTTCGCCAAAATTGCCGCAATCTTACTCCATTCCCCAATCCTGTCCATCCATGCAAAATTTCCCCAACGGGTAGCCGGCATTCGCTTATCATTAGGTGACCTTGATCACAGACACAGGTTGGTTTTGCAATGACTACTTTTAACGGACACCGCCCCGAACCCCGTTTCGACTGGTTCATCCCCATCGACGGCGACGGCGACCGCGCCGGCACCCTGCGGGCACAGCGTCCGCCCACGTTCGACTACCTGAAACGAGTCGCCCAAACCGCCGAGGATTGCGGCTTCTACTCCATGCTCATACCCACGCGGTTTGCCAACGGGCTGTTCTCCGAGGACGCGCCGCTGGCCGAGACCTGGACCACCGCCACCGCTCTAGCGGCGGTGACCTCGCGCATCCGGTTCCTGGTGGCCGTCCGTCCCGGATTCATCGCGCTGGGGCTGTTCGCGCAGATGGCGGCGGCGTTCCACGAAATTTCCGGCGGCCGGCTGGACATCAACATCGTCCCCGGCGGCATCCAGAACGACTTCGAGCGCGTCGGCGAGGTCAGCAGCCACGCCACCCGCTACGAGCGCGCCGAAGAGTTCATCGAAGCCTGCCGCGCCCTCTGGCAGGAACCGCAACCCGTCAGCTACCAGGGCGATTTCTACCGGCTGGAAGACGCCTACTGCGCTCCCGCTCCGGGCGACAACGCCCCGCACTTCTACTTGGGCGGCGCATCCCCCCGGGCGTTGGGATTGTCATCCCGGCAGGCCGACGTGCATCTCGGCTGGATCGAACCCCTGCCTGACACGACTCAGCGAGTCAACGACCTGCGTGAACAGTTGGACGTCACCGGCCGGCCCGTGAATCTGGGCCTGCGCACTCACCTGGTAATCAGGGACAGCGAGGCGGAGGCCTGGGACGCCGCTCGCAGCCTCATCGCCGACGCCGCGCCGGAGGTCAAGGCGCAACGCCAGTCCGCCATCGCCGGCACGCCCATGGTCGGGCAGCAGGCCCAGGCCCGCGAGGCTGAGGACCACCGGCTGGACCGGCACCTGTGGAACGGCCTGTCCGAGGTGCGGGTGAACTGCGGCAGC
Organism: Dehalococcoidia bacterium; assembly: GCA_022825745.1. Lineage (GTDB taxonomy): Bacteria > Chloroflexota > Dehalococcoidia > Lucifugimonadales > UBA3495 > Bin87. Next base: position 16,786 of record JAJDWF010000144.1, on the reverse strand, counting down.
GCGCTGGTGGGCACGGCCGATCAGGTGGCCGACCAGTTGCTGGGCTACTGGCGGCTGGGCATCGACGAGTTCATTCTCAGCGGGTTCCCCCACGTTGAGGAATGCGAACGCGCCGCCAGTGAACTGCTGCCCATCTTGCGGGACCGGATTGAAGCGGAACGGGTGTGAATCACAGCGCCGCTTTCACGTCTCGCAGGAAGTTCTCACCCGCGATACGCAGCAATCCCCAGCCGGAAACGGTAACGAAGTTCGCTCCCTGCCGGACGAACTCCGCGACTCCGGCGGCGTCCGCCGGGTTGTTGCCGCCCACGCCGACGTGCTTGCCGCCGGCGCGCACCCGCGGGATGACGTCGCTCATTACCTTGCGCACTTCGGCGACTCCGGGGTTGCCCATGCTCTGCCCCAGGTCCGACGCCGCCACGTGCAGAACGTCCGCGCCCGATACCGCGAGAATGTCGTCCAGGTTCGCCACCGCTTCCACGTCCTCGACCATCGGTATGACCAGCACCTGCGAGTTGACCCAGGCCGTCGCCTCGTCGCGGGCGACACCGATGCCATAGTCCTGGGCGCGTCCGCCGCCCATCCCCCGGTAGCCGTCGGGATAATATCGCGCGGCGCGGGCGATGGCTGCCGCCTGCTCTCCGGTGTTGACGTGGGGCACGATGATGCCCTGCAACCCACGGTCCAGGTAGCGCAGTATCGTCTGGTCGGAGTGGTCGGGGATCCGCGCGATGGGCGTGATGCCGAACGATTCGGCGGCGCGGACCATGTGCTCCACCTGGTCCAGGTCGGCCGGCCCGTGCTCGCAGTCGATCATCACGAAATCGTACCCCAGCGCGCCGAAAATCTCGACCATGTCGGGAGCGTAGCGGGTGATGATCGCGCCGAACACGACGCCGCCATCGTTGAGCTTGGCCTTGGTGGTATTGGTGCGCATGATATTGTTCCTCGACTCCTGAAAGTTCCGCTCTTGACGATTTCTACCGCTACAGCTCGCCGTCGATTACCATGTCCAGCAATGCCGGCTTGCCCGAGGCGATGGCCCGGTCCACCGCCGGCTTGATCTGGGACGGTTCGGTGATGCGCTCGCCGTGCACGCCCATGCTGTTGGCGATGGCCGCCATGTCAAAGGGCGTGCCGAAGTCAGAGTACAACAGGCGCCCGCCCGACGTTTCCGGCAACTCGAGCACATCCTGCTGGTACACGTTGAAGTTCACCTTCAGCACCCGGTACATCCCGTTGTTGCAGATAACGAAAACGCACGGGATGTCGTCGTTGGCGGCGGTCCACAGCCCCTGAATGGTCATCATCGCGCTGCCGTCGCCGATGATGCCGAACACGGGCCGGTCGGGATTGGCGCACTGCGTGCCCATGGTGGTGCCCATCCCGCCGCCGATGGACTGGCCCCGGTAACCCCGCAGGTCGCCCCGGCGTTCCGCCTGGAAGTAGTGGCGCATCACCCCGCGGTTGCTGATGGAATCATCCACCACGATGGCGTTGTCGGGTATGGCGTCGGCCAACTCCGACATCATGCGGGCCGGCGTCATGGGCTTATGGTCCCACTTTTCCGCGACCGACTCCTCGAACGCGGCCCGGCTGTCCCTCCGTTGCTGGATCACAGCCTGCTTGCGCTGCTCAATCTCAGGGAAGTCCCCCGGCGACAGTCGTTCCTTCACGGCGGCGATCAGATCCGAAAGCGCCAAGCCGCAGTGTCCGACGATGCCCACGTCGGTAGGCTCCGAACGACCGATGGCTTTACGGTCCGGGTCGATGTGCACCAGCCTGGCGTCCGCCGGCAGGATCACGTCGCCCCAGTAGAACAGCTCCTCGAACGGGTCCGAGCCAACCGCCAGCACCAGGTCAACCTCTTGGAGCACCGCACGCTGTTGGCTCACCCGCAGCGACAGCGCGCCCAGGAACTGGTCATGCCGGGTCGGGAACGCCACCTCCGCGCCGCGCGCCTGGTACACCGGCAGCCCCATCAACTCAGCCAGCTCAACCGCCTGGTCCAGCGCGCCGTCGTCCGACAGGCGGTCGCCCACCAGCATCATCGGCCGGCTGGCGTCCATCAGCAGCGTGGCGGCCTCGGCGATGCCGTCGGCGCCGGGCCGCGTGTCGTCGTGCACCGGCCGCGACGGAACGATGTTCATCTCAGCCATGCCCTCCAGGGCGTTGGAGGTGATCCCGACGTACACCGGCCCCTTGGGGTGGCTGTTGGCCTCGTTGAACGCCCGCCGTATCACGCTGGGTATCTGGTCGGCGTGGTCAAGCTCCACCGACCACTTGGTCACCGGACGGACCAGGTTCGCCAGGTCGGTTATCGTTTCGTTGACCTTGCGCGCGTCGTAGTTGGCCGAGGTGACCACCATCGGCGTGCCGGTGTTCAGCGCGTCCAGCATCAGCGCGATGCCGTTGGCCAGCCCGCTGTCCACGTGCAGGCTCACGAATGACGCCCGCCCGGTAGCCCTGGCGTACGCCTCACCCATGCCCATGGCCACGCTCTCCTGGAGGGTGAGGATGTAACGGAACTCGGGGTAGTCGCCGAGCAGGTCGATGATTGGGCCTTCGCTGGTGCCGGGATTGCCGAAAATATACTCGACCCCTTCAGCCTTGAGCATTTCCAAAAGAGCCTGTTTGCCGGTCATCAGCTGGGACATTGTGCCTCCGATGGTGTGGGATTGAAGTTCAGTTCGCGGCGCAATTTTACAACAAACGGCGAATCCTGATGGTCACGATTTCCCCAACCGTAACGGATGTTGTACACTTACCCCAATTCTCACGTTGGCAGACTTCATCGTGGCACAAGTTACCGTTATCGGCACCGGCTTGATCGGGACATCACTGGGGTTGGCCCTGCGCGCCTCATCCCTGCGTAACCTCACCGTGGTGGGCACGGATGCGGAACACGCCGCCCGTTCCGGCGCAAACCGCATGAACGCGTTCGACAAGGTCGAAAACCGTTTGGGCACCGCCATCGAGGAGGCCGACATCATCGTGCTGGCCACCCCGGTGCTGGCCATGCGCGAACTCATGGAGGGCATGGCGCCCTACCTGCCGGAAGGCTGCGTCATCACCGACGTGGGCAGCACCAAGACCCAGGTGCTCCAATGGGCCGACGAGTTGCTGCCGGACGCGGTGGACTTCGTGGGTGGTCACCCCATGGCCGGCCGCGAAACTCCGGGCCCCGAAAACGCCGACGGAACTCTGTTTTCCGGCAAACCCTATTGCGTCATCCCCAGCCCCAAGGCCAGCCAGCGCGCGGTGGGCGAGATTACCACCCTGGCTGAGGCAATCGGCGCCGTGCCCTACTTCATCAGCGTGGACGAGCACGACAGTTTCGTCGCTGCGGTCAGCCACCTGCCTTTCGTTCTTTCCACCGCCCTGGTGGGGTGCACCAGCAAGTCGGCCAACTGGTCCGACATCGGTCAGTTGGCATCCTCGGGCTACCGGGACATTACCCGGCTGGCGTCCGGCGACACCATCATGCACCGCGACATCTGCGTCAGCAACGCCCAGCCCATCGTGGCCTGGATCGACGCCTTCATCCGCGAACTGTACGAGTACCGCAAGCTGCTGGACACCAACGGCGAACCGCCCGACAGCGAGGCCGTGGAAACGCTGTTCGAGGACGCGCGCATCGCGCGGGCCAAATGGCTGGCCGGTGAAGTAAACCCAAAAGCCCGTGAAATGCAGCAGGCGTCCGAATATCCTACCTTCGGCCAGTCCATGAGCCAGATGTTCATGGGCAGTTGGGGCGAACGCGCCATGCGCCGAATGATGGGCCAGCGCGACGATGACCGCCGGGAAGACAACCGCGGGAATCGCCGCCAGTCGGATCGCGAGTAAAGCGCGGGAGGGTTTCCGTGGAGCAGACCGTCCGTAGTCCCCAACGCCTCGCCGGCGCGTTGGCCGTGCCCGGCGATAAATCGGTTTCCCACCGTTCCCTGATTCTGAACGCCATCGCCAACGGCGGCGCAACCGTCTCCGGTCTGTCCGATGGCGCCGACGTCCGTTCCACCGCCGCCTGCCTGCGCGCCATGGGCGTCAGCATAGAGCCGCCGCCGGATTCCTTGACCAATCAGCCGGGCAGCTTCCAGGTCGCCGGTCTTGGACCGAACCTCCAGGAGCCGACCGATATGCTGGACGCCGGCAACAGCGGCACGTCAATGCGGCTGCTGTCGGGCCTGCTGGCCAGCCAGGGCTTCCTGTCCGTGCTGACCGGCGACGGTTCCCTGCGCTCCCGTCCCATGGGCCGCATCGTGCAGCCGTTGCAGCAGATGGGCGCGTCCATCATGGGCCGCAGCGGCAATACGCTGGCCCCGTTGGCGATACGAGGCGGAAACCTGCGCTCCATCGAGTACGAAATGCCCGTCGCCAGCGCCCAGGTCAAATCGTGCCTCATGCTGGCCGGCTTGTCGGCATCCGGCCCCACCGTTCTGCACCAGCCCGCGCTGTCCCGCGACCACACCGAGCGCATGATGACCGCCATGGGCGCGCGTGTCGAAACCGACGACTTGGCCCTCACCCTGCACCCTGCCGAACTGCAAGCCGTGGACGTGGCCGTGCCCGGCGACATCTCGTCAGCCGCTTTTTGGATGGTGGCCGGCTTGATCCATCCCAACGCACGAGTCACCATCACCGGCGTCGGCCTGAACCCCAGCCGCGCCGGCATCATCGACGCCCTGCAAATGATGGGCGCCGGTGACTCGTTGCTGCTGGAGAACGAACGGGTGGAAGGCGGCGAGCCGGTCGCCGACGTGGTGGCATCGTCCGCCAGCCTCAAGGGTATCGAACTGGGCGGCGAGATTATCCCCATCATGATCGACGAACTGCCTGTGCTCGCCGTCGCCGCCTGTTTTGCCGAGGGCGACACCATCATCCGGGACGCCGCCGAACTGCGGGTCAAGGAATCCGACCGCATCGCCACCACCGTGTCGGAACTGACCCGCCTGGGCGGCAACCTGGAACCCAGGGACGACGGGATGGTGATACACGGGGTTGGCAAACTGTCCGGCGCCGCCGTGGAAAGCCACGACGACCACCGCATCGCCATGGCCATGGCGGTGGCCGGCCTGGCCGCGTCGGGCGACACGGTGATCCACGGCGCGGAGGATGCGTCCGTTTCCTACCCCACGTTCTGGGAGCACCTGGCCTCCTTGACCGGCGAAAAATGACCGGGGCCGTAGAACTGCCCCAGGCCGGCCCAGCGCCGCCCCTGCTGGTCGTTTTGTCTGGGCCGTCCGCATCGGGCAAAGGGACGCTGGTCGCCGCACTGCGCAAGTTGGAACGACCATGGCATTTTGCCGTCACCGCGACCACCCGCCCCAAGCGCGTTGGCGAGGTGGACGGAGAGGACTACATATTCTTGGACGTGTCCACGTTCCTCCGTATGCGGGAGCGAGACGAATTGCTGGAATCGGCGCAGGTGTACGACCGTTGGTATGGAGTGCCCCGCCAACAGGTGCGAGACCCGCTGATCGCCGGCAAAGATGTTATTCTGGAGATAGACGTCCAAGGTGCGGCCACTATCCGCAGCATCGCGCCGGAAGCGTTGACCATCTTCGTGATGCCGGCCAGCATGGACGAACTCCGCAGCCGGCTGGCCCAACGCGGCACCGAGGACGATGCCGAGATGCAGCGCCGCTTGCAGGAGGCATCCGTGGAGTTGAGTCGAATCGACGAGTTTGACTACCGGGTGGTGAACCGCAACGGCGCGCTCGACGACGCGGTGCAGGAAATAGACGCCATCATCGCCGCCGAAAAATGCCGGGTGAACCCCCGCCTCGTCCAAATGCTCTGATTATTTCCAGCATTCCCACCTTCGCGGGAATCCAGGAGCGAACATGACCACGCAAACCGAAACCCCCATCCGCCCGCGCTTGCCCGACTGGCTCAAAGTCCGTATGCCCGGCGGCCCGCGCTACATCGAGCTGAAACAGCTGATGCGAGACAGCCAGTTGCACACGGTATGCGAGGAAGCCCACTGCCCCAACATTGGCGAGTGCTGGGAACGCTCCGCTGCCACCTTCATGATCCTGGGCGACATCTGCACCCGCGCCTGCGCCTACTGCGCCGTCACCACCGGCCGGCCCGGCGCTCTGGACTTGGGCGAGCCGTTCCGTCTGGCCGCCACCGTAAAGCGCATGGGGTTGAAGTATTGCGTCATAACCTCGGTGAACCGGGACGATCTCCCCGATGGCGGCGCCGGCATCTTCGCCGCCTGCATCAAGCAGGTGCGCGCCGCCGTACCCGATTGCCGGGTTGAGGTACTGATTCCCGATTTCGATGGCAACTGGGACGCGCTGGAAAAGGTGGTAGCGGCCGGCCCCGAAGTGCTCAACCACAACATCGAATCCGTCGAGCGCGTGTTCCGCCGCGTCCGTCCCAAAGGCGACTACCGCCAGTCCCTGGAGTTGATCCGCCGGGTCAAGGAGATCAGCCCATCCATGCCAACCAAGTCCGGCATCATCGTGGGCATGGGCGAGACGATGGACGAAGTGCGCCAAACGATGTCAGACCTGCGCTCCGTGGACTGCGACCTCCTCACCATCGGCCAGTACCTCCGCCCTTCCATCAAGCACATCAAGATCGACCGTTTCTACACCCCCGCCGAGTTCGACGAACTGCGCCAGGCCGGCGAGGCCATGGGCTTCAAGCACGTCGCCGCCGGCCCCCTGGTCCGCTCGTCCTACCACGCCGACGACCAGCACACCGCCGCCGCAACCCAGCTGGCCCAGGCGTGATCGCAAGGATAAGCGGCGCTAGGGTAGGCTTCGGGGATTTCTCAAAGACAGCGGCGCAATTGGGTTGGCGTCGCCCGGCAATTGCGCCAGTTCCGCGGTGCGTCCGCTCCACCGTGCCGCCATGGGCCAGTAACGCGATTGCGACGAGTCCGGCTCCTGGTAGGTGCCGACCACTCCGGTCGTGACCGCGTCTTGATCATCCTGCGGGTTGTCGGCGTCCGGTCGCCAGGGCCAGGGCAGGTGCCGCACCCACGGGTCAGCGCCATCCGAACCGTCGGCCTCGGCAACCGCCGCCAGAACCTGGTGCGGTCGATGCAGCCGATAAGTCGGCGCTTCTCCCAGGGTAGCTTCGCGATCTATCGTTGACCACAACGCCGCGCCGGACGCCGCCCCCACGCTGCGAGCGCAAGCCACATCCTGCGGACCGTCGCCCACGTACATGGCGTCCTCGGGCTCGACACCCAGCCCGTCAAGCACGGTGTAGAGTCCGTCGGGCGCGGGTTTGTAGGGTCGGGCGTCGGTCTTGAAGTCCGCGTACTCCACCAGGCCGGCCAGCCCCGACCGTTGCAACTCAGCGTGGCCGAATTCAGGAATCTTGTCAGACAGCACGCCGATGCGAATACCCCGGTGTTTCAGCACGCCCAGCAGGCTGGCAACGCCGGGGAACAGGTAGTTGCGAAACGCCAGGATGCCGTCGTAGCGGGACAGGTAGCTGGCGAGTATCCTCTCGAGCTCGTCCTCCGCGTCGGGCCGGCTGCCGAAAAACCAGAGCAGATGCTGGCGGAATGGGCGATGAAACTCGGCGGCCACGGCCTCAGGGGATGGTGCTGCCACGCCGAGCTCGGCCGCCGTGTTCTCCATCAACCGCAGGTGGATGCCCCAGCTGTCCCACAGGGTGAGGTCCCAGTCGAATACGACGGCGCGCATGGCGTCAGCAATGGCCGGGATGGTTGTGCCCGCCGCCGTGGTAGTCGATGGCGCTGGGCATCACGGTGGTGCCGGGATGTTCCGCCCGGCCGATGTTCACCGTGAACGCTCCGCTGGCGTAGTGCAGCACGCCGCTCACCTCCAGCGTGGGCGAATCGGCCAGATACGTGATGCCGCCGTCAGCCTCTACGCGGAACGGCCGGTCGTGCCCGGGGTAGATGGTGTCGGCGGCGGCCACGATCTTCTGGATGCTGGCGCGGGCGTCGGCCTCGCTCCAGAAGACGATGGCCGGCGTCCCTCGCCCGATAGCGCCGGCGTCCGACATGGCGTCGCCGCCCACGCACACCGTGCCGCCGGCGGTCTCAACCACCACGCTGACGTGCCCGCGCGTATGCCCCGGGGTTTCGATGAGCCGCACGCCGGGTTCCAGCTCCGTTTCGCCGCTGACGGTGCGCACGTTCTGATCGAGCAGCGTGTTGGCGAAGTAGCGCGCCGTGGCCAGGTCGCCGGGCCGGGGATTGCGGCTGTACTCCAATTCGTCGGCGTGGATGACGATTTCCGCGTTGGGGAAAAGGTCAGTATTCTGGGAGTGGTCCCAGTGGGCATGGGTCAGGATGACGCGGCCAATGTCATCCGTCGATATGCCGTTGGCCTCCAACTGGTCCACCAGCATATTGCGGCGGCCAAAGTGGGCCACATCCACGATGGACAGCACCTCGCCATGGATCAGCGTCACCGTACACAGACCCAAACGGGTCTGGTCGGTATTGATCGAGTAGCCGCCCATTATGATTTCCAACTCCGGCATGGTTCCCTCCCGAAATCTGTTAGCGGTTGACGGTTTATCTGAGCGGGGCCGATTATAGCATCGGCGGGTGGCCCGCCCTTGCATTGATCTACAGGATGGACGGGATTTTGGCTGTCGATTTGATACTGCGGAACGGGATAGTGGATACGCCGGCGGGCGGCGATGCGGTTGCCATCGCCGGAGGGTTGATCGTTGCAGTGGGCATGGATTCGGAGGTGATGCAGTTGGCGGACGCCGGCACCCAAGTCATCGACTGCGCACGCAGGGCCGTCGTGCCGGGAATCGTGGACGCTCATTGCCACCTGTTCGCGGCGGCAGCGACTCTCAACTCCGCGGACTGCCGGCCAACCACTGCGCCGGATATAGCAACGGTGGTCAGCGTGTTGCGAGAGGCTGCGCCCCGACCCGATGGCTGGATCCGCGGCTACGGCTACGACGACTCGCCCCTTGGGTTGGGTCGGCACCTGACCAGGCGTGACCTGGACGCCGTTGCGACGGAACGGCCCGTGCGCGTGGAACATCGCTCGGGACACGCCTGCGTGTTGAACAGCGCCGGGCTGGCCGCTGTAGGCATCGGGCGCGACATGCCGGACCCGCCGGGTGGCGTCATAGTGCGCGACGACGCCGGCGTCCCTACCGGGCTGCTGCTGGAGCTGAACGGATGGCTGAGGGAGCGCATCGCCACTCAACCCGCCGCTCATACGGCGGCGCTGCGCCGGTTTGCGCAACGTCTTCTGGAATACGGTATTACCGCCGTCACCGACGCCGGGCCGGAAAACGGCATTCAGCGGTGGCGGACCTTCTCGGAAATCGTTGCAGCGGGTGTACTGCCGCAGCGCGTCACCATGATGGCGGGTTACTCCCACCTCAAAGAGATGCGCGACGCTGGCCTGGGTTACGGAGACACCGTCTGCAACGGAATGCTGACGGTCGGCCACGCCAAGATCATGCTGACCGCGTCGTCCGGGCGGCTGCATCCGCACCCGGATGAGCTTTCAGAGATGGTCGCGATGGCCCACGGCATGAGCTATCCCGTCGCGATCCACGCGGTGGAACAGGACGCGGTAATCGCGGCCGCTCTAGCCTTGACCGACCATCCGACCCCGGTCGGTCAAGACCGCATCGAACACTGCGGCGAATGTCCACCCGACGTTGCCGAGCTGGTGGCGCAGTCGGGCGTACTCGTCGTTCCCAACACCGGATTCCTTCACTACGACGGCGAACGCTATCTGCACACGGTGTCCGACGAGTTGCTGCCTCACCTCTACCCGGCGGGCGCGTTGGACGCATTGGGAGTCCCCGTCGCGCTGGGGTCGGACGCCCCGGTAGTGGATCCGAACCCGTGGGCGGCGATGGCCGCCGCTGTAACCCGGCGCACGGCGGCCGGCGCCCCAATCGGCGGCATCGGCTTCCCCTCGATGGCTCACGTGCTGGAAATGCACACCGGCGCCAACCATATCGAGCCGGGATGCCCGGCGGATCTGGCGGTGGTGGAACCAGACCCGTTCTCAACCTCGCTGGCAGATCTGCCGGCGGTTAGAGCAGCGTTGACTGTAGTAGCCGGCCGGGTAGCTTGGCGCTCCGGGATCTAGCCTGCCTTACCGCGTGCGCTCCCGGATGTAGTCCACCATCTGGAGGAGCGAACGGCGCGGCGGGCAGTCCGGCAGTTCGTCCAGCGCGGCGGCGGCGGCGGCGCAGTAATCCCGTATCGTGGCGAAGCAGTCGGGGATGATGTCGGAATCGTTGATCATCGCCAACGACTGGTCGAGCAGACCGTTCACCTCGCCATTGCCGGACTTTATCGCCGAGAAGAGGGCCTCTATGGGATGGTCGTCGGGATAGCGCTCCATCAGCATGATACTGGGCAGCGTGAGCACTCCCTGCAGCAGGTCATTACCCACCGGCTTGCCGATTTCGGCGGCGTCGCCCTGCACGTCCAGCAGGTCATCGACGATCTGGAACGCCATGCCGATGTTGTGCCCGTACTTCCGCAACGCCTGGACCTCGTTCTCCGGAGCGTTGCCTAGTATGGCCCCCGATTCCGCGGACGTGCAGAAGAGCGACGCCGTCTTGCGGTAGATGCGCTCGTCGTACAGCCGGTGGGCCTTGTTCGGGTCAAAGGTGGTGAAGAATTCGATCAGCTGCCCGCTGGCCAACTCCATGATCGTTTCGGAGAACCGGCGAATGACCCTGATGACGCCGGTATCGCACACGAACGTGGCCGAAGTGGCGAAGAGGTAATCGCCCAGCAGCACGGCGACGTGGTTGCCGTACAGGTTGTTGATGGTGGGCTTGCCCCGCCGCATCCCCGCGTTGTCCACCGTGTCGTCGTGGATCAAGGTGGCCAGGTGCAGCAGTTCCACCGCCGAGGCCATGATCAGCGAACGCCGGCGTTCGTGGGGGTGAAACTCGGCGGCCAGCAGGGTCAGCGCGGGCCGGACGCGCTTGCCGCCGGAACGCAGCGCGTAGTCCAGCAGCGGGTCCAGGTCGGCGATGTCCGTCTGGCACAATTCGTGGAGCTGTTCTTCCACCTGGGCAAGTTGATCCACCACCGGAGCGTAGATGGAAACGGTTTTCAGGTCCAGTCCGGTGACCACGTCGTATCGCTCGATTGGTAAGGATCAGGCGGGAACGCCCAGCTGTTCGGCTTCCTGCTCGGCCACCGCTACGTCCAGCTTGGCGTACAGGGCCGACGGGTTGCGCAATGGCGCGCCGGGCTTGATGCTTGCCACCAGCGCGTCGAAATCCCACGGTTCCGCGCTCACATCGCCGTCAAATCCCAGGAACTCGTGCACCTTCTGGCTGGTGAATGGCAGGTAAGGCGCGAGTATCACCTTGAGGCAGTTCAGCACCCGTATCGCTGTGCCCAGCGAACGGGCGGCGTCGGCCCGGTCGGTCTTGATGGACTGCCAGGGCGCGCGGGCGTCCAGGTACCGGTTGGACTCCTGCGCCAGCGCGAAGGCGCGGCTGATCCCCGCCCGGAACCTGGTGTGATACAGGCTGCTGTCCACGTCGGCCATGGCCTGCCGGGCGGAATCCAGCAGGGCAGTCTCGGCCTCTTCCGGCGGCGCGGCATCCACAGGCACCTGGCCGTCGAAGTTGCGGTAGGTGAACCGCAGCACCCGGTTCACCAGGTTGCCGTAGGTGGCGACCAGTTCGTCGTTGTTGCGGCGGACGAACTCGTTCCAACTGAAATCGGTGTCGCCCGTTTCCGGCATGTTGATGGACAGCATGTAGCGCAGCGGGTCGGGGTCGTAGCGGTCCAGGTAATCCGGCACCCACAGCGCCCAGTTCTGGCTGGTGGAAAACTTGCGGTTCTCCAGGCTGAGGAATTCGTTGGCCGGCACGTCGTAGGGCAGGTTCAACCCGCCGTAAGCCATGATCATGGCCGGCCAGATGATGCTGTGGAAAGGGATGTTGTCCTTGCCGATGAAGTAGTACGCCTTGGTGTCGTCGTCCTTCCAGAAATCTTCCCAGGCGTCGGGTTTGCCGCTGCGCTCCGCCCACTCCACGGCCGCCGACAGGTAGCCGATCACCGCCTCAAACCAGACGTAGATGCGCTTGCCTTCGTAACCTTCCATCGGGAGCGGAACGCCCCAGGTCAAGTCCCGGGATATGGCGCGGTCTTTCAACCCGCCCTGCAGGAAACCGCGGGTGGAGTTTGCGACGTTGGGCCGCCAGAATTCCTTGTCGCCGATCCAGTCCAGCAGGGGCTGCTCGAAAGCGGACAGGCGCAGGAAGAAGTGCTCGGAATCGCGGAAGTCGGGCGTGTCGCCGCAGATGCTGCAACGCGGCTCCACCAGTTCGATGGGGTCCAGGGTGTGGCCGCAGTTGTCGCACTGGTCGCCCCGGGCGCGCTGGTTGCCGCAATGGGGACACGTGCCCTCAACGTAGCGGTCGGGCAGGAACCGGGAGCAGCCGGCGCAATGGGCCAGCAGCATGGTGTCCGCGTAGATGTAGTCCTGTTCCTGGAGACGCTTGAAGATGTCCTGCACCACCCGTTGGTGGTTCTCCGTGTGCGTCGTGGTGAACAGGTCGAAGGTGATACCCAGGCGTTGCCAGGTATCCAGAAACTGGGCGTGGTAGCGGTCCAGGATCACGTCGGGTTCAACGCCTTCCTGGTCGGCCCGAATCGTGATGGGGGTGCCATGGGCGTCCGAGCCGGACACCATCAGCACTTCGTTGCCCTTCATGCGGTGGTAACGGGCAAAAATATCGGCGGCCAGATAGCAGCCGGCGATGTGTCCCATGTGCAGGGGCCCGTTGGCGTAGGGCCACGCGACGCCAATGAAAATTCGTTCGGGCAAGGGTACCGCCTCCTCAAACTCACCGCAGCCGAATCACCAAGGTATTTTAGCATAACCGCGTTTCCGGCGGCATCAAAGTAAAAAACGCCGAGATTCGGCGGCGTTGCGGATGTTGACATATCCTATTATGATTAAGCGCCCGTTACGGCCTGCCACCGGAGCAGCCGGACGTACCGAACACGAAATGCCGCAAGGAGAATTCAATTGGCCGATCAGCCCAGTGAAAAAGCAATCGACCGGATGCGTCTGTTCGTTGAACGATACTGCGAGAAATCCGGCACCTTTACGCACCCGGAGGAGGGAATCGCGGAATCCGTAATCCTGGGTCTCGCCCAGAACGTGGATGAAATCGGCCGGCCGCTCTGCCCGTGCCGCTTCTACCCGAGCAAGGAGGAGGAGGTCAAGCACCGCACCTGGATCTGCGCTTGCGACGACATGCAGATCTACAAGTACTGCCATTGACTGCTCTTCGTAACTGAGGGCGGTCTGCCCATCACAGAATATCTTCCCGAAGACCACGAAGGCCGCGCCATCTACGGCGAGGTGAAAGACCCGACCCCCGACAAGGGCCGGCCTCTGCGCCACAAGGCCGAAGAACGCGAGGAAGAGCGCCGCAACCGGCCATCGTAACCGCGCAACCACCGGTCCGTAAGCGCCAAAAACCGCCCCCTGTCATTCATGGGGGCGGTTTTTCCATTGCTGCTCTTGTAACGACCATCCTCACCGCCCCGGCTGTCGCGCCCGCAGCCCGAACCATACCGCCCCCAACGCCGCCGTTGTCGCCCCAATCCGGAACACGTCCCGGTAAGCCAGCAGGAACGCTTCGCCGACCGGCCTCGTGGCTTCGTAGTGGTCGCTCAGTCCGGCGAAAATCGCGCCCACTATCGCCACGCACAGCACCGTGCCCGACGCCTGTGCCAGCGACATCGCGCCCGACGCCGTGCCGAACCGCGCCGACGGCACGCTGCCCAGCATCAGCGCGTAGGCCGCCGACTGGAACCAGCCCACGCCCAGGCCCACGATGGCGATGGCCCCCGCCGGATGCCAGATCGCCGACCGGTCATCCAGCGCCGACATCACCAGCAAACCCGTCGCCGTCAGACCCAGGCCCACCGCGCCGACGGGACGCACCCCCCAGCGGTCGCACAGCCAGCCGCCCACCGGCGACGACATGATGTTGCACGACGACATGATGGCGAACAGTATCCCCAGCGTCACCGGGCTGCGATTTAACGAATCGGTAATGTAGAACGGGAAGATGAACCAGATTACGAACTGCGAAAAATGGCCCAGGAACATCGCGCCCGTGGCCGTCTGAAACCCGCTCAGCCTGGCCAGCGCGCCGGGCAGTACAGGCGACTCGGCCCGCCGTTCCACCCACACCAGCAACGCCAGGGCCGCCGGCGCCGCCGCCAGCAGCGCCAACACTAACGGCGAAGTCCATCCGCCTTCGACGGACTGCCCCAGCCGCAACCCGATCATCAGGCACCACAGCAACGACAGCACCAGCACCGCGCCCGCCACGTCAAACCTCTGCCTCGGCGCGCTCCTCGCTTCCCCGTTGATTGATCCCGGCACCGCCAGCAGTCCGATCACCAACGCCAGGGCCGTCAACGGAATCCGTCCCCAGAACACCGACGGCCAGTCGAACAGCTGCACCAGCGGCCCGGCCGCCAGCGTGGACATCACCATCCCCGACGCCAGGCTCGCCGACGTGAACCCCATGGACAGCCCACGGCGATGCTCCGGGAACACGGTCGCAGCGATGGCCGGCGCCGTGCTGTAAAGGCATCCCGTCCCCAGCGCCTGCAATACGCGGAACCCGACCAGCGACTCCAGCGTCGGTGACAGCGACATGCACACCATCGACACCAGGTAGGTCGCCGTCCCGAACAGGTACACCATGCGCAGCCCGAAACGGTCGGCAAACGCGCCCGCTCCCAGCGCCAACCCCGCCCGCGTGGCGATAAACACCACGATGACCCACTGCACCGCCGCCAGGTCCGTCCCGAAAGCGTCGCGCATCGCCGGCAGTGCCACGTTCACCGAAAAGTCCAGCGACGCCAGCACCATCCCCAGCGCCGACGCCGACGCCAACGCAATCGTCCGCCAGGTAATCCGGACGGACGAAGCGGGCGACGTTTCAGGGGCAGCGGCCATGGCGATTGATTGTACGCTACAATGGCGCTGCAGGCCCGGCGGACACCCATGAGACGATGCGAAACCTTATCTTTGTAATAGTCCTCACAATGGCTTTGGCCGCGTTGGCCTGCACCGCGAAGGAGCCAACCTTAGTTTCTCCCACCGCTACGTCAGCGGCTCCGGTTTCCGTTCTACCAACCGGTACGCCGTCGCCGACTGCAGCGATTGAGCCAACCGTGGTACCTACCGTGATCGTCGCGCCACCAACGCCGACTCCCACCCCTTTGCCCACAGCATCACCGGTCCCGCCCACGGCCACACCACAGCCTGAACCAACCCATACCCCGCAACCCACCAAGCCACCCAATCCCCTAGCCGGTCTGCCCGGCAGCATTGAGTTGGAAGAGCAGCAACCGGAGCATGCCGCGCGCATCCGCGAACTGGTTTGGGTTGCCGACGGGGTTGCGGCAGATGAGGACACCACTCTTGAGACGCTGATCGAGTGCGCGCAAGCCCGTCCAGACCTGTTCAGTGCTCTGTTGGCTAAACCTTGGCTCCACAATGGCATTAATGTTGCCGAAGGTATCGTTATCAACGATCTATGTCATCGATATGATTTCTCTAAATTACGACCGCTAGATATCGTGGAAATGCAATTCCTTGACGACATCGCTGTTATAGACAGCGAGACCATTCAGTTACTAGCTGGTCTGGATAATTCATCCGATGTCATTGCGAAGGAGGATTTTGAACAAATCGTAGGACTGTCGTGGGTAACGGACGGGATTGCTCCTACTGAGCGAGCAACGTTTGAAGAGCTCGTTAAATGTGCAGAACACCGTCCCGACGTGCTTAACGCATTGTTAGAAAAATCCTGGCTCAGAGACGACCCCACCACCGAAGCAAAGGAGATTGCTCGCGCTTTGTGTAATTATGCTCGCAGTTACCCCGAATCGAGCCCTCAGGATTTCTTGGCGATGGACGTCTTGAACCGTGAGGCCGGATTTACTGCTGCAGAGCTCGCTGTCTTTTGGAATCTTCTTCTATGTTCACGGCAAAATCCTGACGCGCTGAGATCCCTGCTGCAGAAACCTTTGCTCCTCGATAGCCTCGTTAACGACAAAGAGGAGATTATCGTAAACGCCCTGTGCTATACGGATGGCAGTTGGTTGGAGCAGGTTATAAACCACCCAGTATTGAGCGACGGCCTCTCTGAGGAAGACGCGACCATACTTTCCATGGCGCACGATCTATACCGTATAATAGCCAATTGGAGACCCCAAATGGAAATACATTTGGCGGGAACCGGGGAATCATTGCTGTCGCTAACTAATTTTGAAGGCCTGGCCACAGAGGAGCGGGCTATTGAACTGCCCCGCGCCGGCGAAACATTGTTGACCATCATCCGGTATCAGGAGCCGGAAACGCCGACGATGGACTTCCTAGAGCGTGCCATACGTTTCAATGAAGAGTATATGGGTAGGCCTTTCCCGAATGACTGGATTGTTCTGTATTTCGATAACGAAGATAGTGGAGTAGGCATAGCGCATCACGGTACCCATATCGCCATGCGTGAAGAGCTCGAAATATCGGGACCTGAAGGATGGGGCGTCGACCTTCCTTATGTACTGGTTCACGAAACCGGGCACACCTACGCCATGAGTGCCCCAGACTGGATTGGTGAAGGCTCGGCTAACTTGTTAGTGTACCTGACGAAGCGCAAATGGATGGGACAGCAGGCTGCGACCGAGTACGCTGCATGGACCAGCCCCCAGTGCTACGAGGTTGCCAACCTGTCTGAACTGGAGGAATTGAACACTCTACCGGGAAATCCGCTCTTTACCTGTAATTACGAGCTT
>JAJDWF010000088.1 GCA_022825745.1 Dehalococcoidia bacterium | reverse complement strand
CGTGTTGCATTTTGGGTCATGTGATCCAGAACGTTCCCGGTATAATGCATTGCCTCTTCGGTGGCTATCACATGACCGTCTGACGTGTGCAAATACCAAAATTGCCATTTGCCTTCAGCATCACGTATGAGCGTAATTTCGCTTGCTGTGAGTATAACTTTGCCCAGTTCTTTAAGCACGTCTAGAATTTGTTGCAACTCAACATCTTCTATCTCGTTATTATTGTCAACTCGCTCCAAAAGCACGATATTCACGGCTCCACTGGTAAATACGCGTTCTACCAATATAGGCCGTGCGTCAACTGATTGATTGCTCCTATATGCGGTTAGCACACCTTTCAATTTTCTATTCATTTTATCCATTGCTAGATCTGTGAAATACTCAGCGGTTTTCAATATCATCCGCTCCGTTAGCTTCGAGACCGCGTTACTATAACCGTGATAAATTGGCTTGAGCAAAAAGAACAATATGAATCCAGCTATGACGGGAATGGACACTGTTATTATCGGATCAGGTATTGCAGAACGGCGGCCCAGCGTGTTGGTAGGTGTCCCATCAAGAGAAACGGCAGATTTGAAACTTTCAAAGTCATCCAGCTTGTCAAAATTGGCCGGGTCAGCTGCGACTGAAAGGCGTTCTACCTCTTCACGGGTAGTGAACGGCAGCGTATCTTCAGGAAAACGCAAACAAACATACTCCATCTCCGTATCATTGGAGACGACACGGAGTTCTTGGCCCGGCACTAATTCAATCACCAGACTATCGAATTCATCGTCGTGTTCCACGCGGGCATTGCAGGCCTTCATGAGAGACACGGTATAGGGGTCATGTTCAAGCGACCATCGAGGTGCTGACTGTGTGTTCACAGACTTGGCGGCCTCCAGCAGGGCTTCCGATGTGACGGCTATCCGGATATCCGAAACCCGTATTGGTTGTGTGGTCGCTATCCGGGCTACGATACGATCCACCATATCTCGTTCTCCTCCACCGTCTTTCACGGGCTAATGACCGTCTTTCACTATGGCGTACCGCATCGTTAGCGTCAACTTACCACCCGTGGTCATAGCGGTCCTGGAGGACATCCAACAGGCCGCTGATTGGAATGCGCTCCTGGGCCATGGTGTCGCGGTCGCGGATGGTCACCGCCTGGTCGTCCAGCGTGTCGAAATCGACCGTCACGCAGTACGGAGTGCCGATCTCGTCCTGGCGGCGGTAGCGCCGTCCGATGCTCTGGGCGTCGTCGAACTGGGCGCGGAAACGCCGGCGCACCAGGTCGTACACCGAGCGGGCTGTGGGCGCGAGGCGCGCGTTGCGGCTCAGCGGCAGCACCGCCACGGTAACCGGCGCGAGGGCGCGGTGGAAGTGCAGCACGGTGCGGGTGTCGTTGCCGTCGGGTTCCTCGTCGTAGCTGTCCAGCCAGAACGCCAGCGTGGCGCGGTCAACGCCGCCGGAAGGCTCGATTACGTAGGGCAGGTAGCGCTCGTGGATCTCGTCGTCGAAGTAGGTCAGGTCTTCGCCGCTGAATTCCTTGTGGCGGCCCAGGTCGAAGTCGGTGCGGTCGGCGATGCCTTCCAACTCGCCCCAACCCCAGGGGAAGCGGTACTCGATGTCGTAGGTGGCCTTGGCATAGTGCGCCAACTCGTCGCCGGCGTGTTCCCGGAGGCGCAGGTTCTCGGCGCGGATGCCGAAGCCCACGTACCAGTCGAACCGGTCTTTGACCCACTGTTGCAGCCATTCCTCATCGGTTCCCGGCTTGACGAAGAACTCGATCTCCATCTGCTCGAACTCGCGAGTGCGAAAGGTAAAGTTGCCGGGCGTGATCTCGTTGCGGAACGCTTTGCCGATTTGGGCGATGCCGAAGGGCAGTTTCTTGCGCGTCGCCGTCTGCACGTTCTGGAAGTTGACGAAGATGCCCTGGGCCGTTTCAGGACGCAAAAAAACCTCGGCGCTGGATTCCTCGACCGGCCCCATGAACGTGCGGAACATCAGGTTGAACCGCCGCGGTTCGGTTAACTCGCCGCCGCATTCGGGGCAGTTCTCGGTTTCCAACTGGTCCTGGCGGAAACGGCGGTGGCACTCCCGGCATTCCACCAGCGGGTCACTGAAGTTCTCCACGTGGCCGCTGGCCTCCCAGACGCGGGGGTGCATCAGGATGGCGGCGTCCAGGCCCACCACGTCGTCGCGCTCGGACACCACGGAACGCCACCAGGCCTCCTTGACGTTGCGCTTGAGTTCCACGCCCAGCGGGCCATAGTCCCAGGTTGACCCTAGTCCGCCGTACACCTCGCTGGACTGAAAGACGAAACCCCGTCGCTTGGACAGGGAAAGGATTTTATCCATATCGGCGTATGGCAGAGTGCGCGGCATCGTGTTCCTCGCGGTCAAGTGGGGATTAAATCATGTTACCACAGGGGCCGCCTCCACCTCTCCCGGCAACTCCCGGCGCACCGCGTCGGCCAGGCTTTCGGCGGCCAGATCCTCCAGCTTGATGTAGCGCGCCGACATGGAATCGGCAATGCCCTGCGCCAGCCCCAGCTTGATGAAATCCTGCTCGGTGTCCACCACTACGGCAGGTATTTTGGCGTCGGCTATGGTTTGCGCCAGACTCTGCACTTCACCGGAGGGCGACGAATACTGCGGCGACTGGTCTCCGGCCAGCGACACGTTGGCCCGTCCGTCGGACAGCAGGACGAGCAGCGGCAGCACGTCCCGGTCTTTGAGCCGTTCGGTTTCCAGGGTTTCCATCGCAACGTACAGCGCCCGCGCCAATGGTGTCCGCCCGCCGGTGGGCATTTCCTGCAAGCACCATTGCGCCATCTCCACGCTGCCGGTGGGGGGCAGCAGCAGCTCGGCGCCCGTTCCCCGAAAAGCGATCAGTCCCACCCGGTCGCGGCGCTGGTAGGCGTCCAGCAGCAGGGACATCACCGCGCCCTTGACTGCGACCATCCGCCGTTGCGCGCCCATGGACCCGCTGGCGTCCACCACGAACAGGATCAGCGAACCGGTATGCGTCTCGCGGACTTTCTCGCGCACGTCCCACGGCTCGATAAGCAGGGCGGAAGTATCAGGATCAGCAGTATTACGCCGGGACTGCTGGTAAGGCGCGGCGGCGCGCAGGGTGGCGTCCAGAGCCAGGTCGGAGGCCGCGCTTTCGGGAACGCGAGCGCCAACGTACCGGCCTACCGAAGTGCCGCTGACGGTGGTGGCGCGACGCCCGGACGAGCGACGCGCGCGGCGGTCGGGCGGCTGGACCTGGAGGTTCTGGACGGCGTAGGGGTCGCCGATTTCGAACCACTCGTCGCCCAGAGCGGCGTCCGCAGGGTCCTCGGTTGCTTCGTCGTCGGGCGGGTCGGGTTCTCTATCGCTATCGTCGCCGGGGTCGTCCTGCCGGGAGTCGTTGTCGGCGGACGGTTCCCGGTCCCGTTGCTGGTTCTGGAAGTCTTCCAGCATGTTGTCCAGCTGTTCGGTAACCAGGTGCGGCTGCTGGAAGGGCTGGCGACGCTGCCGGTGCAGCAGCGCCATCAACGCCGCCTCGCGCACGTCGTCCACGTCAACGACCGTGCGCCCTTCGTAGGCGGCGATGGTGCTGGCGGTCTTGTACATCACGATGTCGCCGCGCAGCCCGTCCACCTGGTACTCGGCGCAGATGTCGGTAATCAGCTCCAGGATGTCGTCGGGAACGATGACCTCGCCGAGCAACTGCTGGCTGGACAACAGGCGGTCCCGCTCCGCCTGCTCCGCTTCGGCCCAGGCGTCCATGAAGTCGAAGGGAGCGGACTCAAAGGCCATGCGCCGGCGCACCACCTCGCGGCGCTCCGCCGGCTCGAACACGCCGTCAACCTCTACCGCCAAGCCGAACCGGTCCAGCAGCTGCGGGCGCAGGTCGCCTTCCTCCGGGTTCATGGTGCCGACCAGCATGAATTCGGCGTCGTGGCTAACGGAGATGCCCTCCCGCTCCACGTAGTTGCGGCCCATGGCGGCGGCGTCCAGGAGAACATCGACCAGGTGGTCGTTGAGCAGGTTGACCTCGTCGATGTAAAGGATGCCCCGATGGGCGGCGGCAATCAGCCCCGGCTCGAAATTCTTTTCGCCGGACTTGATTGCCTGCTCAATGTCCAGGGAACCGACGAGGCGGTCCTCGGTCGCTCCCACCGGCAGGTCAACAATCCGCACCTGCCGGGCCGACGAGCCGCCGACGCGAGCCGCCTGCTGGCACCACTGGCACACTTCCTGCGGCGCGCCCGGCTGGCAACTGTACGGGCAGCCGGGCATCACCGGAACCTCGGGCAACAGCGCCGCCAGGGAGCGCACCGCCGTGCTCTTGGCCGTCCCCTTCTTGCCGCGCACCAGCACGCCGCCGATGCGCGGGTTGATGGCGTTCAGCAGCAACGCCCGCTTCATCGGCGTCTGGCCGACGATGGCGGTAAAGGGAAAGCGTGGCTCCCGGCCGGTTGCAGGTTGCGTCATGACAGGGTCGGGTCAGGCAGCGGCGGCCGACGATTGCGGATAAGCGTGGACGTCCCGTTCCCGGTACATGCGGTAGCCCACGGTGGCGAAGGCAATGCCCATCCACAGCAGGAAGTGCCCGGCGGCGGTGAAGGTGCGGAACATTATGGTGAGTTCCGGCGGCAACCAGTCCGGCGCGGCGTCGCGGACGCTGGGAATCGCGAAAGCCAGCAACAGGGCGACCACCGCGTAGGCCAATCCGATTCCGGCGTAACGGACCCACCGGCCCGACCCGGTGGCGCTGCGATTGATGAACCCCACGCCGTAGATCACCAGCGCAACGGAAATCGTCGATACGGCGATGAACAGAAATTGGAACCCCTGCCGCGCCAACAACGTCCCCTCGTCGCCGATGCCCGGCGGGTTCAACGGGAACTTGACCTGCGTGTACAGGGACACGCCCCAGAAACCCAGCAGGCCGGCCACCGCGGCCCATGCCCAGGGGTTCCAGCCCGGCGTCGCGTTGCGCATCAGGTGGTACAGGCCGGTGAATATGGCGGCGTACAGGATTCCGATCACAGCGAAGCCAACGCTCATGCCAATGCGCTGGCCGCCCAGGCTGGTCAAAAATGAGAGCGGGAGCGGCGCTTCGTCCTCGGCGCCGGCCAGTTGCTCGGCGCAACCGGCGCGGTCAATGTCGCACCCCTCCAGGGCAATCGCCCATTCCATAACGGGGACGTTGAAAATGTTCATGTAGGCCGCAACCAGCAGACCTACGATGACTCCCATGACCAGTGCGGTGGGCAGGATGCGCGTCATAATGGACCTCCAGTGAGGTTCTGACTGAACGGGTTTACAGGCTGCAAAGCCGGTAGCTTCGCGCCGAACGGCTAAACCAATCAGGCAGATTCACAGCGCACTCCTCCGACGCTCTACGGAACGTCCGCGCGGCGAAACTCGCCAGTGCTGAATCCGCGGAATTACCGGACTCAGAAATAGAGGCCCGGCACCTTCCGATGCCGGGCGAGCCGGAGCCTAGTGGCACATGAAGGCAACGTGGCGGGCGTGGTGGAAGAACTCGTGGACCGTGTTCAGGACGGCCGGGGAACCGGCAGCGGCGGCGTGAACTCCACCATCAACGTAGCCCACCAGGTAGAGGGCCATGGCGCCGAGCACCAGCCAGGGCGCCCAGGCGGCGGTGTTGGTCGCGGAAAGGAAGCGGTTGACGATACCCATTTTTTTACTCCTCTTGTGGTGATAAACGCTTCGCGTAGTATCAATAGCAGGCATTGTAGTACCTTACCGACGGTTGCACAATACCGGCAGGCGGACAATATCGGCGGATGCGCTGATTAACGCTCCACGAAAATCAGGTCGTCCTCCTTGCCGACCCAGCGGTCGCGGGCTTCCTGGAAAGCCCGCAGTTTTTCAGGCTGCAATTCGGTGCGCTTTTCGTTGTCATCCAGGTACGGATTGGGAAAATAGCATCGCACCAGCGTATCGTCCCAGTTGTGTGAGAACCGGACGTAGTAGGATTTCAGGTCGCCGTGGCTGGTGGCCTCGACGAACTGGATGCCGTCAATCTGCTCAAGTTGCAGGTGGAAGTGCCAGTTGTCGGCCTCAATCGTGGCCCAACCGCCGTGCACTTCAGGCTCCCTGATACCGTGGGCGTGGTTCTCGCTGACCACGGAACCGCCGCCAACGACCCACATCATCTTTTCGTCGCTGGTCAGTTCCTTGAGCAAGTCCAGTGCGTGTTCCATCGCATTATCCTCCCGCTCACGTTCCGGCTGTGGAAGTCCGGGCTGCGCCGGCTTCCTGGCGCGCTTCGATGTCGGTTTCCAGGTCCAGGTACATCTGGCGCAGTTGTTCCAGCATCTCCGGCGGCGGGTTCTCCCACAGCCCGCGCTGCACGGCTTCCAGCAGACGCTCCACGATGCCCCGCAGGGCCCACGGGTTGCTCTGCCGGAAGAACTGCTGCATCTCCGGGTTGAGAACGTACTCCTCGGTGACGTCCTCGTACATCCAGTCCTCAATGACCTGGGCGGTGGCGTCGTAGCCAAACATGTAGTCAACGGTGGCCGCCAACTCGAACGCGCCCTTGTACCCGTGGCGCTGCATGGACTGCATCCACTTGGGGTTGACCACCCGGCTGCGGAAGACCCGGCGTGCCTCGTCCTGCAAATCGCGCACGCGAGCGCGGGTAGGATCGCTGCTGTCCCCGAAGAACTGGCGCGGATTCCGCCCGGTCAGCGAGCGCACCGTGGCGATCATGCCGCCGTGGTACTGCATGTAGTCGTCGCTGTCGAACACGTCGTGCTCGCGGTTGTCCTGGTTCTTGGCGGCGATGACGATCTGCCCGAACCGCGTGCGGAATTCGTTGCGAGCCGTCACCCCGAAGTCCTGCCTCGAGTAGGCGTATCCGCCCCACGCGGTGTACACCTCGGCCAGGTCGTGGACCGACTCCCAGTTGCGCTCGTCCAGCACGCCCAGGATGCCCGCGCCGTATGATCCCGGCTTGCTGCCGAAAATGCGGAACAGTGCCGGGTCGCCGGCGCTGTCGGTAGCGTCGTCAGCCGGGGCAGCGGCGCGCCGTTCGGCGTCCTCGCGCACGTGCTTGACCACGAAGTTGTTGTCGGGCGACTCATCCTGGCTGGCGGCCAGCGCCACGGCCTGGTCAATCAGGTAAATCAGGTTGGGGAAGGCATCCCGGAAGAAGCCGCTGATGCGAACGGTCACGTCGATGCGGGGCCGGCCAAGCTCCGCGATTGGGATGACCTCCAGGCCGCTGACTCGCCGGCTCTCGGCCTGCCAAACGGGTTTGACCCCCAGCAGGTACAGGATCTGCGCGATGTCGTCGCCGTGGGTGCGCATGGCGGAGGTACCCCAGACCACGACGCCGACCATTTCCGGGTACGCGCCCTCTTCGTCCAGGTATTTCTGCAACAGCGCGTCGCCCAGGGACTTGCCCACGTCCCACGCGGTGGGCGAGGGCAGCGCGCGCGGGTCCACCGAGTAGAAGTTGCGGCCCGTGGGCAGCACGTTGACCATGCCCCGGGTCGGCGCGCCCGACGGCCCGGGCGGAACGAATCTCCCCTCCAGACCGCGCAGCAGGTTGTCAATCTCGTCCGTGGTACGCAGCAGCGACGGGTAAATGTGCTGGCCCACGTAGGACAGCACGCTCTCGGTGCGCGGGTCGGCCTTGCCCAGCAGGACATTAACGACGGGAGCTATCAGATGCGCCGCGAAGCCATCATCGCACAACCGCTGGTAAGCCTGCCGGCACAGCGATTCCAAAGCTTCAATTACGTCGCCGGCGTTGCGTATGGGCGCGTCGCCATCCGAGCCGGTCAGCGCGGCCGGCGTGCTGCCGTTGACCGCCGCCGCCGGGTTTTCCAGCAGGTCGTAGTAGTCGTAGCCCAACGCCTCGGCCAGGGCGCGGCGTAGGCTGGGCACCGCCCCGTTGTCCAGCCGGGTCAACGCGCACAGCAAACCCACCATCTGCTCGGCCGTGGGCGGTTCGCCCAGGGTATGCAGCCCGTCCTTTATCTGCGCGTCCTTGATTTCGCAGAGGTAGCCGTCGATTTCCAGCATGAACTCGCCGAAATCGTCGGGCTGCTCGTCAACGCCCAGGTCGCGGTGCAATTCCGCCTGCTGCACCATCTCCCAGATCTGGGCTTCCAGCGTCGGGAGCTTGCCCGGATCAAGGGTCTGGCATTGGTAGTGCTCGTCCATCAACTGCTCCAGCTTGGCGATGTCGCCGTAGGAGTCAGCGGTGGTCATGGGCGGAATCAGGTGGTCGATGATGGTGGCGTGGGTGCGTCGCTTGGCCTGCGTTCCCTCGCCGGGGTTGTTGACGATGAACGGGTAGAACAGCGGTATGTCGTCCAGCGCAACCTCAGGGTAGCACGCGGCGGACAGCCCCACGCCCTTGCCGGGCAGCCATTCCAGCGTCCCGTGCTTCCCGATGTGGATCATCGCGTCGGCCCCGAACACGTCCCGTATCCAGCGGTAGTAGGCAATGTAGTGGTGCGTGGGCGTCAGGTCGGGGTTGTGATACACCGATATGGGGTTTTCGCCGAAACCGCGCGGCGGCTGCAAACCCACGAACACGTTGCCCATGGGAACGCCGGCAATCGCCAGCTGGTCGCCGGTGCGGTACACCTGGCCCGGCAAATCGCCCCAAGCCTCTTGCAGTTCGGCGCGCACCGACGCCGGGAACCCGGCGTACCACTGGGCATACTGCCGTCGCTCGACGTGTCCGGCGGCCAGCCGCAACTGCTCTTCGGTCAGGGTGTCGGTGTCGTTGCTGCAACGCTCGATGATCCGCTGCACCAGTTCGTCGCCGTCGTCCGGGATGTCCTCAACACGGTATCCCGCCGATTTGAGCGCGTGCAGCAGGTTGATTGCGGACGCGGGAGTATCCAGCCCCACCGCGTTGCCGATGCGCGCATCCTTCGTGGGGTAGTTGCTCAGGATGATGGCGATGCGCTTGTCGGCGTTGCTCTTGCGTCGGAGGGCGGCGTGCCGTGCGGCCAGGCGCGCCAGGTGGTCCATGCGGTCGGGCTGCGGGACGTAGCGTTGCATCCGGCTGGCCGACAACCCGTTGGCGCCGGCGCCGGTCTCTTCCTTGAAAGACACCGGAACCGTGATGATTCGCCCGTCAAATTCCGGGAAGGCGACGTTCATCGCCGTGTCAATAGGGCCCAGGCCCAGCGAGCTTTCCTCCCACTCCTCACGGCTCCCCGTGCTGACGATGCCCTGGATAATCGGCACGTCCAGCTTGTCCAGCAGTTCCTGCGACCAGCCCGTGGCAACGGTTGCGCCCGTGCCGCCCTGCTGGTGGTCCAGGTCGCTCATGGCCAGGCCCATGGTGTTGACGATGCAGTCCACCCGGGGGACGCCGGCCGCGTCAACCATGTACTCGGTGAGGGTGTGGCCGCCGTCCTCGTCGCCTTCCTCGGGTTGATGCTTCAGGCTGTACGAAAAAACGGGCAGTACGTTCGCGTCCTGCGCTTCCAGACGGGCGATGAGGTCATCCACGAACGCCAGGTTGCCGCTCATCCAGTGGGCGCGGTAGAAGAGCACCCCGATTGACGGGCGGTCCGACTTGAACCGGTTCGCCATGTACTCGGCGATGCCCGTGCCCTCAGGGACTTCCGGGTGATACACACCCTGCCAGGGCATCGGCGCCGGCGCTTCGTGGCCGTAATCGGCGCCCAGGTAGGTGTCCGCCAGGAACAGGAACAGGTTGCGGAAGTTGAGCACGCCGCCGCGCATCAGGTAGGAAAATACGGTTTCCACCTCGGCCACCGGCGCGGTGCACGCGGTGACCAGGTCCTCGTCCCATTCCTGGTGCCCGGGACACGCGATCAGCGGGATGCCGTTGGCCCGGCAGATTTCCACCAGTGGCTCGAATACGTCGCCCAGCGCGCGCCGGCCGCCCAGCAGCCGCAGCACCACCGCCGAAGCGCCGCCTACCGCCTGCAACAGTTCTTCACGAGCGGTCACGGCGGACTCGCCCTCGCCCTCCAGCGCCACCGGATTGCAGGCATACACGCTGACGCCGTCGCCCCAGGGCATCCCCACCAGCGCGCGTTCGGCGGTCAGAATGTCGGTATCGGCGGTCGTCACCAGCACGATGGTGGCGGCGTCGGTGGCAGCTTGGGTACTCATGCTCAGTCGTGCTCGCCGGCGAGTCTGGGGAACACCATTATGGAAAGGTCGCTGAACTCGTCGGGCAGTTCGGCGCACTGGCCCAGCGTGCCGTCCCAACGCTGTTCGTCGGGCAGGCTCAGCCGTTGGAATACCGTCACGGGATGCTCCGGGTCCGCCCCGTCGGTGATGGCGTTGGCCGCGATGGCCGGCGGCATGAAATCAAAGGGGCGCGGCAGCAGGATGACGTTGCGCCGGCCCTGCCCTAGCGTTTCCACCAGTTCGCCCAACTCCGAGCCGCGGTCCCATCGCTGGTGTAGCGTGATGAACAGCGATTCCTCCAGCGAAATGCCGGCGCGGGCGCAGGCGATTTGCACGCTGCTGACGCCGGGCACCAGTTTCACCGTTTCGGCGCGCCGGTGGACGCGGTTGAGCAACTCTTTGGCGGACACGTTGAGGTCGCCCCACACGCACACCACGCAGGATTTGCCCTGCTGCGCCTGCTCCTGGGCGTAGTCCAGCACCGCTTCCTGGTCGCGGTAGGCCATGGGACACAACTCGGCGTCCCCGGTGTAGTCCTCAACCACGTCCAGCACGGTTTTGAAGCCCGCCACCAGGTCGGCGTCGGCAAGCGCCTCCCGGCCTTTGACGGTCAGGAACTCGGGATCGCCCGGCCCTACGGCCACGACGGTCATTGTGATGCCGGTGTTAGAGGTAGTCATTCTGGTAAATCAAAGGGGCTGTCAAACGAAAACCCTGGCGTTCTAATCTGCCAGGGTCGAATCGGTTGCGGGCGCAACGCAGAGGAACGACCCTGTTGGGCGCAGAGAAAGGTTCCAGAGGAACGCCGGGCAGGTTTCCTGGCTTGCGGGTCGGGCCGTGAGCCGGCCGGAATCCCGCTTACAGTGGCGCAACCGCGGCGGATTTTCACCGCCTTCCCCAATTAAGCCGAAATGGGTGTTGGCGCCCGGTGTCCGAAGTCAGAGTGTTAAACGGCGCAAAACGCCAACGACAATGTAGCCCCATACCGAACGGTTGTCAACGTGCGGCCACCACCACCGGCTACGGTGACAATTCCCCTTTGACACGCTCTGCCGCCTTTCCTAAAATAGAATGTATGTCCAATCTCGCCGACATCATCGCCCAGGAAACCGAGAACGGCCGACTCATCGTCCGCTTCCTCGTCTCCGCCATGGACGGCGAACTCCCGGACTTCCAACCCTGCCACCGCATCGACGCCGCTCGACTCCTCGTCAAGCTCGGCTTCGACCAGGCCCAGACCGTTATCGACGCCGCCCGTGCCGCCCAGCGCGATTCCCGCTCCCAGGCTCAGGTGCCGCGGCAATCCGAATCCCAAAACGCCGCCCACCGCGTCCGGTCCGAGCTGGCCCAGATCGTCCGTGAAGAAACCGACGATGGCCGCATCGCCGTCCGATTCCTGGTCAACGTCATGCAGGGCGAACTCCCTGACTTCAAGCCCTGCCACCGCCTCTCCGCCGCCAAAGAACTCCTGCAACGCGGCTTCGACTACGTTCCCGACGACGCCGAAGCCCAGGAAGTCGCCGAACCTGAACCTGCCCAGCTGACCCCTGAAGAACTGGAAGCCCGACGCCGCGCCGAACTCATCGAATTCAGCAAGCATGGCCCGGTGTACTACAGGACCTATTCCTTCCCCTGCGTCTGCGAAGACCGCCTTCACGACTGCGAGGGCAACGTCCTCGACGAAGAGCAGCGCGAAAAAGCCGCCCGTCGCAGCCCCTCAATGGAGCATCTCATTACCTGTCCCGAGCAGATGAACGACTTCCTCAC
>JAJDWF010000085.1 GCA_022825745.1 Dehalococcoidia bacterium | reverse complement strand
CCCATCCGATCCATGCGAGTCGATCCCCCGGCGTGGCCGAAGTGAAGGTGTGAAAGCACGACGCCGTCAATGTCGCGAGGCCCCAACCCCAGGGCTTTCAAACTGCGCATCAGCCGGCTGGGAACCAGCCCGTACATCTCTTTATCGCGGAGGTTGTCCTTCGGGCCAACGCCCGTATCCACCAGAATGTTGCGTCCCTCGCACTGCAACAGCGGGCAGTTCAACCCCATGGTCAGCCGGTTCTTCCGGTCGGTGGTGACCAGGTTCTCCCACATCATCTTGGGGATGCGGCCGAAAACCGCGCCGCAGTCCACCTTGAACACGCCATCGCTCATCACCATTACGTCAGTTACCGACATTGCACTTCCTTCCCTATCAGCTTCCAGCCCGCCCTTCCACCCCGCTCACCGCAGGTTTGCACCTGCTATCGCCGGAATGCCCGGCACGAGACGTCCAGAGGCTGACTCATACCGGAACGACGCCAAGAATCTTAGTTATCATGTGGTTGACCCGATTTCGGGCCGCCTATACTGTACATCCCGCCACGCAAGCGCAGTCAATACTAAAATTGGCGTTTTTAGGGAAAATTTTTGAATTTTTACCACTACTGCAACTTGGCTTGCTTGCGCCGGCATAACCGACAGAACCGGAGAGGCTGGCCGGCTGCGGACCAGTCGGCGCTGATAATATGAGCAACATGGAACCCATTGAGCGCGCCACCCAACCCACGCTGCGCCGTCGACTCTATGCCCTGTTGGAGCCAACAGTCGCCGGTTCCGGGTACCAGGCGCTGAGGCCGGGGAACGTGAATCCGGCCTTCCTGGTGGAGTTGGGTCTCGTTGCGGTCATCTTCCTCAATTCAACCTCTTTGATCCTCTGGACCGTTCCCAGGTTCGCCGCGTCGTTCGCCGAGGGTTTCCACCTGATCGAGTACTGTACTGTCGCTGTATTTCTGATCGAGTACGCGCTGCGATTCTGGGCCGCTCCCGAGGCCAATAGCGACGGTGCCGCGTCAGACTGGAGCCAGCGCTGGCGGTACGTTCGCTCCCCCAATGCCCTGGTGGACGCAATCGCCCTGGCTCCGTCAGCCATAGCCGTGATAGTCCTGTTGACCAGCGGCACAGGCCCAAGCCTGTCCTTCCTCCTGACGGTTCGCCTGATCACGCGCACGGCGAAGCTGGCCCGGTATTTTCCGGCGGCCCGCAGGCTGGGGATGGCGTTGCGCCTGAAAAGCAGTCAACTGCTGACCACGGTGGCCGGGCTGCTGATCGCGCTGGTCGTAGCCGCCGCCCTGATGTACTTCGCGGAAACCCGCGCCCAGCCTGACGTTTTCCCCAGCATTCCGGCGGCGATGTGGTGGAGCGTGGTGACGCTTACCACCGTCGGCTACGGGGATACGGTGCCGGTCACCGGGCCCGGCCGCGTCCTGGCCGCCGTGATCGCCGTGCTGGGTATCGGCCTGTTCGCCCTGCCCGCGGGGATTCTCAGCGCGGGATTGATGGATGCCGACTCGGCCTACCGGAACCGGGTTGTGAGCCGGAACGTTCCTACGGCGGGAGGAGATGTCTGCCCGCACTGCGGCCAGCCAATGCCGACGAAACCGGACGGCGAGTGCCCCAACACAAGCTAGAGGGCCGAGAGATTAGCCACCGCCGCCGCCAGTCGCTGGATAACCCTATCCTGACCCATCACTTCCATCATTTCGAACAGCGGTGGGGTTGCGGTGCGTCCGGTGACGGCGGTACGCAGCGCGCCGAAAAATTGGCGGCCGGACAACTCCAACTCCTGCCCGGTGGCTCGCAACAAGGATTCCAGGTTTTCATGGTGGAAATCAGCCGCCGCGACCCCGGATAGGTCGGCCTCAGCACGTCGCAAC
The DNA here is from genome assembly GCA_022825745.1 of Dehalococcoidia bacterium. Lineage (GTDB taxonomy): Bacteria > Chloroflexota > Dehalococcoidia > Lucifugimonadales > UBA3495 > Bin87. The sequence continues at coordinate 69,256 of JAJDWF010000085.1, read as the reverse complement.
GCGGCCAATGCGCCGGGAACGTCCATCCCCCGCTGCACAACGCTTTCGGCATCGTACCGGAGCGTGTCCTCGAAGAAGTACGAAAGCATATCGGGAGCGTCGGCCAGCGTCTTTAATCGTTCCTGCACCAACGGCACGATGCGCAGCAGGTACTCCCGGTCGATTGGAAGCAGGTAGTCGGGATAAGCCCGCTCCAGGAACGGCAACACGAGGTCGGCCAAGTCCTCCGTATCAGCCTGGCGAATGTACACGCCGTTCATCCATTGCAGCTTGTCAAGGTCAAAAATGGCTGCCGGCTTGCCCACCCGCTCCAGCGTGAAATGGTCCCGGATGGTGTCAATGCTCATAACTTCCGTTTCGCCATCCAGCGACCAGCCGAGCAGCGCCATGAAGTTGATCAGCGCCTCCGGCAGAAACCCGTCGTCCCGGTATTCCATCAGCGAGGTCGCGCCATGGCGTTTCGACAGCTTGGCCCGGTCAGAACCCAGGATCATGGGCAGATGGCCAAACTGCGGCATCGGGAGTTCCAGCGCGCGGTACAACTGCACGTGGCGCGGCGTGCTGGGCAGCCATTCTTCGGCCCTCAGCACGTGGCTGATTTCCATGGCGTGATCATCCACCACAACCGCCATGTGATAAGTGGGGAAACCGTCCGTCTTGACCAGCACGAAGTCGTCGGTCAAATCGTTCTGCCATTCCACGTGTCCGCGGATGGCATCCTCCACCGACGTAACACCGGATTGCGGCATGGCAAACCGCACCACAGACGGCAGCCCCGCGGTTTCATTGGCTTCACGTTCTTCGCCGGAGAGATTGCGGCAACGGCTGTCGTACCCCTGACGCTGCTTGTTGCGGGCCTGCTCCTTGCGCAACTCGGCAACGCGCTCGGGTGAGCAATAGCAGCGGTAAGCGTTCCCGGAGGCCAGTAACTTATCAGCGGCGGCGTTGTAGCGTTCCAACCGCTCGGACTGAAAGTATGGTCCGTAGGGGCCGCCCACGCGGGGGCCTTCGTCCCAATCGATGCCCAGCCACTCCAGGCCGTCGAGGATATGGTCCACCGCGCCCTCGGTGATGCGGCCCTGGTCGGTGTCTTCCACGCGCACGACGAACTGTCCGCCGTGCCGGCGCGCGAACAGCCAGTTGAACATGGCAGTGCGAATGTTGCCGATGTGCGGGTTGCCGGTAGGGCTGGGCGCGTAGCGGACGCGGACGGTGTCGGGCATGGTGGATGGCCTCCTCAAGCCACGATTCCGGACAATGAGCAGCGCGCCGTAAATCGCGGGGACATCAACGTTATCAGGATTGTATCTACTTCGTCATCCCTGCTGCCGGCTGATGCGGGCCCAGCTGTCCCGCAGGGTGGTGGTGCGGTTGAATATCGGCTTTCCCGGCCTCGAATCGAGGTCGGCGCAGAAGTAACCCAGCCGCTCGAACTGGTAGCGCTCGCCCGGTTGAGCGTCGGCGAGGGCAGGCTCCGCCATTGCGGTTACGACTTGCAGCGAATCGGAGTTGATGAGGTTCACGAAATCATCGCCGGAGCCGGCCGCAGCGCCGGCAGGGTCGGGGTCGCTGAACAGGTTGTCGTACAGTCGTACTTCCAGAGGCACGGCATGGGCAGCCGAAACCCAATGGATAGTGCCACGCACCCGGCGCCCGTCGGGTGCGTTTCCGCCCCTGCTGTCCGGGTCGTAGGTGCATTGCACCTCGGTAATGTTGCCATCGGCGTCCTTCACCACGTCGGTGCAGGTAATAAGGCAGGCGTAGCGCAGGCGGACTTCCTGGCCTAGGGCCAGCCGGTAGAACCGTCGCGGCGGGTTCTCCATGAAATCGTCCCGCTCGATGTAAATCTCGCGCCCGAAAGGCACGCTGCGGGCGCCCATGCCGTCGTCTTCGGGGTTGTTAATGGCCTCGAACTCTTCGCTCTGTTCTTCAGGGTAGTTGGTAATCACCACCTTCAGCGGATCCAGCACGGCCATGCGCCGCTGGGCTCGCCGGTTCAGGTCATCGCGCAGGCAGTGTTCCAGCAGCGCCAGTTCGGTGACGGTGTTGCGCCGGGCGACGCCGACCCGCTCACACATGTCGCGGATGGACTCGGGCGTGTAGCCCCGCCGACGCAGTGCGCTGATGGTGGGCATCCGGGGGTCATCCCAACCTGCCACGTGTTCGTCCTCCACCAACCGGCGCAGCATCCGCTTGCTCATCACCGTGTGGGTCAAATTCAGGCGGGCGAACTCGATCTGCCGGCTGCGGTAGATGCCCAGGACTTCCTGGCACCAATCGTACAGCGGGCGGTGGTCCTCAAACTCCAGGGTACACAGCGAGTGGGTGATGCCCTCAATGGAATCGGACAGTGAGTGAGCGTAATCGTACATGGGATAGATGCACCAGTCGTCACCGGTGCGATGGTGTTCAGCGTGTCGAATCCGGTAGAGCACCGGGTCGCGCATATTCACGTTAGGCGACGCCATGTCGATTTTGGCTCGTAGGACATATTCGCCATCGGCGAACTCGCCGGCCCGCATCCGGCGAAACAGGTCCAAGCTTTCCTCGGTGGAACGATTCCGGTCGGGACTCTCTCGCCCGGGTTCCGTCAACGTGCCGCGATACTCGCGCATTTCGTCGGCGGTCAGGCTGTCAACGTAGGCGTTGCCGTCGAGGATGAGTTGCTCGGCATACTGGTACAGCTGCTCAAAGTAGTCCGACGCGTAATACAGGTGCTCGTCCCAGTCGAATCCCAACCACTTGACGTCGGCCAGTATGGACTCGACGTATTCGATGTCCTCGCGCGTGGGGTTGGTGTCGTCAAACCGCATGTGGCAGCGGGCCCCGGGATACTGCTCGCCTACGCCGAAATTGAGGCAGATAGACTTGGCATGCCCGATGTGCAGGTAGCCATTCGGCTCGGGTGGAAAGCGGGTAACGACCCGGCCGTCGTAAGCGCCGGCCGCCTGGTCTTCGGTGATTATGCTGCGGATGAAATCGGTGGGATTGTCCCCGGCGGGCGTAGATTGGCTATCGCTCATTTTCCGTCGCTTGACATTAAGATTCGCTGCTGAAGCAGTCCACCAGTTGATTATAGCGCACCAGTTATCCCATTATCTCCGCAACAGATCCAGAACCTCCGCCAAGTCTGCCGGCACCTCGGCCCGATGTTCCATCCACCGGTCCGTAATGGGATGCCGGAATCCCAGCCGCGCGGCGTGGAGAAACTGGCGGTCGAGCAGCGCGCTCGGATTGCCGTACACGTCGTCGCCAAAGACCGGATACCCAAGGTATGCCAGATGGACCCGTATCTGGTGCGTGCGCCCGGTCTCCAGCCGTACTGCCAGCAGGGTATTTCCCGGTAGTTCTTCTTGTGTCTCGTAGTGCGTGCGGGCGACGCGTCCGCCGGCGGTAACGGCCATGCGCTGCCGGTGACGTGGGTCGCGTCCGATGGGTGCGTCGATGACGCCCGATTCCGGCGTGACCAGTCCTACCGCGACGGCCGCGTATTCCTTGAGAATCTCGCGGCGCTTCATCTGCTCGGTGAGATTCTGGTGCGCAAGTTGGGTCTTGGCCACCACCAGCAGGCCGGACGTGTCCAAATCGAGCCGGTGCACGATGCCGGGCCGAAGTTCGCCTCCGATTCCGCGAATGTCGGGACACCGCGCCAGCAGGGCGTTAACCAACGTGCCGTCCGGGTGGCCCGGCCCGGGATGAACCGGCAACCCGGCCGGCTTGTCCACCACAACAACGTCGCCGTCTTCATAGACCATCGACAGCGGAATATCCTGCGGGATTAGATCCTCCGGCATCCGGGCCGGCGGTACGCTGACTATGACGACATCACCCGGGCGCAGGCGTTGAGAGGGACGGGCCGGCGCTCCGTTGACGGTTACGCTGCCGTCAACGGCCAGCCACTGCAAGCGACTGCGCGACAGGCCGGCCTCGGCCAATTCCGGTTGTCCGGCCAGCCAGGCGTCCAGGCGGGAGGACTGCGGAATATCGCCTACGATGAACTCGTACCGGTCGCCGCCCAAATCCTGAAAATCCTCTAATCCGGTAAATCCTGATGCTGACGGGCCAAAATCCGCTCGCGCACACCGCAATCGGCGCACCTCGCCCCGTTGGGCAGCGAGATCATCGGGCCGTCGCAGAGCGGACAGGTCGCGTTGTCCTGCATGACGGCGGCGGGCGATGTTTCAGCCGCATTGGATTGATCCCGCTGCATCACCAGCAGCCAGCCCATCATGACCAGGCCGACGACGATGGCGGAATCAGCGAGGTTGAAAACCGGCCAGGGCCCGACGTCGATAAAGTCCGTCACATGCCCCTGGTGTATCCGGTCGATAAGGTTGCCCAGCGCGCCGCCGAGCATCAGAGCAATGCTAAAGCGGAGCAGACGGGTGGGGCGCTCCTGGCTCTGGTAGATGTACGCCAGCACAACGACGCCAACCAGGGATACAAAGAGCAGAGGCAAATTCTGGTCCTGGAACAGTCCGAAGGCGCTGCCCGTATTGTGGACGTGGGTGAACCGGAAAAAGCCCGTCGCCGGCCACGAATAATGCCACTCCAGGGTTTGCCGGACGACGAATTTGGTGAGCTGGTCCAGCGCCAGCGCCAGCGCCGCGAGTTGGAGGAGGGTCCAGTCCCTGTAAATCGGCGTGCGGCCTTTGGGAAATCGGAGCATGTCTAGGGAGTGGCGAGATGTTTCAGGAAGAACTGCACTACGGTCTCGGCCATTTCGCGCTCACGCCCCACCCAGAAATGGTCAGCGCCGGCAACCACGTGATAATCGGCCGGCGGGTCGAATTTCCCCAGTTGCTCGTCCACTCCCTCGGCGGCTACCAGCCGGTCGCGGTCGCCGGTGATGATCAGGCGAGGGGTCTTGTCCTGCTGCAGCGGGCTGCCGGTGATGGCATCGATGGAGGGGGCTACCAGGGCGATGGCCCTGGGTTTCTTGTAAAGCTGCTTGTGCGCGCAGATAACGCGGGTGCTGAACGAATAGCCGCCCAGCCCGATGCGGTCGTCGTCCACGTCGGGCAGCGCGCCGAGGAATTCCATGGCCATGAGGGCTTCTTCATGTTCCTTCTCGCCCTTGGCGTGCTCGCCCTGGCTGTTGCCAACGCCACGGAAGTTGAAGCGCAGGGAGGCGATGCCGGCGTCGGCCAGGCCGAAGGTAACGGCAACCACCACGTTATTGTCCATGTTGCCGCCCATTAAAGGATGGGGATGGCACATCACCACGCCGGGAAAGGGGCCTTCGCCGTCCGGCAGCGCGATAATGCCCTCAAAGGTCATTCCCCTAGTGATGAAGCTGACCGCGCTCTGCCGCATGATTGCCCCTCCGTTCAGTCTGAATCGCCGCAATTATCATAACAGGTTTGCCAGCCAGCGGGCCGGTAGTGTCGCCGGCCGGTTGGTGCTAGAATGGCGCCCATCACAACGAAATTACCCCACTGCCCCGAGGAGGCGACATGGCTGCTATCGACCTGCGGAGCGACACCATCACGCACCCCACTGACGAGATGCGTCGGGCGATGGCTGCGGCCGAAGTCGGAGACGACGTATTCGGCGAGGACCCCACGATCAATGCCCTGCAGGAACGCGCCGCCGAGATGATGGGCCAGGAGGCCGGCCTGCTCACCGCCAGCGGCACCATGAGCAACCTGATCGCCGCGTTGGCCTGGTGCAGCCGCGGCGACGAGATGATCATGGGCCAGGAGGCCCACATGTTCTGGAACGAGTCCGGCGGCCCCACGGCGCTGTCCGGCGCCCAGGTCCGCCTGGTCCCCAACGACGCCAACGGACGCATCGCTCCTGAGGACGTGCAGGCGGCCATCCGTGACGCCTCCAACATCCACGTGCCGGCCACTACCCTGGTCTGTTTGGAAAACACCCACAACCGCTGCAGCGGCGGGGTAATGACGCCCCAGGATACGAAGGATGTGGTTGAGGTCGCCCATGCTGCCGGCGCAGCGGTCCACCTGGACGGGGCGCGCATTTTCAACGCGGCAGTAGCCCTGGAAGTGCCCGCCGCCGAGCTGACCAAAGACGTGGACGACGTGAGTTTCTGCCTGTCCAAGGCGCTGTCCTGCCCGGTAGGGTCCGTGCTGTGCGGTTCCCAGGAGTTCATCACCCGCGCGCGCAAGTGGCGGAAGATGGTGGGCGGCGGAATGCGCCAGGCGGGAGTTCTCGCCGCCGCCGGCCTGGTGGCACTGGACACCATGGTAGAGCGGTTGGCCGACGACCACGCCAACGCCCGCCGGCTGGCGAACGGCCTCGCCAACATCGACGGGCTGACAGTGGACCCGGACAGCATCCATACCAACATCGTCATCTTTGAGGTTGACCGCGAAAAGGTGGGAGAGGCCCGAGCGGTAATCGCCGCCCTGCGCGAGGACGGCGTGCTGGTGAGCCACAGCCGGGAGCAGTCGCTGCGCATGGTCACCCACCGGCAAATCTCATCCGCCGACGTGGACGAAGCCCTGTCCCGCGTCAACGGGACGGTGCGGCGGCTGGCGGCCGCCTAGGGGCTGATATGGCAGATTTCACCATCAACCGCGACACCACTGCCCTGCTCATTGCCGACTTTTACGCCGAGGCCATGGGCAACCTGCCCCACGCCGTGGAGCGCGGCGTGGTCGCGCGCACGGTCGAGTTGCAGGCTGCGGCGCGGGATGCCGGGTTGATGGTGTGCTACTGCGCTACCGTGTTTCGCCCTGGATACCCCGAAATCAGCGAGCGCAACAAGACATTCAGCGCCCGCAAAGCATCAGGCCAGCCGGCAGTGTTCGACCCTCTGGAAGTCATCCACCCCGACGTGCGCCCGCTAGATAGCGAGGTTGTCGTGGGCAAGCACCGGGTCAACGCGCTGTTCGGCACCAGCCTGGACGTCGCCCTGACCGGCAACAACATCGACACCATCATCCTTCTGGGCTACGCCACCAGCGGCGTCGTTTTGTCCACCACCCGCTTTGCCGCCGACCGGGACTACCGGCTATACATCGTTGAGGACTGTTGCGCCGACAGCGAGCCGGACGTGCATGACTTCCTAATCAGCCGCATTCTAAACCGCCAGGCCGACATAGTGTCGGCGGAAGAGGCGATGGCGGCCATACAGGGCGGCTGAAGTCGGTCGCCAAGCTCCGGTCTTTCCAATTGGCAGGCATAACGCAGGCTTCGGTTTATGCTACGCCGTTCCACACCGCCCGCCGCCGATATCTCGGTTTCAATCGGTTCCCGGCCGCTGTACCCGGGCGATATTGTTGAGGCAGAGGTGTCGGTGACGCCGCACGCCTCTTTCCTGGCGTCGGTCGGCTACGTTCGGCTATCTCAGACCGAGGTCCTGCGCATCGATTCGGCGCGAGATGCCGTGCCTCAGATGATGATGCAGGGGAGAAGGGGCAGGTCGCGGTTCGGCGAACCGGTGCAAGTGGACCATGTCTTCATTGAAGACACGATGCTGGAAGGCGGGGTCTTGCAAAGGTTTCCGGTACAACTCCGGCTTCCCGTTCCGGCGCCGCCTACTGTCAAGGGCAAGTACGCTCACATCACATGGCAGCTTTCCGCATCGATCCTGGCCAAATCCGACTGGATGCCTTCCGGCAAGGGGTTGCTGGCGAACCTGACTTTGGGTAAAGTCGGTGAGATCACCCAGGAGGTGGTGGTGTTCGCTCACGCCGACGCCGCGAACATCGGGGGCGAACGCCTGCCCGACCAACCCACCATCAACCGGCAGTTCAGGAACGTCGGCATGGACTTGTCCCTTGACTCGGGTCTGGCAGTGAACGGCGGCGCAATTGACGGCAACCTGTCCGTTAGCACGCAAACGCCGGTCAAGGCGCGAGAATTGCGGGTCGAGTTGGCTCGCTGGGAACGTTCAGGCAACAAGCAGGCCCGCGTGGTGGAGAGCCAACAGATTCTGCAACGACCGGCCATTCAGGACGCCGGCGAGCAGACCGATTGGGCCTTTCACCTGCCGGTGCCAGACCGACTGATGCCTTCGGTGTTGGGTCAACACACTTTCGTTGGATGGCAGGTCAGGGCCATCATCGACCGCGCGCTGCGCCCCAATCTCAGCGTGACCCAGTTAGTGCAGGTTTACACGTCGCCCTGACAGAAACGCCTGCTCACCCTGAGCCGAAAGAAGGGCCGTCGTCACCCCACCAACGGCGCAGCCTTTCGGCGATTGCGGCCTCCGAGCCTTGGTCCGACGGCTGGTAGTAACGACGGTCGGACAAACCGGGCGGCAGGTATTCCTGGGGTTCGAAATGCCCTTCGTAGCTGTGGCTGTACTTGTAGCCCGACCCGTAGCCCATGCCGCGCATCAAGCCCGTAACTGCGTTGCGCAGGTGCAGCGGCACCGGCTCATGAGGAGCATTGCGCACGTCATCCATCGCCCGTTCCAGCGCCATGTAGGCCGAGTTGCTCTTGGGCGACGTGGCCAAGTACACCGTCGCCTCGGCCAGGGGGATACGGCCTTCGGGGAGACCGATAAAATGCACCGCCTGCTGAGCGGCGACGGCCACCGGCAGCGCGCCGGGATTGGCCAGCCCGATGTCCTCGGCAGCCAGTATCACCAGCCGGCGCGCGATGAACAGCGGGTCTTCGCCGGCCTCCAGCATACGCGCCAGCCAGTAGAGCGCTCCGTCGGGCGACGACCCCCGAACCGACTTGATGAATGCCGATATGGTGTCGTAATGGCTGTCGCCGGCCTTGTCGTACAGCGGGGTACGCCTCTGCAGCGCGTCCGAAATGGCGTCCACGCTGACTTGACGCAGCCCATCGGGCCCCGGCTCGGTGGCTACCGTAGCCATCTCCAGCGCGTTCAGGGCAACTCGCGCGTCGCCGTTGGCAATGTTGACCAGGTGATCCAGGGCGTCCGGCGGCAGTCGCGGGTTCATCATGGCCAGACCGCGGCGCTCATCCTCCAAGGCACGCTCCACAATCCTCGACACATCCTGAGGGGCCAGGGCCTGCAGGGTGAATACCCGGCACCGGGACAAGAGCGGCGCGTTGACCTCAAAGGACGGGTTTTCCGTGGTGGCGCCGATGAATATGACCGTGCCGTCTTCCACGTGGGGGAGAATCACGTCCTGTTGCGCCTTGTTGAACCGGTGGATTTCGTCCACGAACAGGATGGTCGGCTGCCGGTAAAAGGACCGCCGTTCCTGCGCTCCCGCAACCGCCTTGCGGAGGTCGGCCACGCCGGCCGACACCGCCGAAACCGGCTCAAAGTACGCCCGGGTGACCGTGGCGATTAGTCGCGCCAGCGTAGTTTTGCCGGAACCGGGCGGCCCCCAGAACAATATGGACGGGACGCGGTCGGTGGCGATGGCGCGGCGCAGCACCTTATCCTCGGCGAGGATGTGCTCCTGTCCCACGAACTCGTCGAACGACGCCGGCCGCATGCGCTCCGCCAACGGCGCGGTGTCGCGGGCGTACTGCTGCTGCCCGTACTCAAACAGGGAGCCGGTGTTGTGCCTACTTGTCACTTATTTCACGTCATTCCCGCTTGCGAGGGAATCCAAGGCACTATGCCATCCGGTTCCTGAAGTGGGGCATTACCTCGTCGGCGAACAGCTGCATTGACCGGCCCACTTCTTCGTTGGTCAGGATGCCGCCGATGTTGAACCAGCACATGATCTCTTGCGGTTGGTAGAGCTCTTTGAATCCCTGCAACCGCTCTATGACCTGCTCCGGCGTCCCCACTGCTCCGAGTTCGTTGTAAATGTCGTCGTAACTAATCTGGAATGCCCGACCCGAGCCCCGGGAGTTGTTCTGCATACTGCGCAGGGTTCCCAGATAGTTGTTCACGGTGGGGGCAAAACCCGCTTTGGCAGACTCGGCAGTTTCGCCAACATACACCGGCACGTTCACCACCACCTTGGCCGCGGACTGGTCATGCCCGTGCTCGGCCAGCGTTTCGCGGTACACTGCCAAACCGTCGCTCACGCCCGGCACGGTGATGATCAGAGGCGTCACGAGAATGCTGTGGCCGAGGCTGCCCACCAGAGGAAAGGTGTCGGCGCCGTTGGATGCGATGTACACCGGCGGGTACGGCTGCTGTATGGGCTTGGGTTCCAAGCGAACTCCCTCCGCCTGGTAGAAGCGCCCGTGATAATCCAATTCATCTTCCGTCCAGGCCCGCAATGCCAGGTCCAACCCCTCAACGAATCGGTCGTTACGTTCCTCGATTGGGATGCCGTACCCTCGGTAGTGGTTCGGGTTGGAACCGCGTCCGATGCCGAAAACGGCACGCCCGTCCGACAGCACGTCCAGCGTCGCAACCTCCTCGGCGATTCGCAGCGGGTGATGCAGCGGCAGCAGGTTGACGGCGGTGCCCAGCATGATGCGCTCGGTGGTCTGCGACAACGCGGAGGCCATCAGCAGCGGCGCCGGCATCACCGAGAAGCGTCGTGCAAAGTGCAGTTCCGCCAGCCACGCCATGTCGTAACCGAGCTGGTCGGCCAACTGAACCTGCGCCATCACGTCGGAGTAGCGTTCGGCCGGGGTCTGATCCTCACCGCAAGGGATCTGGTAGAAGACGCCGAATTCCATCGTTTATAACTCCCGACCACGCGAAGAGGCTGAAAACGCTATTATAGCGGTATGTTGCCGTGCTTTTTGGCCGGCAGTGTGTCCCGCTTGTTCTGGAGCATCTCCAAGGCACGGATGATGGTGGGCCGGGTTGCCGCCGGGTCGATCACGTCGTCCAGGTAGCCGCGGTTGGCTGCCACGTAAGGGTTGGTAAAGCGTTCCTGGTAGTCGGCAATCAGCTCAGCCCGGCGGGAGTCGGGATCATCCGCGTTGCCGATCTCCTCCCGGTAGATTATGTTCACCGCGCCGTCCGGGCCCATCACCGCGATCTCAGCGCTGGGCCAGGCCAGGTTCACGTCGGAGCGCAGGTGCTTGCTGCTCATAACAATGTACGCGCCGCCGTACGCCTTGCGGGTGATGAGCGCCACCTTGGGCACCGTGGCCTCGGCGTAGGCGTAGATCAGCTTGGCGCCGTGGCGGATGATGCCGCCGTATTCCTGTTCCGTGCCCGGCATGAAGCCCGGCACGTCCACCAGCGTAACCAATGGGACGTTGAAGCAGTCGCAGAAGCGGACGAACCGGGACGCCTTGGCCGATGCGTTGATGTCCAGCACGCCGGCCAGGAACGCCGGCTGGTTTCCTACCAGACCCACCGTGCGGCCGGCCATACGCCCGAAGCCGACTACCACGTTGGGCGCGTAGCCAGCCTGCACCTCCATGAAATCTTCATCGTCCACGATGTGATAGATGATTTCGCGGATGTCGTAGGGCCGGTTGGGTTCCGGCGGCACGATGCTGCGCAGAACCTCATCCGAACGATTCGCCGGGTCAGCCGTGCGATAGGCGGGCGGGTCATCGAGGTTGTTGAGTGGAAGGAAAGAAATCAGGCGCCGCAGTTCCTCAAGGCATTCGTCCTCGGAATCGGCCACGAAATGGGCCACGCCGCTGCGCGCCGCGTGGGCGTCCGCTCCGCCAAGCTGCTCGTGGGTAACGTCCTCGCCGGTGACAGCGCGCACCACGTCCGGGCCGGTTATGTACATCTGGCCCGTGCCACGCACCATGAATATGAAATCGGTGATGGCCGGCGAATACACCGCGCCGCCGGCCGACGGCCCCATGATCACCGAAATCTGGGGCACCACACCGGAGTACAAGGTGTTACGCAGGAATATGTCGCCGTAGGCCGCCAGGCTCAGGGCCCCTTCCTGGATGCGAGCGCCGCCAGAGTCGCAAATGCCGATCATGGGGCACCCGGTCTTGGCGGCCAGGTCCATCACCTTGCAGATTTTCTGACCCACCACTTCCGAAAGCGAACCGCCGAACACCGTGAAATCCTGCGCGTAGGCGAACACCTGCCGCCCGTCGATGTTGCCGTACCCCGTGACCACCGCGTCGCCCAGGAAGGTCCGACCCGCCAGGCCGAAGTCCGTGGTGCGATGGGTGGCGAACCGGTCGATCTCCTGGAACGTCCCGGGGTCCATCAGCAACTGCAACCGCTCCAGCGCCGTTTTCTTGCCCCGCTGGTGCTGCTGTTCGATGCGTCTCTGCCCACCGCCGAGCGCAGCCTGCTCGCTGAGTTCCAGCAAATGCTCCAGTTTCGCGTCGCCCGTCGATTCAATAGGTGCTTCGTTGGTCGTGGTCAAATCGGCCTCCAGCGGCAGTCGGTTGGTCGGTATAATAGCACTCACCGCTTGTTGCTTGCGGAACGGAGATCCACGCTCTTGTCATCCAACCGGACAATCCCCGAACCTAACCCGAGCCTGACCGTCGCCGGCGGCGAGCCCCTGGTATGGGGTCGCCGCACCTACGTGATGGGCATCATCAATCTGACGCCTGACTCATTCTCCGACGACGGGCTCGCCGATGACCCACGGGCGGCGGTGGATTTGGCGCAACGCATGGAAGCGGACGGCGCAGACATTATCGACGTGGGCGCAGAATCCACGCGACCGGGCAGCCAGCCGATTTCAGCCGAGGTGGAGGTCGCCCGCCTGCTCCCCGCGCTCTCGGCGATCTGCGAATCGGTCAGCATTCCCGTCAGCGTGGACACCTATAAGGCGCCAGTGGCGCGACGCGCCATCGACGCCGGCGCGTCGATGGTCAACGACGTATGGGGATTCCTGGCAGACGGCGCAATGGCGCCGGTCATCGCCGCCGCCGGCGTGCCGGCGATCCTGATGCACAACCAGAGTCAGGCGCAGTACGAAGATTTAGTCCAGGACGTGATTGCAGGTTTGAGCAGAATCGCCGGCATTGCTCAAGCCGCCGGCGTCGCCTACCACAACATCGTCCTTGACCCCGGCATCGGCTTTGGCAAGACCGCAGAGCACAACCTCGAGTTACTGCGCCGGCTCCCGGAGCTCAGGGAGTTGGGATTTCCCTTGCTGGTCGGCGTTTCCCGCAAGTCCACCATCGGGCGCGTCCTCAACCTGCCGCCGGAGGAGAGGCTGGAGGGTACGGCAGCGGCGGTTGCCATGAACATCGCCGGCGGCGCGGACATCGTGCGCGTCCACGACGTCAAAGAGATGGTGCGCGTGGCCCGCATGACCGACGCCATCATGCGGGACTGGAGGCCGGAGGGATGGCCGAATCGGTAACCGCGTACCTGGGCCTGGGCGGCAACCTGGGCGACCGGCTGGCGGCGTTGACGGAGGCGCTGCTGCTTCTAGACTCCACGCCGGGGATGCGCCGCACCGCCTGTTCGTCGGTGTACGAAACCGAACCGTGGGGGGTTGCGGAGCAGCCGCATTTTCTCAACTTAGTGGCCGGATACGAGACGACGCTTCCTCCCGTGGGATTACTGGCGGTTTGCAAGAAGGTCGAATCCCAGGTTGGTCGTACCGAAAGCTATCGCTGGGGACCGCGGCTCATTGACGTGGACATCCTGCTGTACGGCGACCAAGCGGTGAGCGTGGCGGATCCGGACTTGCAAATACCACATCCGCGCATGACGCAACGGGCTTTCGTGCTGATCCCGCTGGCGGAGATTGCGGCGGATGCGATTATGCCGGGACGAAAGGAGCTGATAGCACAATTTATATCAAAGGTGGACGGGGTAGAAGGGGTTGTGCGGTGGGGCGATGGTATTCGCTTCGAGTAACCATGCTTGCCAGTTGGCGTGGCGTATAGGATTATTAGCGCAGTAACAGACTGCGCCGACTACGAACCACACTGGAGGCCGCCATGTCAATCACCAAACTTGCCCGCAGCGCCGTGCACGGTCAGAATGGCATGGTGTGCTCCGATTCTCCGCTGGCGGCTGCCGCAGGCCTGCGCGTGCTTCAGGACGGCGGCACCGCGTTTGACGCCGCTCTCGCCGTCGCCGCCGTGGAGTGCGTTACCATTGTCCCGAAGTGCGGTTTGGGCGGCGACTCGTTCATCCTGGCTTACGATGCCGCCTCCGGCAGGGTTACCAACATCAACAGCAGCGGAGTCGCCGGCTCTGGCGCAGAGGCCGATTACTACCGCAACCAGGGCCTGGCGCTCATGCCGATAACAGGCGCCCACTCCGTTACCGTGCCCGGTGAAGCCGGCGCGTGGGAGGCCATGCACCGCAATTTCTGCACCATACCCATGGCGGATCTGGTGGCTCCGGCCATCCGCTACGCAGAGCAGGGATTCCCCGTGCCCGCTGGCATCGCCCGCTCGTTTGCCGGCAACGCCGAGCTCCTGGCCCGGCACACTGCCACGGCGGACATCTACCTGCGCAACGGCCGTCCGCCGCGCGAGGGTGAAATCCTGGCCAACCCGGACCTCGCCAACTCCATCCACCGCGTGGCCGAGGGCGGCGCGGACGCTTACTACCGCAGCGACCTGACCGCTCAGCTGGTCGCTGGACTCAATCAGGCTACATCGGATGGCGGACTGTTCACAGAGGCTGATTTCGCCGGCCATCATGCCGACGTGTGCGAACCCATCAGCGCCACCTACCGGCAACACACGGTTTATCAGACCCGTCCGCCGTCCCAGGGGTTCCTGCTGCTGGAGATGCTCAACATCGTCGCCGGCCACGACCTGACCTCCATGACGCCCAACTCGGCGGACGCCATTCACCTGCTGGTTGAAGCCAAGAAAATCGCGTACTCCGACCGTAATCGACTGGCCGGCGACCCCAATTTCGTCGATTGGCCCCTGGACGGCCTGCTCTCCACCGAGTACGCCGACATGCGGCGGGATCAAATTCATCCCTTCCAGGCCGGTACCGAGGTCCGTCCACTGGTGCCCACCAACGGCCTCGGCGATACCACCTACTTCTGCGTCGCCGACGGCGCCGGCAATGCAGTCAGCTGGATTCACAGCCTTTCCAACGGCTTCGGTTCAGGCGTGGTCGCCCCCGGAACCGGAGTCCTGTTCAACAATCGTGGTGGACGCGGTTTCAGCCTAGAGCCGGATCACCCCAACGTCATCGCGCCGGGCAAGCGCACCATGCACACGCTGAACTGCTACCTCACCACCGCTAACGGCGAGGTCTCCATCGTCGGCGGCACGCCCGGCGGCGATCTCCAGCCCCAGGTCGGCATCCAGATGCTCACCAAACTGATTGACGGCGGACTTCAACCACAGGATGCCGTTGAATCGCCCCGCTGGTTCAGCTTCCCAGGCACCGATCCCGCCACCATCAACCGCGCCGGCGAACTGCGCGTGGAAATGGGAATGCCCGACGACACCATCCGCGATTTGAAACGCATGGGACACAATGTCGTTCAGAATGCTCTGGGCTCATTCCACGGTTGCGTGCAGTTGATTGTACGCGATGGCCGTCGAGGCGTGCTCACCGGCGCGTCCGACCCCCGTGGAGACGGCCAAGCCGTGGGATTTTAGGGAACCAAAATTCCGTAGGGGCGAATGAATATTCGCCCCTACGCACTTGGAAAATAATAGACTGCCGGCAGGCCCCGGTAGCGTTCGTCCAGGTCCATCCCGTAGCCGACCACAAAGTAATCCGGGATGGTGAAACCCACGTAGTCGCAGTCAACCGAAACCTCTCTCCGGTCCGGTTTGTCTAACAGCGCGCAATAACGCACCGAGGCCGGGCCCATGCCGCGCATGTAATCGGAAACCGCAACGCAGGTGTGCCCGGTATCGGCGATGTCGTCAACTACCAGCACGTGCCGGCTCGACACCTGCTCCGCGGCTAGAGTGCTTTCGATACGCACGGATCCTGAGGATTGCGTGCCGCTGCCGTAGCTGCTGGCACGCAGGAACTCCACCCGGTGCACGCTGCACTTCAATTCCCGGAGCAGGTCCGAAGCGAATATCGCTCCGCCCTTCAGAATGCAAACCAGCACCAAACCGGTGCTGGCATAGTCCCGGTCAATCTGCCGGGCCAGTTCGGCGACGCCTGATTTCAACTCCGCCTCGGAGATGAGCAGAGTCAGCTCGCCGGAAGGCATTTAGACATCCAGGTTCTGCACTTCGGTGGCGTGGTTCTGGATGAAACTCTTGCGTGGGGCTACCTGTTCTCCCATCAGCGTAGCGAAAACCTCGTCGGTATCCGCGATGCCGTCGATATCGTCAAGGTCGCTGATAGTAACCTGCAACATTTTGCGAGCCGCCGGGTCCATGGTGGTTTCCCAGAGCTGGTCAGCGTTCATCTCGCCCAGGCCCTTGTACCGCTGCACGGAAGGTTCCGAGCGGGCGGTGGACATCTTCTTGATCAGGTCGTCCTTTTCTTCTTCGGAGTAGGCATAGGCTATGTTGCGAGCACGCTGCACCCGGTAGAGCGGGGGCTGGGCGATGTACAGGTAGCCGCCCTCGATGAGTTCGCGCATCCTCCGGTAGAAGTAGGTGAGGATCAACGTACGGATGTGGGAACCGTCCACGTCCGCGTCGGTCATGATGATGATGCGGTGGTAGCGCAGCTTGGAGATGTCAAAGGCTTCTCCCTCACCAGTGCCCACGGCGGAGATCAGCGCCCTGATTTCCTCATGGCTCAGGATTCGCTCCACCTTGTCCAGGAACCGCTCCACGTTGAGGATTTTGCCCTTGAGCGGGAGAATAGCCTGAAACTGCCGGTCCCGGCCCATCTTGGCCGAGCCGCCGGCCGATTCGCCCTCCACGATGTAGAGTTCCGACTTGGCCGGGTCGCGCTCCGAGCAGTCGGCCAGCTTGCCGGGCAGCGAGGTTCCATCCAGGGCATTCTTGCGGAGCACCAGGTCGCGGGCGCGGCGCGCGGCCTCGCGGGCGGCGTGGTTGGTCTGTACCTTTTCCAGCACTCCCTTGGCGGCGGTGGGGTTCTCCTCCAGGAAGCGCGTCAACCCCTCGGACGTGGCGGATTCAACGCGGCTGCGAATCTCCGGATTGCTCAGCTTGTTCTTGGTCTGGCCTTCAAATTGCGGGTCGCCCAGCTTGACGCTGACCACCGCAACCAGCCCGCCGCGAGTGTCTTCGCCGCTGAACGAGTCCTTGGCGTCCTTGAAGAAGTTCTGCTTGCGGGCGTAATCGTTGAGCACGCGAGTAAGGCCCGACCGGAAACCGGCCAGATGCGTGCCACCCTCCGGAGTCAGGATACAGTTGGCGAAGGTGCGCTCGTCGGCGGCCAGATTGTCGTGTCCGTCCGTGTGATGGTACTGGAACGCGACTTCAACGTCGGCGTCCTCGGCGTTGCGCTGGTAGTAGAACGGGTCCGGCATCACCACGTTGCGCTTGCGGTTGATGTTCCGCACCATGCTGGCTACGCCGCTGTCGAAGAAGAAACAGCGCTCAATGTCGCCGTTGCGGTCCTCCGCGTGAAACTCGCTGATCAGGCAGATCTCCAGCCCCTTGTTGAGGTACGCAGTTTGACGCAACTGCGCGACCAGGCGGCCAAAGTCGTAGTTGATCTCCGGGAAAATCTCCGGGTCGGCGTAGTACGTTACGGTCGTGCCCTGGCGACGGACACGCTGGTGCTGCACCAGGTCGGTGGTCGGAATCCCCCGCGCGTAATCCTGCGTGTAGCGAGCGCCGCCCCGGCAGATTTCCACGTGCAAGTCAGAGGCCAGGGCGTTCACTACCGAAGCGCCCACGCCATGCAGGCCGCCGGATACCTTGTACGCCGCGCCGTCGAACTTGCCGCCCGCGTGCAGTGTGGTCATAACCGTTTCCAACCCGGACACTCCCGTGTCCGGATGGATGTCCACCGGGATTCCGCGACCATTGTCGGATACGCTCACGGCGCCGTCGGAGGCGATGCGCAGGTCAATGCGGTCGCAGTAGCCCGCAAGCGCCTCATCCACCGCGTTATCCAGCAGTTCCTTGATCAGGTGGTGCAGTCCGTCAACCCCGGTGCTGCCGATATACATCCCGGGCCGCACCCTGACTGCCTCGAGGCCCTTGAGCACTTGAATGTTGTCCGAAGTATATTCGGAAGAATCCTCCGTCGCCGGTATCGCTATGGCTTGCGTCATATTACCCCGATGGTCAGCTCCGGCTGACAAAATGATCCAACCGGCAGCGTGACATTATTGCGAATCATAATACTGTTGGTGTAGAACTAATTATAGCATAATCGCCATTTTCGTACCATGTTTTCAGTACGAAAATACGCGATTTTTTGAAATAATTTAACTGGGTTATGTCTATTGTTCTGATATAGAAGGATAATACCATTGGCCCGTCCGCAGGCTCTCGATGGCCAGGCGCATGGGTTCGAACAACGGCTGCGGTGGCCCGGACAGCGGATACCACCCGTACTCTCCGAACGACCCGTCGGATGCCGTCGGAATTGGTTCTTGATCCCCTATATCGCCAAGAAATTCCACATCGACGTAATGGCGTCCGTAGGCAACGATGTTGCTGAGGCAAAGGACGCGCAGCTCGCCAACCCTTACGCTGAGCTCTTCCATCGCCTCACGCCGGGCACACTCCTCCAACGTTTCCCCGAACTCCAGGTGTCCGCCTGCGGAGGCCCAACTATCCTCACCGTGGGCTCCCCGTCGCCTGGCCAGAAACACTTCACCATGGCGCACGAACACCACCCCCACACCGACCAACGGCCTGTTCGACTGCGTACTCACCTCATCAGTATATCATCGGTTGTCCGAGCCTACTGCGGATGCTAGACTGCGGCGGCTTGCCAGTAGAGGAGGCCCCCGCATGTCGGAATCCCTTGCTCCCGTCGGACTGCCCCGATCCCGCTCCGGACAAACCGCCCTTGAGGTCTGTGAAACCGCCGCGCGCCGGGCCGGCGAGTTGGTTCTGGGCCGATTCCGCACTGACGTCGAAGTTAGCCTCAAGGGGAGGGCCAACGTGGTCACCGACGCCGACCTGGCGTCCGAGCGGTTGATTCTGGACTATGTAACCGGCGAATACCCGGATTTCGGCGTCCTGTCCGAAGAGTCGGCCCCCGTCGCCGGGGCTTCTCCCTACACCTGGGTTGTTGACCCCATCGACGGGACCCGCAACTTCGCCGAGGGTATCCCTCACTTCTGCATCGTCGTGGCCATCGCTGACGGGGAGAATGTCGTGGCCGGTGTTACCTATGACCCGGTACGGGATGAAATGTTCTCAGCCCAGCAGGGAGCCGGCGCTTACCTGAACGGTCAAGCCATGAGGGCATCCGACCGGCAGAACATCGACGATGCCATCCTGGGGTTTGACCTCGGCTACGATTTCGGACAAGCCAAGCACCTGATGGAAATGGTCGACGGAATCTGGCCGCAAATCTCAGGGTACCGGTTGATGGGTTCCAGCGCCTTGAGCATCGCGTACACCGCCGCGGGGCGCATCGACCTGTACGCTCACCACAGCCTTTCCTCCTGGGATATCGCGTCCGGCGTGTTGTTGGCCCAGGAAGCCGGCGCCCGCGTCCTTGACCGGGCCACGCTGAATAACGCAACCTTATTCTCGCCGGGACTGATTATCGCCAACCCTGCCCTGATGGACCAGTTCCTGGCCATGACCGAGGGCTACACCTGGCGAACGATGTAGCAGCGCTTCGGAACGGGGATCCGCTTTCCGCCGAAAAGGTTGGGCACCGGTTGTAGATAAGACCCTTATTCGACCACTACCCCTGCCGCAACCAACTCCTCTACTTCCATCTCCGTAAACCCGTGCTCCAGCAGCACCTCCCGGCTGTGCTCTCCAAGTGCCGGGCCGCGATGCCGTATTTGCCCTGGCGTCGCGGATAGCTTCACCGGCACTCCGATATTCTTCACCCGGCCCAGTTCCTCGTCCTCCAGTTCCACCAGCATCTCCCGCGCCAGCACCTGCTCGTCGGAGTACACCTGCTCCATGTCGTAGATTGGGCCGGCTACCACGCCAGCCGCTCCCAGTTGCTCCATCCAGTGGGCCGTCGTGTGTTCTACCAGGATTCCTTCCAATAGCTCCGCCAGTTCCTCTTCACGCGCCTTGCGGTCGTTCGGTTCCTTGTAGCGCGGGTCTTCAATCAGCGCCTCCTGGCCGATGGCCCGGCAAAACTGCTCCCATGTCGGCTGCGACGCGGCGCCGATGTTGATGTAGCCGTCGCTGGTGCGCAGCGCCTGGTATGGCGCGTTGACCCGGTGCGCCGACCCCAACGGGCCCGGTATCTCTCCGGTGGCAAAGTACTCCGACGACTCCCATATCGTGTAGGCGATGCCGGCCTCCATGAGAGAGCCGTCCACTTGCTGGCCTTGACCCGTTCGTAGCGCATGGATGTACGCGGCCAGGATGCCCACGGCGGTGAAACTCCCCGCGCCGATGTCGGTGATGGGGACGCCCACCTTCGCCGGCGGTCCGCCCGGGAACCCGGTAACCGACATCAACCCGCTCATGCCCTGGGCCACCAGGTCAAAGCCGCCCCGGTTGCGATACGGGCCGGTGCCACCGAACCCGGATATGCTCGCGTAAACCAGCCGGGGATTGATCTCGGCCAACGATTCATAACCCAGGCCCAGCCTATCCATCACCCCGGGCCGGAAGTTCTCCACCACAATGTCCGCCGTCTCCGCCATGCGCTTGAAAACGGCTTTCCCCGCGTCAGCCCTCAGGTCCAGCGCGATGCTGCGCTTGTTGCGGTTCAGCGCCAAGAAGCCAGCCGCGAACCGCTCCGACAGGCGCGATCCCATCCGCCGGGTATCGTCCCCGCCGCCGGGCCGCTCGATCTTGATCACGTCCGCGCCCATGTCGGCCAGCAGCATCGTGCACATCGGCCCGGCCATGATCTGCGTCAAATCCAGAACTTTGACGCCGGCCAGCGCCCCGTTGGAATGCTTGTCTTGAGTCATGTCAATCACCTGTATAATGCCCCCACTGCCGGAGGCTCACAATGGGCGAAATTATACTTGGCGACAATCTCGATGTCCTGCCCACGCTGCCCGATGGCGCGTTTCAGCTGATCTACGTTGACCCGCCGTTCAATACCGGCAAGCCCCAGTCCCGCACGCGGATCAGGGTCACGCCCGACGCCAACGGCGACCGCACGGGCTTTCAGGGACGCCGCTATCTCACGGAGATAGTCGGCAACAGCCGCTACGCCGACAACTTCGACGAATACATCGGCTTCCTGTGGCCCCGCATGGCGGAAGCATACCGAGTGCTGGACGACCATGGCAGCCTGTTCTTCCACATCGATTACCGTGAAGTGCATTATTGTAAGGTGATGCTGGACCAAATCTTTGGCCGGGATTCCTTCATCAACGAAATCATCTGGGCCTACGATTACGGCGGGCGCCCCAAAACCCGTTGGCCGGCCAAGCACGACAACATCCTGTGGTACGCGAAAGATCCGAACAACTACACCTTCAACTACGACGCCATCGACCGCATCCCCTACCTGGCTCCCGGATTGGTCGGCCCCGAAAAAGCCGCTCGCGGCAAAACCCCTACGGACGTCTGGTGGCGCACCATCGTAACCGGCAAGGAGAAAACCGGCTACGCCACCCAGAAACCCCTGCACATCATCAGCCGCATCGTCCGAGTACATTCCAACCCCGGCGACCGCGTGCTGGATTTCTTCGCCGGCAGCGGGACGTTGGGCGAGGCTGCCGAGCGGGAGGGGCGGGAGTTTACGCTGATTGACAACAACCCGGAGGCGGTGGGCATTATGCGCGAAAGACTACTAACAACAATTCAAGGAGTATCCTCAGTTGGCCACAACTAGCCATACCAAGCAGGACGCCGATTTCATATTTCACGAGCTCACCCGCTCCATTTGCCCGGAATGCAAGGCGGTCATCGACGCGCAGGTAATCATCCGCGACAACAAGGTCTATATGCGGAAGCGCTGTCCCGAGCATGGCTGGTTTGAAGGCATCATCAGTTCTGACGCCGAGATGTACGTCGGCAGCGTGCGTTTCAACAAGCCCGGCACCATCCCCCTGGATTTCAGCACAGAGGTTGAGAACGGCTGCCCCCTGGACTGCGGGCTCTGCCCTGAGCACAAGCAGCACATCTGCCTGGCCCTCATCGAGGTTAACACCGGCTGCAACCTGGACTGTCCTGTCTGTTTCGCCGACGCTGGCATCGGCTACAGCCTCACCCTGGAACAGGTTGAGTCCATGCTTGATCGATTCATCGAAATCGAGGGTGACCCCGAGGTGGTCCAGTTCAGCGGCGGGGAACCCACCATCCACCCGCAACTGCCCGAGATGATTCAGGCCGCCAAAGACCGGGGCATTCGCCAGGTGATGATCAACACCAACGGCGTGCGACTCGCCCACGATGACAAATTCTTGTCCCGGATGGCTGCCCTCAATCCCGTCGTTTATTTCCAGTTCGACGCACTGCGCGAGGAAACCTATCGCACCATACGCGGCGAACCGTTGCTGGAAACCAAGATGCGCGCCCTTGACCGCCTCGCGGATGCCGGCATGACCGCCGTCCTCGTCGCCGCAATCGAGCGCGACGTGAACACCGACGAGGTCGGACCCATCGTCGAGTTTGGACTCAAGCACCCCGCCGTCCGTGGCGTCGTGTTCCAGCCCGTCACCCACGTCGGCCGGCACATCGAGTTTGACCCGATGACCCGGGTCACCATCCCGGACATCATCCACGGCATCGTCGATCAGACCGACGGCCGTTTCGTCCTGGAGGACTTCGTACCCGTCCCATGCTGTTTCCCCACCTGCCAGGTCAATTCCTACCTTTTCGTGGACGGCGACAACGTAACGCCCTTACCTCGCCTCCTGGACATTGACCAGTACCTGGACTACATCACGAACCGCGCATTGCCGAAGCCGCCCAACGCCGTGGACATTCAGACCGCGCTGGAAGGCCTGTGGTCCGCGTCCGCCGTGGCCGGCACGGAAACCACTGCCAGCCAGTTCGAGTGCGCCTGCGGACCCGGATTGGACCTGCCCTATGAGATCAACCATCTCAAGGACCACATTTTCCAGATCGCCATCAAGGACTTCCTGGACGCCTGGACGTTTAACGTCAAGCAGGTGATGAAGTGCTGCGTCGGCATCCTGACGCCCGACGGCCGCGCCATACCCTTCTGCGCCTACAACTCCGTCGGCTACCGCGAGCAGGTGCGCGAACAACTTATCCAGCAGCAGGGCCGCCATAGAATTAAAGCTCTCTCCCTTGATGGGAATGGGCAGGTGTGAGAGTAGCTGCCGGATGCTCTCCACCTACTCCGCCAAAATCTGCTGCGCCGACCTGTACTCCTCGGAGTTTGCGCGGCTCATCCTTGGCGACAGCCTGCACCCCGGCGGCCTCCGCGCCACCAACCGTCTGGGCCGCGCCATGGGAATACAACCCGGCTGGCGCGTTCTGGATCTGGCCTGCGGCCTGGGGACCGGCGCCACTGCAATATCCCGCGTGTTCCGCTGCCACGTAACCGGCCTGGAACTTGGCCCAGAGGCCGCCGTAGCTTCCCGTCAGCGCGCTCTCAGCGAACCCATACCGGCTAACGTGGGTTTTGTTCGCGGTGACGCGGAAATGCCGCCGTTCCGCACCGGCGCGTTCGACGCCGTCATCATCGAATGCGCCACCAGCCTGTTCGCCGACAAGTCCGCCGCAATCGCCGAGGTTTACCGGCTGCTGCGGCCCGGCGGAGTCATCGGCCTTTCCGACGTAACCGTTGAACCTGGCAGCCTGCCGCCCGAGTTGGACGGAACCGTGGGCATGATGCTTTGCCTCACCGACGCTTTGCCCGCCGACGGTTACCCGGACCTCCTGGCAGCCGGTGGTTTCACCGTAACCGATCGGGCCGACTTGTCGGGCGAGGTACTGGAACTGTTATCCGAACTGCGCGGCAAAATGACGATCTGGGGCAGCCTTGCGCATTCTGCGCCGCCCGTCGCTGGCGACCTGGTTGAGTTCGGTCCAGGGCTGCTGGAGCGCGTAGAACAGCTGGTCCGGCGTGGTGAAGTCGGCTACTGGCTGTACGTCGCTCACAAGCCTGAATAAACCCGGTACGAAGCGCTGTGGTATCATCCTTTACCAATTTCTAAATTCGTCCTAATTGCGACTTGACCATATGCCTTTTGCCGACTTCGCCCCCCTGATAACCCGCATCCTGGCGGCGGCGTTGGTCGGCTACCTGCTTGGCAGTATCCCGTTTGCCTACCTTGTGGCCCGCTGGAAGGGCGTGGACATTTTCGCCACCGGCAGCCGGCGAGCCGGCACTGCCAACGTCTTCTGGCACGTCGGACGCCGTCGCGGCATGATGGTATTCGCTTGCGACGTCCTGAAGGGCGCGGCCGCCGTGTACGTCGCCTCCATGTTCGGACAGCACGAGCTGCTCGGCCTGGTGGCCGGCGCCGCCGCCATCGCCGGCCACTGGAAGAGCATCTTCACCGGATTCAAGGGCGGAGACGGTATGGTGGTGCTGGTGGGCGTGTCGCTGGGCTACCTGAACTGGTTCGTACTGATCGGCATAATCGTTGGCATCATCTTCGTCCTGCTGTTCCGCCGTTCCGTGTTCCGCTCCTCCATCGGCATCTTCTTCGGCTACGGAGTGATGCTTGCCCTGAACCAAGTCATACACCACCGCGGCCTGGATGTGATGCTCGGCCTCACCGCTCTGGCCCTGGTCGTCATCACCCACAACATCCTCACCCATGCCGACCACAAACCGGAAAAGGTTCCGGCGGCCATAGATCCCGACCTGCTCATCGCCGACACACCGGAAGTGCACAGCGAGGCCGCCGGGCTCAGCGAAGAAGCCATCCTCCGCCAGGTCATCCCCCAGGACGACGAAAATTAGATCAACCGTCAATCGCGCTGCGGCGACTGACGATTACTCAACCCCCTGCCGTTCGTCTCTCATCCGCGACAGATCCAGCACCCACCCCAGCGTCTCGTCGGACTCGGCTTCCGCATACAGCCCCGGCTGCAGCCGGACCGCCTCCGCCAACTGCTCCGCGCACCCGGCGATGTCGCCACGGTCGGCATACAGGCGGGCGGCGTTGTAATAGGCGGCGGCAAAATGCGGCAGCGCTTTCTGCGCCTCCAGGTAATTTACCAACGCCGCGTTAACGTCGCCCAGGCTCTCCAACGCCGCGCCCCGGTTGCTCAGCACTTCCGCGAAATCCGGTTGCAACTTCAACGCCGCGTCGTAATCGGCAATAGCGTCCTCATACCGTCCCAGCGCATCGTAGGCCAGGCCCCGGTTGTTTATTGCCTCCACGTCATCCGGACGCAGCCCAATCGCCGCCGTATAGTCCTCCACTGCCTCCCGGTATCGGCCCACCCGATAACGTATCCGCGCCCGGTTGAAACGCGCGTCGGCGTTGTCCGGGTCACAGCGCAGCGCCGCGTCGTAATCGGCGACGGCAGCGTCCACGTCTCCCACCTCATCTCGCGCCACGCCCCGGTTCAAATAGGCGTTGGCTATGTCGGGCCGCAGCGCCATTACATCGTTAAACGCTTCAATGGCCTCGGGGTATCTCCCCATCTTGTTCAACACGATCCCGCGATTATAGTGCGCCTGAAGATAATCCGGATTCAACCCGATGGCGGTCGCATAATCTTCCAGCGCCCCGGCGCCGTCTCCCATATCGTCCCGCGCATTGCCGCGCTGGTAGTAGGCCGGCGCGGAAAAGGCATCCAGTTCCAGGGCCCTGGTCAGGGCGCGAACCGCTTCTTCCGGCTGGCGTCGTCGCAAAAAGGTAACGCCCAGGTTGAAGTGCACCGCAAAATCGTTGGGCCGCTCGCCGACCAATGCCTGGTACACCGTGAGCGCCTCGGCGTATCTCCCGATGGCGAAACACCCGTTGCCGAAGATCAGGCTGCGGGGCCGACGGCCGGCGGGCAACCCGGCATCCGCAGCGGCCAGTTCTTCAAGCAGCGATGCAACCTCCTCCGCGTCCGCTCCGTGCAAACGGCCACCGCGGGGTCTTGGCGTCAAGGCGGCGGTACCCAGACCCTGCCATTCCAGCAGACCGGCCAGACGGCCCAGTAACCTCTCCTCAACCGGGCTGCTCATTGCAGTTCAATCCGTCCGTCGCAGTTGGGGTAGCGCGCCTTCGAGCCGATTCGTGTCCGATCCATCCCGCTTATCCTGTCTATTCCGGTGAATCGCAATCAGCATATCACAGAGATTCGTGCCGGCGACTCGCAAATCGGTTATCCTGCGGCCATGATAAGCGACCTTTGGGTTATTGCCGCCGCCATCGCCATCATCGCCGGCCTCCTCGCCAGCCAGGCGTTGCTGATTGTGGTCGGCGTGCTGGTCCTGCTCATCTGGATTACTGGGAAGCACTGGCCGCGCTACGCATTTCGGCGGCTCACCTATTCCCGGCGGCTGGAGCGTCGCCGCGCTTTCATTGGAGACGTGCTCGACTACTACATCACGGTGGACAACGACAAGATCCTGCCGATGATCTGGCTGGACATTTCCGACACCTTTCCCCTGGGTCTCCAGACCGGGGGCACGTTCCGGCGCGGCGTCGGCGCGGAAGCCGAACTGGACCACCGCATCACGACTTCCCTGCTCCCCTATCAGCGGGTCACCTGGCGCTACCGGGTACGGTGTCGCGTTCGCGGCTACCATCGCATCGGCCCGGCGCGTTTGCGCAGCGGCGATATGTTCGGCCTGACCTCGGCCGAGCAGCATATCACCAACGTGGAGTACCTGCTGGTCTATCCCCGCATAGTGGATCTGCGCCAAATGATGAACCTTTGGGAGCGGCCCTTGGGCGCCAGCCGGGGACACAGGTTCATCCAGGACGACCCCAGCCGTTTCGTCGGCCTCCGCGACTACCTGCCGTCCGACCCTTTGAAGCGTATCGACTGGAAGGCTACGGCCCGGCACGGCAAGCTGGAGTCCCGCGTTTTTGAACCGGCAGCCACCCGTTACATGCTCATCGCGCTCAACGCGCGGACCGGCGACGCCGCCTGGCAGGGGAGCAACCGCCGCCTGTTCGAGCGCGCCGTAACCGTCGCTGCGTCCGTCGCCGAGCACGCCTGTCGTGAGGAATACACCTTCAGCCTGGTCAGCAACGCCATCGCCTCTTATTCCAGCAAGTGGATGTCGGTGCCGCCCGGTTCCGGCAGCTTGCAACTGGAATCGGTTTTGGAGTCCCTGGCCATGGCGGGGCCCTTCTGGGTCACCGAGCTGTCCTCGGTGCTGCGCGAAGAGTCGCACTCGCTGGTATCCGGGGCCACCGTGGTGCTGGTTACCGCTCTGGTGTCCCGGGTCGTGGTGAACGAGGCTGAAGAAATCCGTCGTCGCGGGCACCACGTCATGATCTTCTACGCCGGCGACGGCGACCCCGGCCCGGTTGCGCAGCTGCTGCCGCCGGAAGTCCCGCTGTACATGGCCGGGCCGTCGCTGGCCGGCCTGGAAGAAATGTGGCGGGACGACTGGCTG
This sequence comes from Dehalococcoidia bacterium, assembly GCA_022825745.1. GTDB lineage: Bacteria > Chloroflexota > Dehalococcoidia > Lucifugimonadales > UBA3495 > Bin87. The sequence goes on along the minus strand of JAJDWF010000085.1, from coordinate 42,018 downwards.
GACGACGCATCCGTCGCCGCCACCGTCGTGGAGAGCAAGGAATGACCACCTTCGCCCGCTCCGCGCTGGTCACCGGCGTTACGCTGTTCCTGGAAGGCTTTGCCATCTATCTGATCGGCAAGCTGCTCTCGAACGTTATCCGCCTCCCCGAGGCAGGCGTGCCGTTGGGCATTGCGATGGTGGCCATCACCTGGTCATTCGTCCTGTCCTGGTACGTGCAGAACATCCGCTTCTCGCTGAACCTGCGCGGCGTCATCGGGCTGTTTGTCAGCGCGTTGTCGGTGCTGGTACTTGCCGGGGTCAGCATGGGGGCGGGGTGGTTTCCCATCGGGCTCGTGTTCTCCGGAGACTTGAACGCCATCGCGGCGCTCAGCCTGGCCTCCGGTGTGCTGCTGCTGCTCTGGTGGCGGGGCACCACGATTGCCCGCGACGACGTTACGCTCGACGTGATCAGAAACGCCTTCGTACGCGGCGTCATCATCGTGCTGGTCGCGGCGGCGGCAGACCCGTTGATGCCGGCGCACATTATCCGGCTGCCGATCCTGGTCATCTACTTCGCCATCGGACTGGGCGGCCTGGCGCTGAGTCGTTTCGCCATCGACAGCGGCGTTGGCCAGATCAGCCGCAGGTGGCTGATGGCCATTGTCGCCAGCGTGGGCGCGGTGCTGCTGTTGGCACTGATCCTGGGAGCCATTGGCGTGGGCGGCCTGGATGACGTTGCCCGGGCTATCGTTCGGGGCATCGGCTTCATCGGGTTGTGGACCCTGCGACCGATCCTCCTGCTGCTGGGGCTGCTTGCCGCCGGGCTGGTGGCCATCGGCAACTGGATTTCCAGTTTCTTCGGCGGCGGCGATCTCAGCGGCCTGGAGCTGGCCCGGCTGCAAATCGAGGAGTTCCACGAGAGCCTGCGCGAGGTTGAGGGCGAGGGCCCTCCCAACGTGATACTCACGGTCATCAAGTGGCTCGCCTTCCTGGCGGCGGTATCGCTGGCCGGCTGGGTGCTGTTCCGGATGTTCCGTCGTCGGCGTCTCATGGGCAACGACTACGCCGACGCGGAGACCCGGGAATCGACGTTCACGTTGCAGGCCGCGGGTCAGGACGTGGCCGACGCCCTGGCCGGCTGGTTCAACTGGGCCTCCAACCTGAGCCGGCGCCGGCCGCCGCCCACCAACCCGCGCGAGGTGTACTACCGGATGCTGGACATCGCCCGGGCGGTGGGGTTCACGCGCCACACCTGGCAGACTCCGCAGGAACACCGGCAAGAAGCGAACCAGGCCCTGCCGGACCCGCCCGTGGAGCGCATCGTGGGGGAGTTTGAGCGCTACCACTACGGGCCACAGCCCAGCGATCCCGACCCGGAGACAATGCGGACCCTGACGGACGACCTATCCGACCTGCAACGCAACTGACGCGACCGTTACGGGTTGGGACATCAGGCGGGGAGTTCGCTGCGGAAGAATCCGCGGTAGCAGTCCTTGCTGGCCCAGGGCAGCAGGCTGGTGACGATCCGGCGCGGCTCGGGGACGTCGCCCTGGCGTATGGCGTCGTTGAGGTACCAGCGCAGTCGCATGAAGGTGGACAGGCGGAAGCCGGCTTTGGCGACGCGCTGGATGACGTCGTGGGGCTCGGGTGGCTCGTCGAGGTCCCAGTCGTCGGCGACGGCTTCGGCGATGCGGCGCAGCCTGAGGATGGCGAGTTCGAGGACGAACTTGCGCTTGAGGGCGTTGACGCGGCGACGGATTTGGGAAAGGGTCATGGGATTACCTCTGAGATCTGGATTCCCGCTTTCGCGGGAATGACGATGTGGGTGCGGGAATGTCGGTGTGGGTGCAGGAATGACAGTGGCAGGTGTGATGGTGGCGATTTTGGCGAAATGCCGCTCATTTCCTCTCATTTCCGTTCGTTTGAGTAGGGGTTTGAGCGGATGATGGGGGCGGAATGGGTGGGTTTTGGTGGTGATAATGGCGGTTTTGGCGGGCAGATGAGAGGGTTTGGGGGCGGTGGTTCGACAGGCTCACCATGAGCGGGAGTTGGGCGATTGGATGGTTGAGTTAAATGGTACGGACGGGTGACGGGTGGGGCAATGGGGGAAGCGTCACCGGGATTTTGGGAAAATATCGCAACGTGGTGTAGAATGCAGTTCGTAGAACAGCGCCTTTCCGGGAGCCACAGCGCGGCAGCGCGCCGCCTGGCGCCGACCGCCGGACGAGATGCGACATGACCACGCCTGACACCCACCTCAAGACGCCTCCGGTTCCGGGCCGTTTCCGACTGCCGGACCCGCCCGAAAACCCGGACGACAAGATGACCAGCTTCGACCGTCTGACCATCAACGGCAACGCTCATTACCTGAAGCAGCACCTGATGGACCGGCGGCCTGACGAGCGGGACCGCATCCTGGTGGCCGGAGACCGTTACACGGTGGCCCAGCCGACCCGTTACCTGGCCGGCGGGCGGTACCCGGACCTGCTGGTGGCCTTCGACGTGGACCCGGCGGCGTATGCAGCCAGCAACGGGTACATCATCGCCGAGCAGGGTAAGCCGCCGGACTTCGTGCTGGAAATCGCGTCGCGGAGCAGCGGCCGGGAGGACACAGGCCCGAAGCGTGGGGACTACGCCGCCATCGGGATACCGGAGTACTGGCGGTTTGACGAGACCGGTGAGCATCACGGCGCGCGGCTGGCCGGGGACCGGCTGGAGAACGGGGAGTACGTTGCCATTGAGATAGCGGAGTTGCCCGACGGCAGTTTGCAGGGGTACAGCGCGATGCTGGACCTGTACCTGCGCTGGGAGGAAGGTGAGTTGGTGTTTTACGATCCGGCGACCGACCGGCCAATCCTCACCTACGAAGACCAACGCGCCCGCGCCGACCGGGAACGGGAGGTCCGCGCTGCCGCCGAGGCCCGCGCCGACCGGGAGCGGGAGGCCCGCGCTGCCGCCGAGGCCCGTGTCCGCGAGTTGGAGGCGCGGCTGCGCCAGCAGAATCCGTGACGACTTCGCCGACCAGGTAGCGCCGGGGCGTTCAGGGTTTTCCTGACCGCCCTTTTTCTTTGCTTGGCTCCCGCCCTGTTCGGACACCGGAAGGGCACCGGGGTTTTTGGGAATTAATGTCGATATATGCTGGATTTGGGGGTTTTGGGTGGTAAAATTGGCGGCGGTCACCGTACTTGACATTTTCGGCGTGCACATCCGCCGTTGGGTGGACTGGATTGTGTCTGAGGGAGGGGCAGACAATGTTGAATAGCAACAAAGGACGCCGCATAGCGCGTTTTCGCACCCTGCAACTCGGAGGGAGCGGCATCATAAGATGGCCCCTGCTGCCCCTGGCCGCCGTGCTGGTGCTGGTGTTGCTGAGCCTGTTCGTCGCCGCGCCACCCGCCGAAGCGCAAACTCCGCCCGCCCACTATGATACTGATGGCGACGGCCTGATCGAAATCGACAGCCTGGCCCAGCTCAACGCCGTCCGCTGGGACCTGGACGACAACGGCGCGGCAGACAACGCCAGCAACGACGCCGACTACTCCGCCGCGTTCCCGGTAGCCGAGGATGGCTCGGTATGCCCCGCCGAAACCGAATGCGCCGGCTACGAACTGACGGCCAACCTGGACTTTGACGAGAACCGCGACGGGGAGATTACCGCTGCCGACAGCGCGTACTGGAACAACGGCGCCGGCTGGCTTCCTATCGGCAGGCAAGGCGTCACCGCCCTCAACGATGGGAGTACTTCCCCACGCGACGCCCGTCTATTTCACGTTACCTTCGATGGCAACGGCCACACCATCGCCAACCTGTTTGCTGACCGCTCAACCAAAAATACCCAGGGGCTGTTCAGCGTGTTGGGCAACGGCGCGGAGGTGAGGAACCTGGGGCTGCCGGGCGTGGACGTTACGGCAGACAGGTACGCCGGTGGACTGGCCGGTTGGAGCCAAGTGGAAACCAGCATTACCGCCGCCTGGGCCACCGGCAAAGTTGTTGGCACTTATGATACCGGCGGACTGATTGGTGAGACTTTCGGTTCGGCAACCCGTTGCTGGGCGGCGGTTGATGTCACCGGAGGACTTCACGTCGGCGGCCTGGTGGGCGAGAACGAAATTTCCGGCACCATAACCGACAGCTACTCCACCGGCAAAGTTGTTGGCCAATATGACGTCGGCGGACTGGTAGGCTTCAACGCGTCAGAATTCGGCGGTGAACGCAAGGGCGTGATAATCCGCAGCTACGCTACCGGCTCGGTGAGCGGCGATGAAGATGTGGGCGGCCTGGTGGGCGCCAACGACGGAACGATAAGGTCCAGCTACGCCATGAGCACGGTCAGCGGCAATAGCGATGTCGGCGGTCTCGTGGGTGATAACGAGTTTTATACTGCGTTGGGAGATACGATCGAAGGAACGATCGCGGGCAGCTACGCTGTGGGCACGGTCAGCGGCAACAGTCACGTCGGCGGCGTTGTGGGCAATAACAGTGGGAGAACGATCAGCGGATATTACTATGACAGCGACGTCTTCGGCCGTGTCCGCGCGGGAGGCAAAAGCACTGCCGAATTGACCGCTCCCACCGGCTACACCGGCATATATGCCGGATGGAACCTGGACCTGGACAACGCCGATGGGGACGGCGACGATAGCACCGGCGGCGACGATCCGTGGCACTTCGGGACGGCAGACCAGTACCCTGTACTGAAAGCCGACTTCAACGGCGACGGCACCGCCACCTGGCAGGAGTTGGGCTACCAGGTGCGGGAGCGGCCCATCGTGACGGCGCGGGTCGCCGGCCCGCGCGTGTTTCTGCGCTGGAACCCGGCGGACGCATCTCACTGGACAAGTCCGCCGAGCATTGCCTATGCCCTCTACCGGAACGGGGAGAAGGTGGCTGGCTACGACGGCAGTTCGACCTCCTATACCGACACGGGGCTGACGGTTGGACAAACCTACACCTATCACGTGGCGACGCTGCTCAACAGCGTTGAAGCCCGGCGCAGCAACCGGGCGGCGGCAACACCCGAAAGCGCGCCCAACAACCACGACGCCGACGGCGACGGCCTGATTGAAATTGACAGCCTGGCCAAGCTCAACGCCGTCCGTTGGGACCTGGACGGCGACGGGACGCCGGCCGCCGGGAATGAGGCGGACTACGCCGTCGCGTTTCCGGTGGCAGAGGATGGCGCGGTTTGCCCCGCCGGAACTACCTGCACCGGCTACGAGCTGACGGCCAACCTGGACTTTGACGAGAACCGCGACGGGGAGATTACCGCTGCCGACGCTACCTACTGGAACGAGGGCCAGGGCTGGCACCGGATTGGTGTTCAAGCCGACTCTTTCACCGGCACCTTTGAAGGCAACCGTCGCACCATCGCCAACTTGTTCATCGACCGCAGTGAAATCGAAGTGTGGCCGGGTTTCTTCTTCAGCTTCCCCCATCAGGGGCTCTTTGCTGAGGTGGGGATTGGTGGTGAAATCAGGAACCTGGGGCTGGCTCAAGTGGATGTAAAAGGCGGGAAATACGTAGGCGGCCTGGCGGGTTGGAGCAACGGCACAATCAGCAACTGTTACGTTACCGGCAAGGTTGCTGGCACCTACGACACCGGTGGTTTGACCGGTGAGAACTGGCACATAATAAGCGGCAGTTATGCCGAAGTTACGGTCAATGGCCAAAGGCATGCCGGTGGCTTAACCGGCGAAAATGAGCATTCCGGCAGGATTTTCGACAGCTACGCTACCGGAGCGGTCAGCGGCAAAGAAGATACCGGCGGCCTGGTCGGCTACACTGAACCCGGCAGTTCCATAATCGGAAGTTATGCTACCGGAGCGGTCAACGGCCAGTCCAGCAGTGGCGGCCTGGTCGGCCGCAACAACGGCGCGACAATAAGCGCCAGCTACGCCACCGGAACGGTTACGGCCTCGGGGTTGTCCGGCGGATTGGTGGGCCGGAACCAAGGGACCATCATCGCCAGCTACGCTACAGGCCAGGGCGCGACCGGTGGTCTGGTGGGCATCAACGAAGGAACTATAGGCACCAGTTACGCCACTGGCGCGACGAGAGGTCAAGGTGGCGGCGGCGGATTGGTGGGCGTGAATGTGGATGGGACTATAACCGACAGCTACCATGACAGCGACACCTCCGGGCATACCGACGGCGCTACCGCCAAGACCACCGGCGAGCTTCAGACGCCCCGGGGCTACACCGGCATCTATTCCGCCTGGAACGTGGACCTGGACGGCGACTCCACCCCCGACAACCCCTGGGATTTTGGCACTAACCAGCAGTACCCCGCGCTGCGAGCAGACTTCAACGGCGACAACACCGCCACCTGGCAAGAGTTCGGCTACCAGTCTCGCCTGACGGCGACAGCCTCCGGCACTCAGATAGAACTGAGCTGGAACGCGCTGACCATTCCGCACCGGCCGGAAGCCCCGATCACCTACGCCCTTTACCGCGACGGTGAGAAGATGACCGGCTACGACGGCAGTTCGACCTCATATACCGACAAGGGTTTGACGACAGGCCAGACCTATACATACCAGGTGGCAACGCTGCTTGACGGCGTTGAGACCCAACGCAGCAACCGGGCCAAGCTGGAGGCGGGGTACAACCCGGATCGGGACGCGCTGACTGCCCTCTACAATGCCACCGGCGGAGCCAACTGGACTTACAACCACAACTGGCTGAGCGCGGAGCCGCTGGGCAAGTGGGGCGGCGTCACTACCGATGACGACGGGCGGGTGATTGCCCTGGAGCTGCCGAACAATAACCTGCAAGGCTCCCTGCCTGCGGAAATCAGCGACCTGTCCGAACTCCAGGTGCTCATGATCCGTGAGAACCGCGGCTTGAGCGGTCCTTTGCCTTTGAGCATGACGGGTATGTCCAGCATGACTCACTTGTACACCGTTTATACCCAGGTTTGTGCGCCCGACGATGCGGCAATTCAGGAATGGCTGGACGGCCTGACCAAGGTCCAAATCTACGACTGCCCGGACGACCGCGACCGCCCGGTGCTGATGGAGTTCTACAACGCTACCAACGGCCCTAACTGGACCTCCAGCAATAACTGGGGCAGCGACAAGCCGCTGCACGAGTGGGCCGGAGTTACCACCAACCACCTGGGACGGGTGACACGACTGACCCTCCACCAAAGAAACCTGAACGGAACCATACCCGAGTCATTCGGAAACCTCACCGAACTGCGCCAACTGTACCTATACGACAACGACCTGAAGGGTCCGCTTCCGACCAGCATGGGCAACCTGACCGAGCTTTGGATAGCTACGCTGGGCGGAAACGAGTTCACCGGCCCACTACCCGATGGGTTGGGCAACCTGACCAATCTGGAGCGGTTGGAGCTTCAGAACAACCAACTGACCGGCCCGTTGCCGGCCAGCCTGGGCAACCTGAAGAAACTGGAAGTGCTCTATCTGCATCGCCAGGTTGACGCGGACGGCGATGGCGGCCTCACCGGGTCGATACCGGCCAGCATGGGAAGCATGACGAGCTTGCAGGATTTGGCGCTGGACCGCAACAATTTGAACGGATCCATCCCTGCTGAGCTGGGCAATTTGAGTAACCTCCGCCGCTTCGCCGCCAATCGCAACAGCCTCACCGGGTCGATACCGACGGAGCTGGGCAACCTGTCGAACCTGAGCATCATCGGGTTGGCGCGGAACCAGTTGAGCGGGTCGCTGCCGGCGAGCCTGGGCAACCTGAGCGGGTTGACTCGGCTGTCGCTGCACGACAACACCGGGTTGAGCGGGGCGTTGCCGTCGGGGTTCACCAATCTGGCGGACCTGGAACGGCTGGCCATCGCCAATACGGGGCTGTGCGCGCCGGACGACGAGGGGTTCACGGCCTGGCTGGATGGCGTGGCGGACAAGCCGGGAGGGGTGGCGACCTGCGGCTCGCCGTAGGGGCGGGGGGCAACGGCAGTTTTGGATTGACAATGTTTCCTGCGTTGCTTATCATCGAATACCCTGTTAGCCGAGGTAGCTCAGCCTGGTAGAGCACGGCACTGAAAATGCCGGTGTCGGTGGTTCGAATCCGCCCCTCGGCACCATTTTCTTGATTACCAACTCGAAACGGCCCCGGTTGGGGCCGTTTTTGCTGTTTTGTCGGCTGAGCCGCTACGCCGCGCCCAGGTCCGACGCCACCCGACCGATCACGTCGTCCATGGTGGACACGATCTGCTCAACCTCGCCGGGGGTGACGCACAGCGGGGGCATGATGTTCATGAGGTCGCCGCCACGCAGGAAGAGGCCCTGGTCGGCGAAGCCCTGGGTCAAGCGGGGGCTGAGTCCGGCGTCGGCCGGGAAGTGTTCCCTGGTCTCGCGGTCCTTCACCATTTCCAGGCCGCACATGAGGCCCAGGCCGCGGACGTTGCCGATGATGGAGTGTTTTTCCTTGAGTTCTTCCAGGCCGTCCAGCAGGTAGCGTCCCATGCGGGCCGAATTTTCAACCATCCCTTCCCGTTCCATGATTTCCAGGTTCTTGAGGGATGCCGCCGCCGCTACGGGGTGACCGCCGAAGGTGATGACATGGCGGAAGGCGGCCGAGGGGCTGCCGACAAAGGCGTCGGCGATGGGCTTGCGGAGGATGGTTCCGCCCATGGGGATATACCCGCTGGTGATGCCCTTGGCCACGGTCATCATGTCGGGAACGATGTCCCAGTGGTCGCAGCCGAACCATTTGCCGGTGCGGCCGAAACCGGTAATCACCTCATCGGCGATGAGCAGGCAGCCGTACTTGTTGCAGACTTCGCGCAGCAGGGGCCAGTAGTTGTCGGGCGGCACCACGGCTCCCATGGGGCTGGAGATGGGTTCGGCGATGACCGCCGCGACGGTGTCAGGCCCCTGGAACTGGATGATGCTCTCGATGGCGTCCACGCACCGCTGGCCGCATTCTTCCGGCGACTCGCTCTTGAACTCGCAGCGGTAGAAGTTGGGCTGCGGCGCGTGGAAGGTATTGGGCATCAGGGGTTCGTAGTCTTCCCTGGGGTAGAGGTAGTTGCCGCCCAGGGCCATTGCGCCCATGGTGGCGCCGTGGTAGGAGTCGCGGCGGCTGATGAACTTGGTGCGCTGGGGTTCGCCGATGCGCTTGAAGTAGGCGCGGGACAGCTTCAACGCGGTTTCCACCGACTCGGAGCCGCCGCTGGTGAAGAAGCAGCGGGAGAGGTCGCCCGGCATCATGGATGCGATTTTTTCCGAGAGCACGACGGTGGGCTCGGTGGTGGTGCCCAGGGGCATGTAGGTGATCTTGAGCATCTGCTCGTAGGCGGCGTCGGCGATTTCCTTCTGGCCGTAACCGACATTCTTCAACCACAGGCCGGACATGGCGTCGATGTAGGTGTTGCCGAGCGAGTCGGTAACCTGGCAGCCCTTGCCTTCGACGAAAATCTGGGGCTCGCCCTTCTCGGCCATGTCGCTGGGTTCCCGCAGGTACACCCAGAGGTTTTCCAGGGCGGTACGTTGCAAGTCCTGGAGCGTGGTTTCGGAATGGGTAGCCATAGTTGCCTCCGGGAGACGTGGTGAGCGCAGAATCGAGGATTTCGTTACAAGTCAGTCTAACACCGATGGATTGAAACCCGTCAACCGGCGCGATACCGTGCCGCCCGGTGTAAAATTCCCTTGCCAATAAGCCGTTATTGTGAGGAGTGCGACCGTGCGAATGGATCCAGTCAGCCTTTATGACTATGAGGCGCGGGCCAGGGAAGTCCTGCCCCACAACTATTGGGAGTTCATCGAGGCCGGGGCGATGGACGAGATGGCCACGGCCCGCAACCGCGCCGCCTTTGAGGCGCTGACGCTGCGACCCCGGTTCATGCGGGATACGACCGAGCGGAAAATCGCGACCACCGTGCTGGGGACGGACATCAGCTTTCCGGTGATGATTTCGCCGACGGACGCTCACAGCAACGCGCACCCGGATGCCGAATGTGCCACCGTGCGCGGCGCCGGCATGTCCAACACGCTGATGATGTGCAGCACCAATTCCAATTGCAGCATGGAGGAGATCGCGGAAGCCGCCACCGGCCCGCTGTGGTTCCAGCTTTCGCACCGCAGTTACGACCTTACCGAGAACCTGGTCAAGCGCGCGGAGGCGGCCGGTTACGGGGCCATCGTGCTCACCATCGACGCGCCGTTTCCCAGCCCCAAGGAACGGGACATACGCAATCGCTACGAGCGTCCGGGCGAGTATGGCAACTTCCGCGAGCAATTGAAGGTCGCTTCCGAGTCCGGCGAACCGCCGCCGTGGGAAGCACAGGTATGCCCGCCGCTGACGTGGCGGGAGCTGGAGTGGCTGCGGAGTCTCACCGACCTGCCCCTGGTGTTGAAGGGACTGAGGGTCGCCGAAGACGCGCGCAAGGCGGTGGAGCACGGGGTCAACGGCATCCTGGTTTCCACCCACGGAGGACGCCGGTTTGACAGCACCATGTCCAGCATCGAAATGGTGCCGGAAATCGTGGCGGCGGCCGGGGGTAAGGCGGAAGTGTACGTGGATTCCGGCGTGCGGCGGGGCAGCGACGTGCTCAAGGCGTTGGCCCTGGGCGCGACCGCGGTGGCAGTGGGCCGGCCGCTATATTGGGGACTGGCGGTGAACGGAGCGGAGGGCGTACACCACATGCTGGAGATACTGCGCGAGGAGTTCGACCGCGCGATGGCGTACTGCGGCCAGAACAGCGTGGACAACCTGGAAGACCGGCTGCTCAACATCCCACGTGAATGGGGGCCGTTCCGTACCGAGAACGATCTCCAAGAGGCCGGCAGCCGGTAGCGTCCGTTGGCTCAGCTATAGACCTCGGCGGCGATGGATATGGCGTTCAACGCTGCCGGATAGCCGGCGTAGCCTCCGGTCTGGATCAGCACCTCCACCATTTCCTGCTGGGAGAGGCCGACGCGAGGGCCGGCGCGCAGGAAGTTGCGCAGTTGGCCGTCGGCCCGGGTCGCCGCCAGCGCGGCCGTGGCGCAAACGACCCTGGATTTCAGGTCCAGGCCGGGGCGAAAGAAAATCTCGCCGAAGCCGTACTGGTAGGTGAGCGTTCGCAGGTCGGGCGCAAGGTCCATCAGCGCGCTGTTGTAACCGCCCTGTCCTTCAGGGCCGAAGAGTTGATCACGTAGCTCGCGGCCCCGCGCTTCCATTTCCTCAAGGCTCAGCTCGGGGATTTCGGTTTGAGGCGGCTCGACGCCTCGCTCGCGAAATGCCTCGTGCACCACCTCCAGGGAGTTCACCGCCGAGGGGAAGCCGGCGTAGAGGGAGCAATGGATTGGCACTTCCTGGATCTCCTCCGGGTTCAAACCCAGGCTCAGCGCGCTGTGGACGTAGGTCTGAAACTGGGAAAGGCGCTGGAGCGTGGTGAGGACGGACAGGGTGGCCAGCATCCGGTAGCGGATGTCCAAGCCGGGGCGGGACCACACCGCGCCGAAGATGGACTCCCCGGTGAAGTTTCTCAGGCCGGGAATGCTGGCCGTAGCCCGGGGCCGCTCCCGGGCCGGGTAGGCGCCGTGTTGCAGACGTTCCCGTATCTCGTTGCCCTTGCGCCTGAGTTCCTCGCGACTGTTCATTGTTTGACTCCAGTGGGATCCGGTATTTGCCAATGGCAAGCATTGTACCCGAATCGACGCGGGGCGAGACGTGGGCGCAGTTGTGTTAAAATCGCGCCATGTCCCTGTCCTCGTTTCACCCCATCATTCAACGGTGGTTCCGCAGCCGGTTCGACGCGCCGACGGAGGCGCAGGCCGCTGGGTGGCCGGCCATCGCGCAGGGGCGCCACACGCTCATCGCCGCGCCCACCGGGTCGGGTAAAACCCTCACCGCCTTCCTGACCTGCATCGATCAACTGGTGCGGCAGGGAATGGAGACAGGACTGCCGGACGCAACGCAGGTGGTGTACGTTTCGCCCCTGAAAGCCCTGTCCAACGACATCCAGAAAAACCTGGCGACGCCCCTGGAAGAGATCGCGGCGCTGGCCGAGGAGACCGGAGCGCCGATACCGCAGATCACCACGGCGGTACGCACCGGGGACACACCGGCTTCGGAGCGGCAGAAGCTGGCAAAGCGGCCGCCGCATATTCTCATCACGACCCCGGAGTCGCTGTACATCCTGCTGACCTCGGAGAGCGGGCGACGGGGACTGAAACACGTCCGGACGGTGATCCTGGACGAGATTCACGCCGTGGCCGACGACAAACGCGGCGCGCACCTGACACTGTCGGTGGAGCGCCTGTGCCAGCTTTCCGAGGAGCCGATCACCCGCATAGGTCTGTCCGCAACCCAGCGGCCGCTGTCGGAAATGGCCCGCTTCCTGGTGGGCAACCGGCACATCGACGCCGAAGGCAATCCCGATTGCGTGGTGGTGGACACGGGCAGCCGCCGGAGGGTTGACCTGTCCGTCGAGTTGCCGGAGCAGGAACTTGGGCCAATCGCCACCCATGAAATCTGGGGCGAGACCCTGGACGCCATCGCCGGCCTCACGGAGACCCACGCCATTACGCTGGTGTTCGTGAACACGCGGCGGCTGGTGGAACGGGTGGCGCACCAGCTTTCGGCGCGAATGGGCGAGGAGGCAGTGGTCGCCCACCACGGCAGCCTCTCGCGAGAACGGCGGTGGGACGCCGAACAGAAGCTGAAAAACGGGCAGGTCAAGGTCTGCGTCGCCACCGCGTCGCTGGAACTGGGCATCGACATCGGCGAGATCGACCTGGTGTGCCAGATTGGTTCGCCTCGGTCCATCGGGTTGCTGGTGCAGCGGGTGGGCCGGTCGGGACACACCGTCGGCGGCGTGCCGAAAGGCAAGTTGTTCCCGCTGACCAGGGACGAAATGCTGGAGTGCGCGGCCCTGTCGCGGGCACTGCGGCGGAGCAACCTGGACACCTTTGTCATTCCATCGTGGCCGCTGGACGTCATGGCGCAACAGATGGTGGCGGAATGCGCCTCGGAAGATTGGGACGAGGACGGGTTGTTCGAGCTGTGCCGGCGAGCTTACCCCTACCGGGACCTGCCCCGGGACAAGTTCGACCAGGTTGTGGAGGCGCTTTCCCAGGGGTTCGCGCCACGGCTGGGACGGAACGGCGCGCACCTGCACCGGGACGGCATCAACCACCGGGTGAAGGGACGCCGGGGCGCGCGTCTCGCCGCGCTGACCAGCGGCGGGGCCATTCCCGACAACGCGGACTACGACGTGGTGGCCGACCCGGACGGGACTTTCGTGGGCACCGTCAACGAGGACTTCGCCATCGAGAGCCTGGCCGGGGACATCTTCCTGCTGGGCAACACTCCGTGGAAAATTCGCCGCGTGGAGAGCGGACGGGTTCGTGTGGAAGACGCCCAGGGGAACCTGCCGACCATCCCCTTCTGGCTGGGCGAAGCGCCGGGCCGCACCTGGGAACTCTCCGACGAGATTACGCAACTGCGGGACGGCATCGACCGACGGTTAGACAATCCCAAGGACGCCGAAGCGTGGCTGGTATCCGAGGCCGGGGTATCGGCGGAGGTCGCCCGCCAGTTGGTGACCTACCTTGTGGAAGGGAAGCGAGTCCTGGGCGTGGTGCCAACCTCCGGCCGGGTGGTGGCCGAGCGGTTCTTCGACGAGAGCGGCGGTATGCAACTGGTGATTCACGCTCCCTTTGGCGCGGCCATCAACCGGGCGTGGGGCATGGCGCTGCGGAAGCGCATCTGCCGCACCTTCGACTTCGAGCTACAGGCCAGCGCAACCGACGACGGGCTGAACTTTTCGCTGGGGCCGAGCATGGCCTTCCCGCTGGGCGACGTGTTCAACTACCTTTCGCCCAACACGGTGGAGGAAGTGCTGACCCAGGCGGTGTTCCAAGCCCCGTTGTACGGGACACGCTGGCGTTGGAACGCCTCGCGTTTTCTAGCCCTGCTGCGGCACACGGGAGGCAAGAAGGTGCCGGCACCGCTGCAAAGGATGCGCTCCGACGACCTGCTGGCCGCCGTGTTCCCGGCCCAGGTCCAGTGCCAGGACAACTCTGACCCCGGGGACATCGAGCCGCCGGACCACCCGCTGGTGTTCGAGACCACCCGCGACTGCCTCAGTGAGGCCATGAGCCTGGAAGGGTTGAAGGGTGTGCTGGAGTCCATGCGCTCGGGAGAGATCGAGGTGTTCGCGCGGGACACGGTGCAGCCCTCGGTGTTCGCCCACCAGATTCTCAACGCCATGCCCTATGCGTTCCTGGACGATGCGCCATTGGAGGAGCGGCGGGCCCGGGCCGTATCCCTGCGTCGCGCCCTGCCCGAGGACGCCCGCGACCTGTCGGCGCTGGACCCGGAAGCCATCCGGCAGGAATCGGCCTACGCCTGGCCGGCCATCCGAGACGCCGACGAACTTCACGACGCGCTGCTGACCCTGGGCGTCGCTCCGGCGGACGAGTTGGCATCCCGCACCGAGATGGCTTCGCGGGGGATGCTGCTCGGGTGGTTGGAAGAACTGGCACGAGCGGGTCGGGTACTGAGTATAGCCCCATCGGAGGGCGCGGCGCTCTGGCTGGCCGCGGAACAGGCCGCCCTGGTTTCCGCCGCATATCCGGATGCTGTGCTGGAAGGGAGGGTGAGCCTGCTGCCGCCGGCGAGCGGGCGCGGCGGGGATGAAATAGAGCGGGAGGACGCGGTACTTCACCTGGTGCGCGGCTGGGCCGAGTGCTCCGGCCCGTTCACCGCCGGCGAGATGGCCGGGCTGCTCGGCCTGTCTCGATCCGACGTGAGTACCGCCGTTATAGGACTGGAGAACGAAGGGCTGGTGTTGCGCGGGAGTTTCCGCGCCGGCGTTGACGAAGAGGAGTTTTGCGACCGGCGGATTCTCGCCCGCATTCACCGCGCCACCGTGGGCCGGCTGCGTCGAGAGATTGAACCGGTATCGCAGGCTTCCTTCATGCGCTTCCTGTTCCGGTGGCAGTATGCGGCGACGGGCTGGCAAACCGCCGGCGAGGGTGGGCTGCTGGACGTAATCGACAAGCTCCAGGGGTTTGAGACTGCGGCCGCCGCGTGGGAGCCGGAACTGCTGGCACGCCGGGTCTCGGACTACAAGCCGGCGCTGCTGGACAGTTTGTGTACCGGCGGCGAGGTAGCCTGGGGACGTTTCTCAAGGGGCAGCAGCGCGGCATCGGGCAACGGTTCCGGTTTCCGAGCCGCTGCGCTGACCCGCTCCTCGAACATCACGCTGGCCCTGCGCGAGTCCCTGGACTGGCTGCTGGACCCGGCCGCCGAGAATCACGGCGGCCTGACGGGAGCGATGGCGGAGATACTGGAAGTCCTGACCGACCGGGGCGCGTGCTTCCAGAGCGACCTGATCGCCCACACCCGCCGTCTGCCTTCGGACGTGGAAGAGGCCCTGTGGATGCTGGCGGCCAACGGGCTGGTGACGTCGGACAGCGTGCTCCCCCTGCGCGCCCGCATTAACGGTAAGCCACACAAAAGCCGGCCGGACCGGAAGGGCAGCAGCCGACGCAATGGCAAAGCCGAGCCCGGACTTCTGCGCGCGCGCATCAGCGCCAGCCAGCCGCCGCCGTCGCGGCGGCCGCGTTCGGAGCGGCGAGGCAACGCCGGGCGGTGGTCGTTGCTGGAATGCCTGGACCCGGTCGAGGACCCGCTGGAAGCGAAAGCAATGCAGCTGCTACACCGCTACGGCGTGGTTTTTCCCGAGTTGCTGGTTCGCGAAAGAATGGCGCCGCGCTGGCGGGACCTGGTACGGGTCTATCGCCGGCTGGAGGCCAGGGGCGAGATCAGGGGCGGGCGGTTCGTGTCCGGTTTCGTGGGCGAGCAGTTCGCGCTGCCGGACGCGGTGTCGGCGCTGCGGGAGGCGCACCGCGCGCCGACTACCGGCGCACTGGAAGTCGTGTCGGCCTGCGACCCGCTGAACCTGGTGGGCATCGTGACGCCCGGCGAGCGGGTACCGTCCCAGCCGGGCAACCGGGTGGTGTTCCGCGACGGCGTGCCGGTGGCGTCGCTGGAGAAGGGCATCGTGGTCAATCGCTCCGATGCCGACGCCGACGCGGGGGCCAGGTTATATTCGGCCGAATTCGAGCGTGCCGTCGCAGCCATGCCGGGAAGCATATAGGCTAACGGCCGGCGGTTTCCCAGGCCACGATGCAGGGGCGTATGGGCTGCGCTCCCTCGATTTGCCAGACGCCGGATACTTCGCGCAACGACGCCTCCAGCGCCCGGTCCAGTCGGGCCATGGCATCGGTGCCGGAGGCAACGTAGAGGCGGCGGGCGATCATCTCCCGGGCATTTTCAAAGCTGTCGAACCCCCGGGGCGGCGGCGCTTCCAGTTCGAACACATCGGGCTTGATGCCCAGCTGCTCCAGCACCGGCAGGAACTCGGGCAGGGCCGGCAGGCCGTAGCGTTTTTCGCCGTGAACCTGCTCCCACAACCCGTACATTTGCGACTGGGGCGGAGCCTGGAACAGGACCGCCAGGACGAGACGGCGGGCACATTGGTCCATCTTGCGGACGAAGGGTTCGATGTCCTCGATCACGTACACGACGTGGCTGCACAGGACCACGTCGGCGGGCGCAACGGAGGCTTCCGGCCAGCCGGATTCGATGATCGAAACATTGGTGATGCCGTGTTCCAGGGCGGTCTCGCGCAGCACCGCGCACATGCTGGGCGACGGTTCCACAGCCGTTACCCTTGAGCAGGTAAGGGCCAGGGGGAGGGCCAGCCGTCCACCGCCCGCGCCGACGTCCAGCAGGGTCTCGCCCGGCGACAAGCGGGAACGCAGTTCCTCGACCAACTCGTCGTCCGTTCGGTGGGGGTCGGCCTTGAAATTGCGGGCGTCCTGCGTCCAGTGGTCGGCGGGCCGCGCTCCGCGCATCCGGTCCGACTGCTCGTGCTCCACCCGCACCATTTCGCCCCAGGTTTCGATTGCGTTCATAGCGGTTGCTCCGAATCGGTGTAGTATCTTGGGAATGTGGCAGTAATCGCGACAATCCTGACTATTTTACTCGTGGCGCTGGCTGCGGGGTGTGGCAGTACGGGGCCGGCGCCAACGGCGACCCCGACGTTGCCATCGCCGGTTTCCTCGCCGGCCATGAAGACCCTGTTCCTGGATCCGGCCCCGGCGGTCAAGCGGTTTCAGTCGTCCACTAACGTGGTCCAGCTGACGGTCGCGCGATTTGAGTCGCCCACCAACCTGGTCCAGGCAAAGGATGGCCGGGTGTGGATAACCGAGCAAGCCGGACGAGTATGGGTATTTGACGGATTCCAGGTTGATGATGCTCCGGTCGTAGCGGCCCTGGACATCACCGACCGGGTGAGCAGCCGTCGCACGGAAGAAGGGCTGCTGGGCATGGCGCTGGATCCGGCAGACGAACGGCGCCTGTACCTATATTACTCGGCGGGCGACCCGCGGCGGTCGGTAGTCTCGCGCTTCACCATTTCGCCCGACCATGCTTCCGCCGACCCGGACAGCGAACTGGTGATCCTGGAAGTGGAGCAGCCATACGCGAACCATAACGGCGGGCAACTTGCTTTTGGGCCGGACGGCTACCTGTACATCGGCCTGGGCGACGGGGGAGCGGCGGGCGACCCGCTGGGCAACGGGCAGGATGTCTCAACGCTGCTGGGGAGCATCCTGCGGATTGACGTGTCCCAGGCTACCCGGGAACGTCCCTACACCATCCCGGCGGACAACCCGTTCGTTGATGCGCCGGAGGGAGGTGGACGCGGCGAAATTTGGGCTTATGGTCTGCGCAACCCGTGGCGGTTCAGCTTTGACCGCAAAACCGGCGCGCTGTGGGCCGGCGACGTAGGGCAGAACCGTTGGGAGGAGATCGACCTCATCGAACGGGGCGGCAACTACGGTTGGAACGTGCTGGAGGGCAGCCGCTGTTTCGCTGGCGGCGACGGGTGCGAACGGGAGGGAATGACGCCGCCCGTGTGGGAATACCCGTTGAGCGGTGAACCCTGCTCGGTGATTGGAGGTTACGTCTATCGCGGCTTCGCGATCCCGTGGCTGAGGGGCAGCTACGTGTACGGCGACTTCTGCTCCGGCAAGGTCTTCGGGCTGCGCTATGAGGACGGCAAGGTTACGGAGCACGCGCAGCTGGCCGACACGCGGCTGCGCATCGTGTCGTTCGGCGAGGACAACGATGGAGAGCTGTACCTGCTATCGCAGAAGTCGGGCATTTATCGCCTGATCAATTAGCGAGCATTGTCGAGACCAGGGGGAATTGCCGCATACGAAAGGCGTGGTACTTTACGGCGGGGAAGGCAGTACGCCGGAAGTCCGGGTTATCAGGAGGGTCAGCAATGCGATTCGCAGCATTCACAACCGTGTCGGCGTCGGCTGGGGAGGCTACCAACGCCGCGGATTTCCTGGACAATTTGCGGCAGCAGACCATGATGGCGGAAGAGCTGGGCTTTGAGGCCATCTGGCTCGGGGAACATCACTTCAGCCCGTACGGGCTGGGGGACATCCCCAACCCCATACTGCTGGGGGCGGACCTGGCGGCACGGACGTCCAGGATACGCATCGGCCAAATGGCCAACATAGCAACCTGGTGGCACCCGATTCGGCTGGCCGAGGATTTGGCCATCCTCGACAACATGACGAGAGGGCGTGTTGAGGTGGGATTCGGCCGGGGAATCTGGCCCTACGAGGGGCCGCAGTTCCACCCCAACGCCGACCCGCGCAAGGACCGGGAGAACCGGGAGTTGTTCCACGAGACCGTGGAAGTCGTGCGGAAAATCTGGACGCAGGAGTATTTTTCCCACCAGGGAACCAACTACACGTTTCCGGCGCATGACACCCAGTATTCTCACCCGACCTACAAGACGGACCCGGCGTGGCACGACGGCGAGCGGGTTACCAGGCTGCGGGTCACGCCGCGCCCCTACCAGCAGCCGCACCCGCCGCTGTGGATGACGGTATCCACGGACCGGTCGGTGACGACGGCGGCCGAGATGGGCCTGAAGGCGTGCTACTGGCAACCGCCGGCGCTGAGAATCCGGCAGCGGATGGAGACCTACGCCGAAGCGCGTTCACAGGTTGAAGGCCGGCCGTTTGCAGTGGGTGAGGACCAGGGAGTGATGCGCTCCACCTACGTGGCGTCCTCAATGGAGGAGGCGCGGAGGGACGCCGAAGCCGGCATCATGTCGGCGTTCATATTCAACGACCCGTTTCGCGGACGGCAGGTGTTCACCAACCCCGGGGAAGAACTGTCCGATGACGTGAAGCTGGACTGGGACTTTCTGGAACCCCGCACGCTGCTGGTGGGCTCGCCCGACGACGTAATCGAGAGGATCCAGGAATTGCGAGAGGTGTGCAACCTGGACTACCTGCTGGTAGAATTCGCCCATGCGGGCATCCCCCTGCGCAAGACCCTGCGGAACCTGGAGAATTTCGGAACCAAGGTCATGCCGGCGTTCCTGCCGTAACAGAAACCGCCGGCGATCTTGCGCTATAAGCTCTATGGGTCGGACGCAGGGGGTGGTCCGACGGGGTTAGTCCTCGGTGATGTCTTCGCCGGAGTCCACGCGGAAGCCCACGCCGACCTTGACCTGGTACCAGTTGGCCTTGTCGCCGTCGACGGTGCCGCGGATTTCCCGAACCTCGAACCAGTCCAGGTTGCGAATCGTCTGCCCGGCGCGGGAGATTGCGCCGTCGATGGCCTGCTGTACGCTCTCGCTGGAAGACCCGACCAGTTCAACTACCTTGTAAGTGCTGCCGATTGCCATGTCTATCTCCATTGTTTTGTTTCCTGACGACGGTGCGTTTCGTTCTCGCAGTCGCAGGGTCAAATATGATAAGCGCACCGTTCCGATAGGGCAACCGCGAGCGTAGCCTCGGGGTCGCTGTTTCGCCTTGACATCCCTTTCGCCCAAGTTACAATCGGCTCAAACGCCGACACCAAACCCATCAAGGAGAAACTAAAATGCCGTTCTATACTCGAGGCGACGTCACCATCCACTATGAAGACACAGGTTCCGGTTTTCCGATCCTGGCCACGCCGGGCGGGGGCTTGAACTCCATTATGGCCGGCTGGCCGAACCAGGTCTTCAACGCGGTGGATGCCTTCAAGGACCACTTCCGCGTCATCACCATGGACCAGCGCAACGCCAACGGCGGGCAGTCCACCGGCCCGGTGCAGGTTGAGGATCCCTGGGGCGCATTCGCCGACGACCAGCTTGGCCTGATGGACCACCTGGGGATACGGGAGTTCGGGTTCATCGGCTTCTGCATCGGCGGCCCGTTTGCCATGACGCTGATCAAGAAGGCGCCGGGCCGGGTCGCGGCAGCCGTGCTGTGCCAACCGGTGGGGCATGCCGACGCGACGCCGGACGCGATGTACGACTCCGGGCGTGACGTGTGGGCGCCGGCGTTGCTGCCGAACAGACCGGACCTCACGATGGAGACCATTGAGCAGTACCTGCACAACCTGTACCGAATCCAGCCGGACTTTATGTACAGCGTGTCCCGGGACTTTGCACGGTCGTGCCAGACACCCCTGCTGGTGATGCCGGACGACACGCCGTCCCACTCGCTGGAAGCGGCGATGGCAATGGCGGAACTGGCCCCGAATGCCACGGCAACCGTCTATCCCTGGAAGGAAGACCCGGACATCAAGGCCCAGACCATCAACCAGGTCATCGAGTTCCTCAAGGCGCACCAGCCGGTGGGGGCCGGGCGCTAAAACCCGCCACGTTGACGCCATAAGCTCGGCCGCATACACTGGTTGGGCTTATGGCTCGCCTTTTTGACCTTCACATCCATACTACCAAGGGCAGCGCCGATTCCAGCCTGACGCCCGATGATCTCATCCTTGAAGCCGAACGGCTGGGCTTGCGCGGCCTCTGCATAACCGAGCATTCCGGCCCCTGGGACCGCCACGAATTCGCCGCCTTTGCCGCGCTGCACAACGTGGTGCTGATACGCGCCATGGAGGCCGACACCGACA
Organism: Dehalococcoidia bacterium; assembly: GCA_022825745.1. Classification (GTDB taxonomy): domain Bacteria; phylum Chloroflexota; class Dehalococcoidia; order Lucifugimonadales; family UBA3495; genus Bin87. The sequence goes on along the minus strand of JAJDWF010000085.1, from coordinate 21,120 downwards.
TGGGGCACATCCTCTGCTTTGGGGTTGACCGCTACCAGAGCGGATTCAATCACGCCGAGGAACTGAGCAAGGCGGCCCACGCCGTCGGTGGTTATGTCGTCTCCGCGCACCCATTCCGGGGAGTGCTGGGGCAGCACCACCGCACGCGGCCGTACCTTTACCCGGATCCCAACGAGCCGATTCCCACGGAACCGGAAGATGCTATGCAGCACCCGGTTTTTGAGCTCACTGACGCCATAGAGATCGCCAACGGCGGCACCTCCGACGAGGAGAACCGCTTCGCCGCCGAGGTCGCGCACCGGCTCAACCTGCCCGTGACCGGCGGCAGCGACGCCCACAGCACGCACGGACTGGGCAAGTTCGTGACCGAGTTCCCGGACGAGATATTCGACGAAGCACAATTCCTGGCTGCGCTGCACCGGGGCGACTTCCGTCCCCTGGAAGGGCTGCGCCAGGGCGCGCTGCGTCCTTACCGGCTGCGTTCCGCGTAACCGTCGGGCGGCCAGCGATGACGCAAGCATCCGTTTTAGGCGGGACCCGGCTCGACCCCTTCGAGCACGAGTTTGTCAGCATTGACCTGGAAACCACCGGGCTCAACGCCAACTCCGACACCATCATTGAACTCGGGGCCGTTCGATTTAAAGGCGGCGAAATCCTCGACCGATACCAGACGTTCGTCAACCCGGGGCGCAAGATCCCGCCGTTCATCCAGCAACTGACCTCGATCAGCCCGGCGCAGATTGAGCGGGCACCCACGTTCAACCGGGTGGCCAACCAGTTCGCGGACTTTATCGGCGACCTGCCAATCATCGGCCACAACGTGGCCTTTGACCTGGGCTTTCTGCGCTCTCACCATCTCCCGCTGCCCAACCGGAACTACAACACCTGGGACCTGGCGTCCATATTCCTGCCGACTATTCCCGAATACAACCTGTCCGCACTGGCGACCTATCTCGGCCTGGACCACAGCCAGGCGCACCGGGCCAGCGCCGACGCCGAAATCACCGCGCTGGTATTCCACCGCCTGCTGGAAGCCGGGGCCGGCCATTCCGCCGCCAAGGTGTCGTTCATCGCCCGGGCCGCCCGGGCCGCCAACGCCCCCGTAGCCGACCTGCTGGAAGGGTTGATCCCCCACGCCTCCGGCGCCAACGCCGCGCGGGCCGGCGATGCTGCGGCAAACCCGGCCGGCTGGACTGGCTTGTCCGGTTTGAAGCTGGAAAAACTGACCGAGCAGCCGGCCGCTAGCCCGGCCGAGAGTCCATCCGCCAACGCCGTGCGCCGCCAGCTTACCGAGCAGCAGGTGGAGGAGTTGCTGGCTCCCGACGGCATTTTCGCCAAGTCCTTTCCCAACTTCGAGAACCGGCCCGAGCAGGCCGAGATGCTAAAGGCGGTTACCCGCGCCATCTACCAGGGCCGGAAACTGATCGTTGAGGGCGGCACGGGCATCGGCAAGAGCATCGCGTACCTGCTGCCGGCCGTGCTGTACGCTGCCGCCAATGGGCAGCGCGTGGTCGTGTCCACCAACACCATCAACCTCCAGGAGCAGTTGATGGACAAGGACATCCCGGCCGTGATCGGGATACTGGAAGAGGCTGGCATCCTGGAGCCCGGGGTGGTCAGGGCCGCCCAGCTCAAGGGCCGGTCCAACTACGTTTGCCTGCACCGCTGGAACAACCTGGGCAACTCCGATTCGCTGAATGAAGACGAGGCGCGGGTCATCGGCAAGACGGCGGTGTGGCTGGATGAGACTGAATCCGGCGACCGCACGCACCTGAACCTCCACATGCAGGACTGGACGGCGTGGTCGCGAATCTGCGCGGACGCCGCCGAGGGCTGCCCGGCGCTGCGGGGGGGTTCGCCCTGCTTCCTGCGCCAGGCCCGCGACCAGGCAGCAGCCGCCCACGTGCTGATAATCAACCACGCGCTGCTGCTGGCCGATCTATCGGTGGGGGGCACCGTGCTGGGAGACTACCAGCGGCTGGTCATTGACGAGGCGCATCACCTGGAGGAAGAGGCGAGCCGGCAGTTGGGCTTTGAAATCGCGGCCGGCACGCTGACGCAGGAACTGGAAAGCGTCTATCGGGTCATCGGCCACCTGAACACCGCCGCCGGACGGTTGGGCGACACGCTGGAAGCGCCGCGCGCGCGGGAATCGGTGGCCAACGCCACCGCCGCCTGCAACCAGGCGGGGCAGGCCTGGCAGCGCCTATGGGAGTCCATGGACGGGCTGTACCAGAGCGCGGCCCGTTCCTCGGACGGCGGCCGGGCCGACAACGACCGCCAGCCGGTAACGCTGGACGCCAGCGTGCGGCAGACCCGCCCGTGGAGCGTGGCCGCCATCGAGTGGGAGTCGCTTGCGGCCTTTGTGAGCGAATGCGTCAACGCCCTGTCCGCCCTGCAGCGGGCCGTGACCGATGGATGGTTCCACCTGCCCGACGACACTCCGGCCGGCGAACTGGTGAGCTCCATAGACGCGCTGACGGAAATCAACGAGAACCTGGCTTCGGTTTTCGGACGCTACGAAGAAGAGCGAATCCAATGGCTGGACTTCGTGCGCCGCAATCTGACGCTTCACTCCACGCCGCTGGCCGTGGGGCCGATCCTGGCCGAGAAACTTTTCGCCAGCAAGGAGTCGGTCATCCTGACGAGCGCCACGCTGGCTACCGATTCCCGGTTCGACTTTCTGCGGGAACGAGTGGGGTTCCCGGAGGACTGCGACGAGTTGCTGGTGGACAGCCCGTTCAACTACCGGCGCAATACGCTGCTCATGGTTCCCGACGACCTGCCGGACCCGCGCCGGGCCGCCGACCACGCCGCCGGCGCCGCCGAGATCATCCTCAACATGGCGCGCGAACTGGACGGCCATCTGCTTGCGCTGTTCACTTCACACAGCGCGTTGCGGGACGCCTCGTACCGGGTGCGCGGCCGGCTGCGGGCCGAGGGCATTGGCGTGCTGGCCCAGGGGATTGACGGCACACCACGCCAGTTGATTGACCGCATGCAGTCCGACCCGCGCGCCGTGCTGCTGGGGACTGCCAGCTTCTGGGAGGGCGTTGACCTGGAATCGGGGATACTGCGCGGGCTGCTGTTGTGTCGCTTGCCATTCCCGGTGCCCAACGATCCCATCGTCAAGGCGAGAGGCAACCTGTACAACAACCCGTTCAATGACTACCAGGTGCCCAACGCCGTGCTGCGTTTTCGCCAGGGATTTGGCCGACTGATTCGCAGCAAGACGGACCGGGGAGCCGTGGTGATTCTGGACCGGCGAATCCAGACCGCCAACTACGGTGACCGTTTCCTCAACGCTTTGCCGCCGTGCACCATCCAGGCGTCCAACGTGTCCAGCGCCGGCCGGCAGGCCGCCCAATGGCTTGGTTTATCTCGGGCCGCCTGAGCCGTGCACCTGTCGATTGACCAGCCGTTTGACCTGGCCGAAAGCCTGGAGAGTGGCCAGGCGCATCGCTGGCGCCGGCTGGGCGACGGGCGGTATTCCGGCGTGCTGGGTGGCCGGTTGTTGCATCTTCACCAGAGCCCGGCGGGATTGGAGTACCAGATTACGGGTGATTCCAGCGTTGACGACCCGCTGCGGGCGTATTTCCGGCTGGACGACGACATCGAGGCCATCTACCGCGAGATCTGCCGGGACCGGCGGGTGGCCGCTATGGTCGCCCAATACCCGGGCCTGCGCATCCTGCGGCAGGAACCCTGGGAGTGCACCGTCGCGTTCATCTGCTCCGCCACTTCCAACATCCCACGCATCCACCAGAATATGGAGGCGATGGCCGACAGCCTGGGGGAACCGCTGGAACTGAACGGAGAAGTGCGGCGCACGTTCCCATCGGCGGAACGGCTGGCGTCGGCCGGCGAGGGTTTCCTGCGGGAACTGGGGCTGGGGTTTCGCGCGCCCTACGTGGTTGCCGCCGCCGAGCGGGTATGCCGGGGCGAGCTGGATTTGGACGAATTGATACGACTGCCGTACCCTGAAACCAAGGGCCGCCTCATGGACTGCTACGGTATCGGGGCGAAAATCGCGGACTGCATCGCCGTATTTTCGCTGGAAAAGCTGGAAGCATTTCCGGTGGACGTGTGGGTGCGGCGGGCCCTGGCCGAATGGTACTTTCCGATGCAGAAGAAGCCACCCGACCGGGCCATGGTCGAGTGGGCGCAGGCGTATTTCGGCAGATATGCCGGCTACTCCCAGCAGTACCTGTTCCACGGCCGGCGGATGCAGAAGTAGCGCCGTTAAATGCAAAGGGGCGAATGAATATTCGCCCCCACGCGGTATCGGATGGCGCTGCGGGTCAGTGGCCGCAGCCGCAGAACCCGCCGCATCCTCCGCCGCCCATTGGGGCCGGCATGGGAGAGCCGCCCAGATCCGCCATGTCGCTGGCGAATCCGTCGCCCTTGCTCACCGCGGCGAACACGGAGATGGCCCGCTTGGCCGGCTGCTCACAGTGCGGGCAATCGGCGCCGGTGGCGGACATGGACTGCAACTTTTCAAACCTGTGCCCACAGGTGGGACACGAATACTCATAGATAGGCATGGCACACACTCCCCGGTCGGTTGGTACTGCCGACTATAAACGCCGGCGCGCCGCAGCGTCAAGCCGCCGGGCAGGCTCATCCGGTGTGCTGCCGGATGCTTGACTTTATCATTAAGGCGTGTTATTGATACTGTAGTTACAAAATCGGAGGGATTTTATGACCACTCATCAAGACGACCACTGCCACCAGCATACTGGCGAGCACTGCCACGACCACGGCGGGCAGCATTGCCACGAGCACGGGGCCGGTCATTGCCACACCCACGGCGACGCTTCCTGCCTGGCGATCGGCGGGGCGGAAGAACTGGACGAGCATGGCGCGGAACACTGCCACACCCACGGCGGCGAGCACTGCGCGGCTGCGGAGGACCCCCACCACGTCGCCCACGCCGCCTAAGTGGAGCGTCGAGGACGCGACGAAGATTCAGAACTCCCAGCGCCATGCAAAGGGCGGAGCCTCCCGTGTCTATGAGGCCCCGCCCTTTTCGATAAGGAAGCTACGGTTTTGACCACGCCACACTCGCACGAACACGGCCATCATGAGGAACATGCGGGGCACGATCATGCCGAGCATGACCACGATGAGCACGGCCACGCCGGCCACGATGAGCATGACCATGCTGGGCACGATCACGCTGAGCACGATCACGCTGAGCACGATCACTCCGGGCATGACCATTCCGGCCACGGCCATGAGGAACACGATCACTCGGGGCACGGCCACGCCGCGCATGGCCATGAGGAACACGACCATTCCGGGCATGACCACGATGAGCACGACCATGCCGGGCACGGCCATGAGGGACACGATCACTCCGGGCATGATCACTCCGGGCACGACCACGACCATGCCCACGACTTGCGGAGCGCCAGCAAACGCAGCCTGATCATCGCCCTGTCCCTGATTGGGACGTTCATGTTTGTTGAAGTGGTGGGCGGGATCCTGTCCGGCAGCCTGGCCCTGCTGGCCGACGCGGCGCACATGCTCACGGACGCTGCGGCCATCGTGCTGGCGCTTTTTGCCATGTGGCTGTCCGCCCGACCCGCGTCCGCCGGTTCCACGTTCGGTTTTCATCGAACCGAGGTGCTGGCCGCCCTGGTGAACACGCTGAGCCTGTGGCTGATTGCGGGCTGGATCTTCTTCGAGGCTTATCACCGTTTCTTTGACCCCCCGCATATTGAAGGGCCATTGCTGTTCGGCGTCGGGATCGCGGGCCTGCTGGTGAACATTGCCGCGGCGTATGTGCTGCATCGCGCCGCCGGGGAAAGTCTGAACGTGGAGGGGGCGTTCCAGCACGTCATGGCCGACCTGTTCGGTTCCGTGGGCGTGATCCTCTCCGGGGCGCTGATCGTATTCGGTCCCCGGTTCGCGCCGGACTTCAACTGGACGATTGTGGACCCCATCCTGAGCATCCTGATCGGCCTGCTGATTCTCAAGGTGTCGTGGGGCCTGTTCATGAGCGTGTTCAAGGTGCTGCTGGAAGGGACGCCGAAAAACGTGGACATCATCCAGCTGTGCAGCGACATGGAGGACGTACCCGGGGTAACGCTGGTGCACGACGTGCATGCCTGGACCATCACTTCCGGGTACAACGCGTTCACCGCCCACGTGCTGATTGATCACGCGGCCGTGCCGGACAAGGACGAATTGCTGGTGCGATTGCGGAGTATCGCCAAGAATTTCGGCCTGACGCACCTGACCCTGCAACTGGAGGGTTCCGCATCCGACTGCGAGCAGGAAAACCACCACGTCGAGCACCTGTTCATTGCTGCCGACGATTAGCGTCCGGGGTTAACCGCAACCGCGTCAGGAGCGGAGAGCCGAACGATGGCAACCGGTTGACAGGGTAACTAGCAGGTGTTAATGTCCGTGATACGGAGTATCACTTGGTTGCCACTAATTTCAAACACAGAGGTCACGACCATCCCGCCCCGATCTCCTCTGCCGTGGTGGACGACATAGTTGCCCAGTTGGCCAGGCAGGGTTACCGGGATACTGAGCCCCGGCGCCTGGTCATCAGCGCCGTCGCGGCCCAGGGACGTCCCTTTACGGCTGAGGATCTGTGCGCCGCACTGCCCTGCGTTGGCCGGGCCACGGTGTATCGAGGGCTTCGCTTGCTGGTGGAAACCGACCAGGTATGCCGGGTGCTGCTGGAAGACCGGGAACTCCGTTACCAGTTGAGCCACCAGGGCCATCATCATCACATGCTCTGCGCCATATGCGGCGCGTCCGCCGACCTGATAGACTGTGACGTCGAGGACATACTTCGCGCCGCCGCCGACCGGTCCGGCTTTCGCATGAGCGGGCATTGGCTGGAAGTTTACGGCCGCTGCGGCGAGTGCGCTGACTGAATCCAAACCCAATTCGTCCAGCCGCTCTCTCAACTTTGCGCTTAATTGATACTGTCTATCGGTATGCGTATCTTATTGATACCGCATATTGATAGCAGGACGCAATTTTGCATCCATGGAGTCAAACACAATGAACAACCGGTCCAACCCTCTTTCCGCTGCTGCCAGATCGTCCGCGCCGGCCCGCCGGCTGCTGCTGGCGACCTTTTTCGGCGCCATGCTGGCAGCCGCGCTCTTCTTGACCGCCTGCGGTGGCGACGAGTCGGCGCTCCCTCCGGCCGAATCGTCCGCCCCCGCAGGTTCGGCGCCCGCCAGCGCCGCGTCCAGCCCGTCCGCGACCAGCGCTCCCGCGTCGTCGAACGCGGGCCAGGCGTCGGCCAGCCAAGCCTCGGGACAGACAGCCTCCGGGCAGACGGCTTCGGGGCAGACCGGGTCAGGACAGAGCGGCTCGGGGCAGATGGCTCAACCGGAAGCCGAACCCATCGACGTGATCGCCGGCAACGCCCTGCTGGCGGACCTGGTGGCCCAGGTGGGTGGAGACCGCGTTTCGGTGCATAGCCTAGTTCCCATCGGGAGCGACGCGCACACCTGGAACAGCACTCCGCAGGACAGCGTCCGCATCTCGGAAGCGACGGTGATCGTCAGCAACGGCGGTGGCCTGTCCGCGCAGGTGGAAGAATTGATCGACAACGCCGCGTCTGCGGACGCCGTCATGGTCATCGCATCGGAAGGGCTGGAACCGCAGGAACTGGTGGAACTGCCCTTCCCCGAAGATGGCCACGGCCACGGCGAAGAGGCGATGGAAGGAGAAGGACATGAAGGCGAGGCCATGGGCCGCCTCCTGGTTGGAGACGGGGAGACCGGAGCTTTGTCGGTGATCGACCTGGAGTCCGGCGAGGTCCACCAGGACGAATTTGACCTGGGTTCGCGAGCCGGCCGCATCTACCCCAGCGGATCCGGGCGTTACGCCATCGCCGTGTCCTCGGACGCCAACACCGCGCACATCTTTGACGGCGGAATCTACCTGGAAGAGCACGGAGACCACTTCGACCTGGTGGAGGCACACGTGCACCGCCTGCCCACCGACCTCAGCGGAGACCGGCCCGTGCATCTGTACGTGGGCGGTGAATGGGCGACGATCTTCTATGACGGTTCCGGCGACATCGCGCTGATCAACGAGCATGAACTGGAACACGAGGGCGATGACTTCGCGCCCGTGATGATGAACGTCGGCGCCCAGCACGGCGCGGCGGTTCCCCTGGAAGGCGACCTGTTCGCGGTTTCAATCCAACACCCGAATTATCTGCAAAACCCGACGGAATACAGGCGACCCATCGGCGCGGAAATCCGCGACCTGGACGGCAACGTGCTGCACTCCGCGGAAGGCTGCCCGGACCTGCACGGCGACGCCAGCAACGGTCACATGGCCGTGTTCGGCTGCACCGGCGGCGTCCTGGTGGTTGAAGCCCACGACGGCGAATACCACGACGAATTCATCGCCGCCCCGGACGGGTCCCCGGACGACTTCCGGTTGACCTCCGTTTGGGGCTATGAGGGCCTGGACCATTTCCTTGCCCTGGGTTCGGCTGTCGGCCTGTACATCGTGGAACCCGAAGAGGGCGAGATGGAGCAGTTCATCGCCGCCACCGACGCCCTGCGGCCGATACAGGTAGCGTTCAGCTACGATGGCGAATATCTCATCGTGGTCATGAGCGACGGCGAAATCCGATTGTACGACGGCCATGACGCCGACTTGCTGGCCTCGACGAATGAGGTTTTGTCCGACGACATTGATCCGGGATTCTGGGCGCGGCCCCACATCGCCACCGCTCCCGGCCTCATTTTCATCACCGACTCCGGCGCCGGAGAGGTACTTGCCCTGGACCCGCACGACCTGGAAGTGGTGGAACACTGGGACGTTGACGGCACCCCGACGAAAATCGCTTTCGTAGGGATTCTGGATGAAGGCGACCACCCCGAAGAGGGCCACGACGAACACGGCCATGAACACGGCGAAGGCGACCCGCATTTCTGGCTCAATCCGCGCCTGGTGGTTCACTACGTCAACCAGATTGCCACCGGCTTGGTCGCCGCCGACCCGGACAACGCCGGCGTGTACCTGGACAACGCCGCCGCCTACATCGCCGAGCTGGAGGCGCTGGATGCCTACATCGCCGACGCGCTGGCCGGCATTCCGCAGGACCACCGGGTGATGGTTACCTTCCACGACGCTTTCGGCTACTTCGGGACCCGTTACGACATGGAAGTGATGGCCTTCGTCGGCAGCCACGCCGGCGCCGTGTCGCCCGACGACATCGTGCGCGTGCTGGACCTGGTGGGCGACCGGGGACTGCCCGGCGTTTTCGCTGAGCCCCAGTTTTCGCAGGATGCCCTGGACCAGGTAGCCCGGGACGCCGGCATTCCGGTGGGGAACGTCCGGTCTCTGCCGGACGCTGACCATCCCGACTACATCAGCATGATGCGCGCCAACGCCGACGCACTGGCGCAATTGCTCCAATAACCCGGTACTGTCATTCCACGATGACAGTACGCTCCTGGAGGCGCTCTGATGAGGATGAGGGCACAACCAGCTTTACTGATCATCGTCATCGCGGTCGCGGTTATCGCCGGACTGGTCTGGATAGCGTTGCGCTCCGGCCAGCCGGCGGTGTCGGATGAGGAATTAATTGCCGAGGCCGTAATGATGTCTCCGTCCGGGGATGCCCTGGGAACGGTAACGCTGCATGAAAGCGCCGAGCACCTGTTGTTTGCGGTGGACGTGGAAGGTCTGACGCCGGGCGGGCATGCGGTAATCGTTCACGCCGTGGGGGCATGCACTCCCGACTTCAGCGCGGCCGGCGGCCATTTTTCGCCTCGCGAAACGCGACGCGGGTTTGTGCATCCGAACTGGAAACGGGGTGAGGTTTACGGCTTTCACAGCGGCGACCTGCCCAACATCTACGCCCACGCCGACGGCTCGGCACGCGCCGATTTCGTCACCGACGGCCTCACGTTGCAGGCCGGCAAGCCGCACTCGCTATTTGACGAGGACGGTTCATCTGTCATAATCCACGCCGGCCCGCAGGGCCACGGCGAGCGCGAAATCGCCGACTCGCCGGTCGCCTGCGGCGTCATCCAGCCCGTTGCGATGCGCTTACGCCTCCAATAAATAAACCATGCTCGACCTGATTATCGAACCCATGCAGTACGGTTTCATGCAGCGCGCGCTGCTGGTGTCGGCCCTGGCCGCGACCGCCTGCGGAGTGGTGGGCACGTTCGTGGTACTGCGGGGCATGGCGTTCCTGGGAGACGCGATAGCGCACTCAGCCCTGACCGGAATGGCGGTGGCGTTCCTGTTCGGGGCAAACATATTCCTGGGCGCGCTAATCTGGGCGGTGCCGGCATCGCTGGGCATTTCGCTGGTATCCAGACGGGCCGGAATCCGACTGGACGCGGTGATAGGCGTGCTCTTCGCCGGCGGCTTTGCGGTTGGCGTAATCCTGATCAACGCAAGCGAAAATTACGCCGGCGATTTGCTCAGCATCCTGTTCGGCAATGTGCTGGGGGCCTCGTGGACCGACGTGCTGTCGGTGGGGCTGTTGGCCGGCGGCGTGGTCCTGGTGGTGTGGCTGCTCTACAAAGAGCTGGTTTTCACCACGTATGACTCCGCCGTCGCGGAAGCGTCGGGCCTGCCGGTACGCTTCCTAGAGTACCTGCTGCCGCTGCTGGTGGCGTTGACCACGGTAGCCGCGCTGAAAACCGTGGGCAACGTGATGGTGATGTCGCTGCTGGTGGTGCCGGCGGTAACGGGCAGCCTGCTGGCGCGTCGCCTGGCCAGCATGATGTTTGCTACCGTGGGCGTCGCCCTGGCCGCCATCGTAATCGGGCTGTACCTGTCGTTCCACCTCGACCTGCCCACCGGCCCGGCCATAGTCGTGGTGTCGGTAGCCATGCTCCTGATTACAGTGGTGGCGTCTCCGCGGCGTTGGGCCCTGTTCTCCCGCCTGCGGCACCGCCAACCGCAACCCGAAACGGTCGCGGCGGGTGACTGACCGGGCTTTGCCGGTTCTCATCGTCATCACAGCGGCCGCCATCCTGCTGTCCGCCGTGGGCGGATGCAGCGCGTCCGAACCGCCGTCGCCGGCCGGCTACGCCGGGGAATTTGCCGGCGCATACGACGAGACGATTGGCCCGCGAGGGCCGGCCGCGGCGGGGTTCTCCGACGCCGAACTTGTGCAACTGCTGCTGCCCGACGACATACCGCCGATCTACGCGCCCCGGTTCGTACCGGCAGCGGACGCCGACCTGCCCCACGACGAATTAGTAATCGGGCTGTCCATCAACGGCGACGCCCGCGCTTACCCGACGGGCATCCTGTTCTCCCGTGAACTGGTGAACGACGTGGTGGGCGGCGTTCCCGTGCTGGTCAGTTGGTGTCCGCGATGCTACGCCGCGTTGGTGCATGAGAGGCGCGTCAACGGAACTGCGGCCGTGTTCGGAAACCAGGGCGCGCTGTACAAAGGAGCCATGACGTGGTTCGACCACGCGACCGGCAGCATTTGGTCGCAGCCCCTGGGCATGGCGCTCACCGGCACGGAGGCCGGCGCGACGCTGCCGCTGGTTCCGTCGCAACTCACCACCTGGGGCAAATGGGCAGCGTCGCACCCGGAGACTACGGCGCTGGTGGTGAGCGAACCTTCCCCGGCGTTTCGGGGCAACCGACCGGGCGCGAACCACGTGGTGGGTGTGGTGATTGGCGACTCGGCCGCGGCGTGGCCGTACGATAGTGTGATTGACGGCGAGGTTGCCGGCGTCGTTGGTGATACTCCGGTTGCCGTGTGGCGGGATGCCGGGACGGGGGCGATAAGGGCGAGGACAACCGACGGCGGCCGGGAACTGCCTACGATGATCGCCTACCGCTCGGCCTGGCTGAAGTTCTATCCGGGGAGCATTGCCGGCCGTGACGAGTGAGTCGCAACGTGGGCGTAACATTGTTTCGGTTGACATCCCTAATCCTTTTCAGTAAAGTCCATTTCGCTGCCACGCCGGTAACCCCGCGTGGCCGCTCATATCTCACAACCGTCTCACCTGACTCGTTGGCGCGGAGGTACACCACTTTGAGTAAAGCCGTTTCACTACGCACCGCCATTTTCGGCGTTCTTGCCCTTGCATTGACCGTAGTCATCGCCTGCGGCGGCACAGCGCCCGCTGAACCGGCGTCGCAGCCGTCGTCCGGCGACAGCTCGGCGCAGCAGGCTCCGGCCGCTCAGCCGCAGCAGTCGCAACAACAGCAGCAACAGCCGGCGTCGCAGCCTTCCGGCCAGCAACAGGCCCAATCCCAGGCGCCCGAGCCGACCGCGGCCGCGGCCCAGCCCGTCGGCATGTCAGACGCCAGCACCGGCGGAGCCGCGCCCACCGCAGTGCCCGCCCCGACCGAAGTTCCGGCCCAGGAGGCCGGCGTACCGGTACAGAGCGACCTGCGCGTCGCCATCACCCCGCCTTACGCCGAGAACCTGCTCGGCTGGCGAGTCGGCGGCACCAACCAGGGCATCCTCCAGCCCATGCAGGAAGCCCTCTTCCAGCGCGATTACCAGACTTGGGAAGCGAAGCCCATGCTGGCCGAATCCTGGTCCGTTTCTCCCGACGGCAAAGAGTGGACCATCCAGTTGCGGGAAAACGTTCCCTTCCACCACGGGGAAGACACCTTCGGCGTGTCCGACTTCGTGTTCAGCTTCCAACTCTGGTCGCACCCTGAGGCCAACACCGGCTTCGGCGCATTTTGGGACCAGATTCTCGGGCCCGAGGGCGACGACGTACGCAGCTTTACCACCGAGACCCTGGGGCAGGCTGCCACCGTTACCGAAGTCAGCGACAGCGAAATGGTCTGGAACATGAACCGGCCCGAGCTGTGGATTCCCTTCTACGCCTCGGAAGCCACCACCGACCCGCTGATCTACAGCCTGGATTACTGGGAAACGAACGGCGAAGCGGCTTACGCTGAGAATCCCGTGGGCACCGGCCCCTGGAAGCACGTCAGCTACCAGCAGGGCGCCAAGCTGGAGTACGAGCGCGCCTTTGATGACCACTGGCGCATCAACCCTGACTTTGACACCCTGACCTTCTTCTTCGCCGAGGAAGACCTGACCCGCGTTGCCATGCTCCGCGCCAAAGAGGCCGACATCGCCGAAATCCCCCGCGAATTGCAGGGCGAGATCGTTGACGCCGGCTTCGCCATCACGCAGAGTACCCTGCCCGCTTTCATGGTCTGGGTAGGCATCGGCGGCCAGTACCTGGAAGACAAGCGAAACCCGGACGACCCCAACACCAACGTCCTGGTGCGCCGGGCCATGAACCACGCCATTGACCGCGATGCTCTCAACGAGGCTTTCTTCGACAACAAGATGGAGCTCATGGCCAACACCGGCTGGCATCCCACCGACCCGTCCTACGACCCGGCCTGGGAGATCCCGGCCTTTGACCCCGAACTGTCCCGGCAATTGCTGGCCGAAGCCGGCTACGCCGAAGGCTCCGGCCCAAGCATCGAGTTCATGTCCGGCAAGCTGGTCGGCGTCCCCGAACTCACGGAAATCGCGGTGCCGATGATTTCCTGGCTGGAAGACGCGGGCTTCAACGTGGACGCGCAGATTGGCGAGTTCCAGCCGATCCGCACCCGCTACCGGGCGCGGGAAATGAACAGCGTCCTCTGGACCCACCGCACCGGCTTCTGGCCCGCCGGCCGCAATATGCGCGTCTATTTCGTCAGCCCTGCCCTCGCCGGCGCGGTGTTCATGTACGAAGACCCGCATACCGAAGACCTGTTCAGCCGCTGGCAGAGCAGCGTGGACGAAACCGAGCGGCTGAACTTGATGAAAGAAGCCGGCCAATACATGTATGAACAGAACGCCACCATGCCCCTGGGCTTCCTGTTCGCGGAGTTCGGCATCAACCCCGACGTGATTGCCTCATACTCGGTCAACAACAGCTACTTCGGCGGCATGAAGGGCCACGAGTACACCCAGGTCGTGCGCCGGTAAGCAAGCAACTACACGGGGCGGCCGGCCGGCTGCCCCGTTGGCAACATTGACACAACCACCCCACCCAGCATAGCGAAGGTTACCGATGCAGCGTTTCATCTTTCTGCGGGTGATTCAGTCCATCGTAGCGATTCTGGTCATCAGCGCAGTAGTATTCGCGCTGGCGCGGGTCACCGGCGACCCGGTGGCCATCCTCCTGCCCGAGGACGCTCCTGACACCGTTGTTGAGCAGGTCCGGGAGAAGTGGGGCCTGGACCAGCCGATTTATATCCAGTACGCCCGCTACATCGGCAACTTCGTCACGGGTGATTTCGGCGAGGCCTGGGCCTACGGCGGCGTTCCCATCACCGAGTTGATTGCCAGCCGCCTGCCCAACACAGTAATGCTCGCTGCTTTCGCCTGGATTGTCAGCGCGGCGATCGCCTTGCCAATCGGCGTCATGGTGGCGGTCAAAAAAGACTCCGCCTTTGACTGGGCCGGAAAAGTTGTGGCCCTGATTGGACAGTCGGCGCCGTCCTTTGCCATCGGGCTGATACTCATGTGGGTATTCGCGGTGATCTTAGGCTGGCTGCCCACCTCGGGCAACGACGACGGCTTCAAGTCCATCATCCTCCCCGGCGTCGCCCTCGGCTACTATAACGTCGCCGCAGTGATGCGCCTCACCCGCTCCTCGATGCTGGAAGTGCTGGACACGGAGTACGTCAAGCTGGCCCGCATCAAGGGCATGCCGGAGTGGAAGGTCATCTGGAAGCACTGTTTCCGCAACGCTCTGATCGTCCCGTTCACCTACATGGGACTCATTGGGGCGGTGCTGCTCACGGGTTCCGTGGTCATCGAGACGGTGTTCGTCTGGCCCGGCCTGGGCGACCTTGCCATTGACGCGATTCGCAACCGGGATTTCCCGGTCATCCAGAGCATCGTCATCCTGTTCGCTGCGTGCTACATCTTCATCAACCTGCTGGTTGACGTGATGTACGCTTACCTGAATCCCCGGATTCGCTACTAGACGGTGTTGACATTTCGCCGTCGTTCCCGTTTTGGCGGGAATCCGGTGACTTAGCAAGGAATTAGGCAATGACCACCCCAACAGCAACTCCGGTCGCCGCCGAGCCAACTGCCGACGCCGGCGCATTCCCCAGGCGCGGCAAGTTCGGGCAGGTGGTTTTCCACGTCCGCCAGTACCCGATCATCCCATTGATCATCCTGCTGGTGATGCTGATTATCCCGGCGCTTTTTGCCAACCTCATCGCGCCCCATGATCCCGTGGACGTCAACCTGCGCGATCGCCTGATGCCTCCGGCCTGGATGGAGGGTGGCAGTTGGCAATACGTGCTGGGCACCGACCGACAGGGATTCGACATCCTCAGCCGCATCATCCACGGCGCGCGGATCTCCCTCTCCATTTCGCTGCTGGCCATCGCGCTGGGCGGGGGTGTCGGCACGGTGCTGGGCCTGCTGGCGGCCTACGGCGGAGGCTGGGTTGACAACCTGATAATGCGGATCGTGGACATCAAGTTGGCGTTCCCGTCCATCCTGCTGGCATTGGTGCTGGTGGCGGTGAGCGGGCCGGGGTTCCAGACGGTGGTGCTGGTCATCGCGCTGCTCCTGTGGGCAAGATTCGCCCGCATGGTCCGCGGCGAGGCCCTGGCCATCAAGCAGCAGGACTTCATCGCCCGCGCCCAGGTCGCCGGCGCGTCGCCAGTCCGCATCATGATGCGCCACATCTTCCCCAATGTCGTCAACACCGTGGTAGTGCTCGCCACCCTGGAGGTTGGCCACGTCATCATCCTTGAGTCCACGTTGAGCTTCCTGGGCGCCGGCCTCGTTAAACCGACGCCGGCCTGGGGCCTGATGGTGGCCGATGGGCGGGCGTTGATCGTCACCGCCTGGTGGTTGTTCTTCTTCCCCACGATGGCCATCGTGCTCACGGTGCTGTCCATGAACCTGCTGGGCGACTGGCTGCGCGACCGGCTGGACCCCAAACTGCGCAACGTGTAGTGTTCTGCCCATAGTCCCGATGTTCAGCGGCGGGGTGTCCAGACACATCCCGCCGACCTTTTGCCCACATGTCCACCACACCGACCAACAGCACACCGTCGTCGGATTCGCCGCCGGAATCCCGGCCCGACGGCACGGAGTCGGACCCCCTGCTGCCCGGCTGGGCGCAGGAAGCGCCAAAACGCCGGCGGTTCATATCCCGGCGCAACGTCATCATCGCGACGCTGGCGGCGCTGGTGATCGGCATCCTGGTCTGGTTGAACTTTCCCTTCATACCCGACCCGATCAAACTGGCACGGCAACCTGACGTGGCGTTTTCCTCCGCGTCCACCGGCGAACAGTGGACCATGACGGGCCGCAACCCGGGGCAAACCCGAAACGTGCCCGACGTACTTTCCGAGCCTCAGGGCACGCTGGCCTGGAGCGTGGCTACGGGGCAGCCCACGCTGGCCGCGCCGGTAGTGACGGACGGCCGCATCTATCTGGGCGCGCACTTCCGCATCGCCGTGCTGGACGCCGACACCGGGGCTGAGCTGGAATCCATGCCGGCCACCGGTCCCATCGGGAACTCCCTGGCCCTGGCCGACGGCACGCTGTACTACTCGATGCCCGACCGTCGCCTGGTGGCCCGGGACGCATCATCCCAAGAAATTCGGTGGGAGTACGAAATGTCCGACTCCACCGCCGGGCCGGTTTCCGTCGCCGACGGCATGGTGTACGCGGGGGCGCTGGACGGCGTTACCTACGCCGTGAACGCCACGACGGGCGAACCGATTTGGCAGCACGAAACCCTGGGCGAGGTACGCTCTCCGGTCGCGGTGGGGGAGAAAATCGTGTACGTCGCGTCCGCCGACCGCAGCCTGTACGCATTGGACGCGCGCACCGGGCAGGAGCGCGCTCGGTTCCGTACCCGCGCGTCGCTGGTCGCCGCACCGGTAACGGCGAACAACCAGGTTTACTTCGTGTCGGGCCGCCAACTTTACGCCATGGACGCCGACGCCCTGGAATACCCCGGGCAGTACGTGGTAACCCGCACCTGGTCCCAGCTGTGGCTATGGGGCTTCCCATTGCCGTCGCCGCCGGCCCAGCCGGGCGACCGCTGGCGATTCGGGCCGGACTACCCGGAGGGCATCTCCGGGCGGGAGAAGCGTACCGAAGGCATCATTTCGGCGCCCGCCGTGGCCGGCGACCGGCTCTACATCGGCGACACGTTGGGCAAGCTGTACGGCGTGGACGCGATCACCGGCGAAGAACAGTGGCAGTTCCAGGCCGAAGACGGCATCGTAGCGTCGCCGGTGGTTGTGGGGGAGTCGGTGGTGTTCGGCGACAAGTCCGGCCTGTTGTACGGACTGAATCGCGCCGACGGCACCGAGCGCTGGCGGTTGCAGCTCTCGGACGCCATCCGGGTCAGTCCCGTATATGCGGAAGGCCGCCTCGTGGTGCGAACGGAAGACGGCCAACTGCACGCGGTCGATTAGGCGGCGGTTACTGCGCGGTATAGCCTCCGTCGATTACCAGCTCGCTGCCGGTCATAAAGGACGCTTCGTCCGAGGCGAGGAACAGCACGCCGTTGGCGATGTCGTCCACCGTGCCGATGCGTCCGATGGGCGTGGCGTCGAGGCGCATCTGCCGTATCGCGGGGTCGGACATCATGCGCTCGGTCATCGCAGTGTCGATGTAGCCCGGATGCACGGAGTTGCAGCGGATGCCGTCGCCGGCGTACTGCACCGCGGTGGCCTTGGTCAGCAGACGCACCGCGCCCTTGGAACTGGCGTAGGCCGATCCCGCTCCCGAGCCGGGACTTAATCCCACCAGGCCGGCGATGGACGAGATGTTGATGATGGAACCGCCGCCGGCGGTACGCATCGCCGGGATCGCGGCCCGGGTGCCCAGGAAGACGCCCTTGCCGTTCACGTCCATGATTTGATCCCATACCTCGGTGGGCGCTTCGTGGATGCGCGGGGCGTTGAGGCCGCCCACGTTGGTGCTGCCGATGCCGGCGTTGTTAACCAGGATGTCCAGCTTGCCGTAGCGACTCACCGCCTCGGTGACGGCGTCCGCCCACTGGTCGGCGTCGGTAACGTCCAGATGGACAAAGGTTGCCTGCCCACCCAACTCGCGAATCTCCGCTTCCAGCTTCAGCCCTTCATCGTCCAGGATGTCGCCGATGACCACGGCAGCACCTTCCCTGACAAAGAGCCTGGCCTCCGCCGCGCCCTGACCCCGCGCGCCGCCGCTGATGAGCGCTACCTTGCCTTCCAGTCGCATGGTGAACCTCCCTGACCTGTCTTGAGTTGCGGGCACATGGTATCGCATCGCCGGGAAACGGCCTAGCCCAGCGTCGTCGTGAGCACCCACATGGGCCGCGCGCCGACCGCGTAGGTACCCAACGGCGTTAGCGCGCCGGTGTTTCCGTCAATGCTGTAGGACGCCAACTGCCCGGTCGCCGAGCCGGCGGCGTACACGTACCGCCCCGACGGGTCCAGGCTGAAGGCGCTGGGAACGGCCTCGGTGGCCGCGTGGCCGGCGGGAGTCAGACGACCTTCACCGTCCACCGTGAAACTGGCGATGCTGTTGTGGCCCCGGTTCGGTGCGAACAGCAAGCGACCGTCCGGCGAGAACTGGATCTGCGAGCAAGTGTTGCGCTCTGATACGCCGGCCGGCAGGGTGGACACGGTTTCCAGCGGCGTCAGCACCCCGTCTGCCCCGATGGTGTACGACGACACGCTGCATCCCTGCTCGTTGGAGAAGTACACCACGTCCAGCGAGGGATGGAACGTGAAGTGGCGCGGGCCGATCATGTCGTCCTGGGCCAGGGTGGAGGGTTCGTTGGCAGTGAGCGTGCCGGCGGATTCGTCGAAGCGGAACTGGTAGATGATGTTGGGGGCCACGATGTTCTTGGGCGGCTCCAGCACGTTGTCGTTCTGCCTGGCGATGTGCGGCACGTAGGCGAAGCGGTTGGAGCGGTCAGTCTGGATGGCGTGGGCGCCGGTGTCGGTGTCCAGCACGCACGTGGCGGCTGCACCCACGCTGCCGTCGTCGCCCAGCGGATGCACCGCCGCCTTGCCGTCAGCGTAGTACGACGACAGCAGGAACCGGCCAGTGCGGTCGGTGGCCAGGAAGGCCGGCTGACCCGGCGGCGTTACTGAACCCGTTTGAGTCAGCTCGCCGGTCTGCTGGTCAATGCGATGGCTGGTAATCTCGGGGACTTCGCGATGCCCGGCATAGAGCGTCTGCTTGTCGGGGCTGATTGCCAGCAGCGACGGGCCGCCTGAAACCGGCTCCTCCCCCGCGATGGTCAACGCGCCGCTGGCCTCGTCCATAGTGAATATGGACACCTTGTTGTCATCCTGCGCCGCAACGTACACATAGGTTGCCATGATGGTTGCCTCCTGCTCTCGTTTTCTCCTGCTATCGCACCAACTCCTCGGCCATCCGCTCCAGTTGCTGGCCCATTTCCTCCTCGCTGTCGGAGTGGTTGGGCCAGACGCAGACGCGCAGCGCGCCGGCGTTGAGGAAATCATCGACGGTCTGCCGGGTGGTTTCCGGCGGCTGGCCGAACACCGATATGGTCAGCGCCTGGGGGTCGCGGCCCCGTTCCGCAGCCAAGGCGTCCAGCTGCTGGCGGCTGTCCTCGATCTGGGCCGGCGTCGCGCGGTTGGGCAGCCAGCCGTCGCCGTAGCGCACCACGCGCCGGAGCACGTTGCGCGCGTTGCCGCCCAGCAGTACCGGCGGGTGGGGCTGCTGCACCGGCTTGGGGTACATGTACACCGGCGGGAAGTTGTAATACTTGCCGTGGAATTCGGCCTGGTCCTGAGTCCACAGTTCCTTGAGCGCGCCAACGGCTTCCTCGGTCTGCGTCCAGCGGTGGTCGAAGTCGCCGCCCATCATCTCGGTCTCCTCGCGGTTCCAGCCGGCGCCGATGCCGAACACGAACCGGCCATTGCTGTGCCGGTCCAGCACCGAGATCTGCTTGGCGAGGATCAGCGGGTTACGCTCTGGCACCAGGGTGATGCCGGTGCACAGCTTGATGCGGTCGGTGACGGCGGCGGCCATAGCGAGCGACATGTACGGGTCGGAAAAGTGGCGATAGGTCCACGGGATTTCGCCGCCGGTGGCAGGGAACGGGCTGGCGCTGGTCACCGGCAGGATGGGATGCTCGTGGTACCAGATTGACTCAAAGCCCAACTCCTCGGCTTTCCGGGCGATGAACGCCGGGTCAAGGGTGTAGGCCGGCAAGGGCACGATTATTCCGACGGACATTTGCATTGCTCCTTCGCCACATGGTGACGTTCGATGTTCGGCGTTATGTCTGCAATGAGTCGCAGTTTATCAGATGGATTCCGGCGTGGCAGCGCAATCCGACAATCCCGGCAACGCTATTCGCTGCCGTCGTTGAGCAGCCCGCTCGCCAGTTCCCGGGCCGCGTCCAGGTCGGCTACGAATCGTTCCGCCGGCAACCGCCGGAACACGTTCAGAGACCTGAGGTTTTGAGCTACGTCGCCGGAAAGGTTGAGGACGATGCACTCCGTGTTGGCGGCGGCGGCTGAGTCAATAAGACGCTCCATCACCAGGCCCGCGCTGTCGTCCATGTGAACGGTGTTGGTGAAGTCAAAGATGACGACCTCGTGCTGTTCGATGTCCGCGCCGACCAGCCAGGCCAGTTCGTTGGCGGACGCGAAGGAGAACTCGCCGCGCAGATCGACCAGCCCGACGCGGGCCTGGAACTGGTCGGAGTCGGCAGCATTGGGATCGCCGGCCTCGGAGAAAAACTCGCGGTCCAGCAAAGGCACCGAAATTACCCGTCCCAATTCACGCCGTTCCGATTCGCGGGCCCGGGCGAATGCGGAGACGATGAGGCCGAGGGCGATGGCGGTAATCAAATCCACGAATACGGTGCAGACCAGGGTGAGCAACATCACCAGCAGGTAGTCGCGCCGGACGTGCCGGATGCGGGTGATGAGCCGCCAGTCGATGATGTCCCAACCAACCTTGATGAGGACGCCGGCCAGCGCGGCCAACGGGATCGGCTCGGCGATTTGGCCCAGACCCAGAACCAGCGCCAGCAGCACGACCGCGCACAGCACGCCGGAAACGGGAGTGCGCCCGCCGGCCCGGATGTTGACGGTGGTTCCCGACGGAGCGCCGGCGCCGGGCAGCGCGCCCAGCAGGCCGGCGGCGATGTTGGCAAT
>JAJDWF010000125.1 GCA_022825745.1 Dehalococcoidia bacterium | reverse complement strand
AGGCGCCGAACTCGGTGCCGATGAGGACTGCTACCGGGCGGTTCAGACGCTGGGACTCTTCAAAGGCGATGCTGATGCGGTCGGCGTCGTCATCGGTTTCCACCAGGTAGTAGTTGATGCCCCAGGCGTGGAGGATGTGCTCGATGAAACGACCGGCGGAGTCGGGCGTAGGGCCGCGGCGGGTCCAGCCGCGATAACCGACCAGCATGACCAGGGGCTGGTTGAGGTCAAGGCACAGGCCGCGGATGGAGTCGCCGGCCTCGAAGACGCCGGTGTTCTGAATCAGCACCACGGGATTGGCGCCGCCGACCCAGAGACCGGCAGCGACGGCCATGGTCTCACCCTCGCGGCACACCGGAATGAGGTCAATGGTGGGTTCCTCCATCATCATGTTGTAGAGGAAGTTGGTCTCGCTGTCGGGCAGCCAAACAACGTGAGAAACGCTGTTCTTTTTCAGCTCGGTGACCAGGGATTGGGGGTGCAAGACAGATTCGTAAACTTCGGTGGTCATGCTGGGGACTCCTTGAGCAACGCGCTGCCAACAGCGCCTTGAAAGTACGTGATAATCAGGCCGGCATTATATGGCGCGCCAATTGGGGCGTCAATTAGAACTCGGTGCTGCGCGGCGTGCGCGGGAACGCGATGATGTCCCGGATGTTCTGCATGCCGGTGGCGAATTGCACCGTGCGCTCGAACCCGAGGCCGAAACCGGCGTGAGGCGTGGTGCCGTAACGCCGCAAGTCCAGGTACCACCAGTACGGCGCGTCGTCCAGCCCCGCTTCGGCCATGCGAGATTGCAGCACGTCCAGGCGTTCCTCGCGCTGGCTGCCGCCGATAATCTCGCCGATGCGGGGCACCAACACGTCCATGGCCCGCACCGTTTCACCGTCGTCGTTGAGGCGCATGTAGAATGCCTTGATCGAGCTGGGGTAGTCGGTGACGATAACTGGCCGGCCGACTTTCCGCTCGGTGAGGTAGCGCTCGTGCTCGGATTGCAGGTCGGACCCCCAACGCACTGGGAACTCGAAGGACTCGCCGGATTCCTCCAGTACCTTGACCGCCTCCGTGTAGGTCATGCGCTCGAAGTCGGAGTTGGCAATTTCTTCCAGCGTGGTGATCAGTTCCTTGTCGTAGAAGCGGTTGAAGAACGCCATATCCTCGGGGCAGGATTCCAGCACGTGGGCGAAGATGCCGCGCAGGAAATCCTCAGCCAACTGGGCCAGGCCGTCCAGGTCGCAGAAGGCGACTTCCGGCTCCACCATCCAGAACTCGGCCAGATGCCGCGAGGTGTTGGAATTTTCGGCGCGGAAGGTCGGGCCGAAGGTGTACACGTCGGACATTGCCTGGGCGAAGATCTCCGCTTCCAGTTGCCCGCTGACGGTCAGAAAGGCCGGCCGGCCGAAGAAATCGGCGTCGTTGTCCACGTGGCCGGCTTGGGTCGGCAAGTTGTCGAGGTCGAGGGTGGTGGCCCGGAACATGGCGCCGGCGCCCTCGGCGTCGCTGGCGGTGATGATCGGCGTCTGGATGTAGAGGAAGCCGCGCTGCTGGAAGAATTGGTGAATGCCGAAGGCCATCGCGTTGCGCACGCGGGCCACGGCGCCGAAAGTATTGGTGCGCGGACGCAGGTGGGCCAACTCCCGCAGAAACTCCAGGGTGTGCCGCTTCTTTTGCAGCGGGTATTCCTCCGGGTCGGCGCCGCCCAGCATTTCCAGGCTGCTGGCGACTACTTCGTACTTCTGGCCGCGACCGAGGGATTCCTGCAATATCCCGAAGGCGGTCAGGCTGCATCCGGTGGTGAGGTTGCCGACGAGAGCGTAATCGGGGCAGTTGGCATCGACGACGATCTGCAAGTCCGCGAGGCTCGACCCGTCGTTGATTTGGACGAATGAAACGCCGCCGGAAGATCGGACGGTCTTGACCCAACCGTTCACCGCCACGGGATTGGGGGCGTCGCCCAACCGCTCAACGTCCAGGAGATCCTTAATGCGTGTGCGTCCAGAAGTAGGCATACCAGGCGACCCTCCGATACCCGCTGATAACGGAATTTTAGCACACGGCTTTCACAGAGCCGGACGCTGCCGGTGCCAGTCGGTGGCCTGCTGGTAGGCGTGGGCGATGTTCAGCAACCTCGCCTCGGCCAGGTGCGGCCCGATCAGTTGCAGGCCCACCGGCAATCCGTCGCTGAAGCCGCAGGGAACGGACATGGCCGGCAGTCCCGCGATGTTCACCGGCAACGTGTACACGTCAACCAGGTACATGCGCACCGGGTCGTCGGACCGCTCGCCGATGGGGAACGCAACCACCGGGGACACCGGGGCAACCAGGGCATCCACATGCTCAAAGGCGCGGGTGAAATCTTCCCGGATCAGGGTGCGCACCTGCTGGGCCTTGTGATAGTAGGCGTCGTAGTAACCGGACGACAGGGCGAACGCGCCCAGCATAACGCGTCGTTTGACTTCGGGGCCGAAGCCTTGCTGACGGGTACGTTCCATGGCTTCCCACATATCGCCGTCGCCCTGGTGGGAATAACCGTACTTCACGCCGTCGTAGCGGGCCAGGTTGGCGGAGCATTCCGAGGGGGCGATGATGTAATAACACGCCAGGGCGTACTCGGTGGTGGGCAGCGATACCTCGTGGATTTCCGCGCCAAGGGCGGCCAGTTGGTCAATGGCGGAGGTTACGGCGGCGCGCACGCCGGCGTCCATGCCTTCCCCGAAGTACTCCCGGGGCACCCCCAGGCGCAGGCCAGTCACGTTGCCGTTGAGTGCCTCTGCGTAATCGGGAACCAGGTCGGGCAGCGAGGTGGCGTCATGGGGGTCGTGCCCGGCGATGGCTTGCAGGATGAGCGCGCAGTCCGCGGCGTCTTGCGCCAACGGCCCAACCTGGTCCAGGGACGAAGCGTACGCCACCAGCCCGTAACGGCTGACCCGCCCATACGTCGGTTTCAACCCGGTTATGCCGCAGAAGGACGCGGGTTGTCGGATGCTGCCGCCGGTGTCGGTTCCCAGCGCGAAAGTAGCCATTCCGGCCGCTACTGCGGCGGCGGACCCCCCGCTGCTGCCCCCGGGCACTTTCTCAACGTCCCAGGGATTCCGTGTAGGAAAGAAGGCGGAGTTCTCCGTGGACGACCCCATTCCGAACTCGTCCATATTGCCTTTGCCCAGTAACACCGCGCCCTGCTCGCGCAGCCGGCCAACCGCCGTGGCGTCGTACACCGGGACATATTCGGCCAGCATCCGGGACGCGCAGGTGGTGGGCATTCCGCCGGTGCAGAGCAGGTCCTTGATCTGCATCGGGATTCCCGTGAGCGGGCCGGCCTCGCCGGCCGCAATGCGCCGGTCCGCCGCTTCCGCCTGCTGGCGCGCCGCGTCGCCGGTTACGGTGATGTAAGAGGATAGCCGGCCGTCCACGTCGGCGATTCGCTGCAGCAAAGATTCGGTGAGCTCGATGCTGCCGATCTCACGGTCAGCGAGGAGTTGGGATGCCCGGGTTACGGACAGCTGCCAGAGTTCGGACATAGGGAATTATTCGTCAAGGACGGCGCGGACCTGGAAGAAGTCGCCGCGGCGTCGCGGGGCGTTGCGCAGGGTGTCGCCGGCAGGGAGGCTGTCGGCGGGTTCGTCGTCGCGGAGCACGTTATCCAGGCCGGCGACGTGGGCGGTCGGGGATACGCCGGTGGTGTCCAGGCTTTGCAGAATCTCGAACTGGTCGAGGATGTCGGACAGCTGGCGGGTGAACGCCTCGGTTTCCGCGTCGGTGAGCGAGATGCGGGCCAGGGCGGCGATGTGTTGCACCTGGGTAGGATCGATGGGCATGGTTTAGCTCATCTCCGAGCCGCCTGAGACGCTGATGCTGAGGCCGGTCATGTAGTCGGACTCGGCGGAGGAGAGGAAAGCGGCCATGCGGGCGATGTCGTCGCCCTGCGCGATTCTGCCCAGGGGGACGCGCATTTCGCGCTCCCGTACCATCAGGGCGCGATGCTCTTCGCCGGACGTGCCCTCCGGCGCCAGCGCGGCGGCGATGAAGTCAACGCGCTCGGTGTCCACCAGGCCGGGGCAAATGGCGTTCACGTTCACGTGGTAAGGCGCCATCTCGTGGGCCAGCGATTGGGTGAACCCGATGACGGCGAACTTGCTGGCGCAATACGCTCCGTAACGGGCGATGCCGCGTTTGCCCGCCCCTGACGAGATGTTGATGATCTTGCCGGGGCCGCCCCGGGCTACCATGTGCCGGGCAACGGCGCGGCTGACCAGGTAGGTTCCCCGGACGTTGACGCGCATCACGTCGTCGAATGCGTCTTCTTCGAGCTCCACGATCAGCACACGGTCCCGGCCCGGGCGCGACCCGGCGTTGTTCACCAGGATGTCGATTTTCCCGAATTCGCCCAGCGTGTCGGACACCATGGCGTCAACCTGGGCGCTGTCGGCAACGTCGTAGTAGAGGCCGAGGCTGCGCCGCCCCAGATCCTCGATTTCCTTGACGACGCTGGGGAGGCCCTCCCAGCCATCGAGACGGTCTTCGGTGCGGATTGCGTCCAGGGATGCTTCGACGTCGGTGACCACAACGTCGGCGCCCTCGGACGCGAGGCGCGTTGCGATGGCGCGGCCGATGCCGTGGCGTCCGCCGGCGCCGGTTACGAGAGCGGTCTTGCCGTTGAGGTCGTACATCTTGGTCTCCTGTTGGGTAGATTAGCTAGGGGTACGCGGGAAAGCGGCCTGAAATCGTTGGTAAAGGACGTTTCAGCTCCTGCCGGGCCAGGCCGGGCGGTGTTCGTGATGGTGCAGTGCCAGCGCCTCGCCGGAGCCGTGGACCACCAATTGATGCCCGAAGGCGTCGGCCAGCACCGATTCCAGCAGCACTTCCTCCGGCGGGCCGTAGGCGATCAGGCGCCCGTTGATGACTGCGACGTCGCTGGCGCGCGCCGAAACGCAGGTGAGGTTGTGGGTGCACATAATGACCGTCGCGCCGCCCTCGCGCAGACGGTCGATGATGTCGAGGAAACTGTGCTGCGAGTTCGCGTCGAGGCCGGTCATGGGTTCGTCCAGCAGCAGCACCGAGGGGTGAGACGCGATCGCGCGGGCCAGCAGGGCGCGTCGTCGCTGACCTCCCGAAAGTTCGCCGATGCCCCGGTGGCGCAGGTCTTGCAACCCAACCGTGGCCAGCGCGTCACCGGCGGCTTCGCGGTTGGCCCGGCTGTGGGAACGGAAAAGCCCCCGCGACGGGGTGAGCCCCATCATAACTACATCCCACACCGTTGCCGGAAAGTGCCAATCGACCTGCTCCAACTGGGGAACGAAACCGATGCGCCGGCGCATCCGGTGGCTGGGGCGGCCATCCACGAGCACCTGCCCCCGGTTGGGCTTCACCAGGCCGACCACGGTTTTGAGCAAGGTTGACTTGCCGCCGCCGTTGGGGCCGATGATTCCCGACAGGCTGCCGTTTTCTACCGAAAAGGAAACCCCGTCCAGCGCGAGCACAGGGCCATATTCAACGCCCACGTTGTGAAAGGACACCGCCTGATGGGTGTGGTCTTCGTGGGAGTGGGTATGGCCGTCGCGAGAATGGACGTGGCCATGAGCGGCCGGCGGTCCGGGGGGGCGCATGGCGTTATTCCTTGTACCAGTCGTCGCCGGCCGGTGGCCATGGGTTTTCAGCGTCGAGCACCTGGGATAGCTGGGTGAACGCTCCTTTGAAGGTGGCGGGGTGCAGCCAGATGCTGTTGAAACCCAGGTTGGTGTAATTGTCGGTGCGTCGTGAGGTGGTGAACCGGATGCCGTCAAGCGTTTGCAAGCGCGCGTCCGTAGCCAGCGAGTCCGCGATCTGGTAGATGGTCAGATAGATGCCTTCGCCGTAGCGCGCCAGGAACCGGCCGGACGGCGAATCGTCGCTGGTGGGTTGCGCCAGTTCGATAAACGTGTCTCGTCCGGCCAGCGGAAGGACGGCGATCTCCAGGTCGGTGAAACTGATCTGAAAACGCTTGGTGGGCTCCAAGCCGAACAACTCGCTCCAGTGAGCGATGGCCGCGTCCAGGTCGTTCACGATGATGGCTACCTGGCGCAACTGAACGGTGCCGGGTTGACGATCCGCCGATTGCCAATCGCTGCCGGCGGCCGGCCACGGATTCGTGGCATCCGTGACCTCGATTATTTCCAGGAACGCCCCGTTGCAGGACGACGGATGCAGGAACGCCGACCGGGAGCCTTCGTGCTCGGTCTCGCCGGTAATTCTGACGCCGCGTTCCCGGAGGTGGGGAATCAGCCGGTCATATTCGGTGGTCTCAAAGATAACGAGGTAGGGAGCCTCACCCCGTCGTTGTAGGAACCGGGCTCCGGCGGAGTCGGCGCTACTCGGGGCCAGTAGTTCGACGAACGTCCCGTTGCCGGCCGGGAGCACGGCGTTGTCCAGGCCGAACTGAGGCAGAGCGCCGCTTCTCGACGGAGCCATGCCAAGCGCCCGTCCGTACAGATCGACCGCCTCGGGAAGGTCATTGACCATCATGGCGATTTGGCGGAGTTTGTGGAGCATTATGAGCGGGAGGGCAGGTTGAGCTGGGCGGTTCCGATGATGTACGGGCGGTCAGGCACCGGGCCGGTCATCGTGATGTCGCATTGCACGTGATTGCCGGACTCGTCCTGCTCCGTGTCGCTGATTAGCACGCCGACGTGGAGCGGCTGGTTGTGGGGAATAGTGCCGCGGAAGACCAGGTCCAGGTCGGCCAGGGTTCCCGCGCCGGCCCAGTCGGTCAGCACGCGGGAAACCAGCGCCATGGACATAATGCCGGGCACGATTGGCTCGGCCAACCCTACTTTCTCGGCCTGTTCCTGGTCGGTGAAGCGGTTGGGCGCCGGGTTGCCCCACAGGGAGCAGAAGTCCACGACCTGGTCATCGGAGACTGAAACGATGGCCGGGCCGATTTCGTCCCCCAATTCCACGTCTTCAAAGTACAGTTTGGCGGATTCAGTCATCTCAGCGTCACTCCCGAACTACCTGGGAACGTTGAACGTCGGCAACCACCACGCCGGCCTGGTTGCGGAAGGTGGTTTCCCATACCACGTGCACCATGGTCCCGGAGCGCCCGGTCTTGGTGTACACATCCTTAAGGTGGGAAGACGCCGTAAGGGTGTCGCCCACGATGATCGGAGCCCTGGGTTCCACCCGTTGGCCGCCGTGGAATTGCCGCCGGCCGAATTGCAGCTTGATGTCCGGCAGCTCGCCTCGCTCGAACAGGGCGCAGAGCGTGGGCGGCGCAACCTGGTCGCCGTA
>JAJDWF010000013.1 GCA_022825745.1 Dehalococcoidia bacterium | reverse complement strand
GGGGTGAATCCGCCGGCGGATTCACCCCTTTACTCTTGCCGAATGTCGGCAGGCCCTAATTCCCGGTATCCGTCGGCGCGTTCGGACTGGCCAGGTAGTCGAACAGCGGGGAGTCCGACGACAGGATAATGGTGTCCTGCGCCCGGATGATTCGCTGGTAGGATTCAAGGCTCCGCAGGAACGCGAACAGCTCAGGGTCCCGGTTCAGGGAGCCCGCCAGGATACTGATCGCTTCAGCCTCGCCTTGACCCCTGATCTCGTTGGATTGTTGCTCGGCGGCGGCCAGGATCACGTCGCGCTCCCGGTCGGTATCGGCGCGAATCCTGCGGTCTTGCTCTTCACCTTCCGCTCGGAAGCCGGCGGCGATACGGTTACGCTCGGCACGCATCCTGGTGTAGATGGACGCGGTTACCGCTTCCGGGAAGTCGGCGCGCTTAATACGCACGTCGATCATCTCAATGCCGAATTCGTCGCGGGTGGTGATGTTACGCACCTCGGCGAGCACTTCGTCCAGGATCTCGGTACGCGTCTCGCGCGGTTCAACCAGGGGTACGCCTTCGTCATCTACAATCGGCGCCCCGTTCTCGTCTCGGAGAGGCTCGGCGCCAATGATGGCTTCCCGCTCTCGCTGGGCTACGCGGTCACGCAACGTTGACGTTACGATGTCGCCCAAGCGGCTGCGGGCGTTGGTCTCGGTTTGCAGCGTCTTGCGGAACTGCACCGGGTCGATGATCCGGTAGCGGGCGTAAATGTCAATGACCAGGTTCTGCTTGTTGGTGTCCGGCATTGACACCGGCGGCGCGTCAATCCGCAAGATCCGCTTATCCAGCCGGACCACGGTATCCACGAACGGTACCTTCACGTCCAGGCCGGGCGCCAGGCGGGTCTTCACCACTTCGCCGAAGCGCAGGATGATGACCTGTTCCGTAACGTCAACCACATACAATGACTGACGCAGCAATACCAGCGCTACGATGATAACGATGGCGATGATGATTAGGTTTCGCATTGAGAATTTCTCCGAGAGAGAAGGCGGTTCTGAATCTGGAACTGCGTTCTTGACGTCATCGCCAACTTAGGGGCTGGGGCCGATGGGCGCCGGCACGATGTTGCCGTTCCCGCCCAGGATCAAGACCGGGTCGGTCTCCGGGTCAACAAGAATCTTGGAGACACCGGGCAACACCTGCTCCAACGCTTCCAGGTAAAGCCGTTGCCGCGTAACTTCCGGTGAGCTGTTGTACTCGTTCAACACGGCTTCAAAGCGGCGGGCTTCACCATCGGCGGTTTGGATACGGGCCTGCTGGAAAGCTCTTGCTTCCTGGATAATACGCTCGGCGTCACCCCTGGCCCTGGGGATTACGTCCGCGGCGTAGGCTTCCGCCTGGTTGATGCGGGTTTCCCGCTCCTGCCGGGCGCGCAGCACGTCGTCAAAGGCGTCGCGCACTTCCTCGGGAGCTTTTACGTCCTGTAGCTGTACCGAAATGACCTCAATGCCGGCGTTATAACTGTCCATGATCGCCTGCAAGCGTGATCGTGTATCGGTTTCCACTTCTTCACGGTTTCGTACCAGCACGTCGTCGATGGAACGCTGTCCAACAACCAGGCGCAGCGCAGCCTCGGCGCCATCCTTCAAGGTGCGCCCGTCGGGACGCCCTTCCGGTATCATCCTGGCCGTTTCTCCGGGATCGTCGACGTTGAACAGGAAATTGTTGAGATTGCTGATTCGGTATTGCACCACCATCTGCACGTCAACAATGTTCAGGTCGCCCGAAATCATCAACGCTTCTTGCAGGAACGGCGTGTTCACAGCCGCTTCGTTGGAGCGGAAACCCAGTTCCATGCGCCGGGTCTCCGTTACCAGCACTACGTCACGCTGGCCCACCGGGGACGGCCACCACCATTGCAGTCCTTCCTCGGCTATTGGGTCGCCCGTGACTGCACCGAACAATCGCAGCGCCGCGTTTTCGCCGGGGCTGATGGTATAGACACCCGTGGCCGCCCAAATGATGATCAGCAGGGCAATCACGGCCACGATGATTATGCCCAAGTTGCCGCCGCCCAAGCGGCCGCCGCCGCCGCCGAACAGACCGCGTATGCGACCGAATATCTGGTCCATGTCAAATTCGGGTTGACGAGGTGGCTGTTGTTGTCCGCCGCCGGGTGAAAACATGGATGAAAGTCCTTTTTGGATTGGGAACGTGAGTTGAGGTTGGTTTCGTTCTTGCGTGGGCTACGGATCATGCCGCAATGCGCGGTCGCGATGCGTTGGTCAACCGTAGCCGAGACAGTATAACACCATCGCGGTGGCGATGGTTTATAATCACCGCACTGCCATCCCCGGCATATTGCAATTTCTGCACATCCCGATTGCGCACGCGCTTGACCGGTGAATACCCATGACTACGCCTGTACAACTCTCATCCAATTCATCCGATGTTCCCAGCCAACCCCAGGGCGTGACTATCAAGGCCGGCGAAGACATGGCGCGCGTTCAGGTCACGTGCCCTCACCAGAGCGGCCTGATCTACGCGGTGCCCGGAGATCGCAGTTGGGTGTGCAGCGACGAACTCCGTCCAGCCCATGCCCTGGCCGGATTCTTCCGTGAACTCATCGCGCTGAAAGACCCCCGCGTCGAGTCCTTGCTCCGTGAGTGGGGCCTTTACTACCGCAGCCTCCCCCTCGATTCGGAAACCGAGCCGGACGGCAGCGAATAGGGGCGGGTTTCAAACCCGCCCCTGCAAGAGAACGCTAAAGTTGCGTCGGTAATCAATCGTCCGCCACCGGGTCGCTGGCACTGGAACTGGCAAACGACGGCGCCGGGTTCGGCAACGGGTCGCCCTGATTGACCGGCGGAGCCGGGGGAGCGTATGGCGACTGTGGCGCGGGCGCCGGCTCCACGGGTTCCGGTTCGGTGCCCGGCAGGTCGTCGTTGAACAATCCCACCAGGGCGTCGCCGGAAATGGCTTCGTGCTCAATCAGGTACTCGGCCACCTGCACCAGCTTGGGCTTGTAATCGATCAGCACTTCCTGGGCCTGGCGGTAGGCGCTGTGAATCAGGTGCCGCACCTCAACGTCGATCTCTTCGGCAATCTTGTCGCCGTAGTCGCGCTCTTCGTTGAGCTCACGGCCCAGGAACACCAACTCTTCGCGCTTGCCGAAAGTCCTCGGCCCCAGGCTGGGGGACATCCCGTACCGTTTTACCATGCCCAAGGCGGTTTTCGTCGCCCGCTCAATGTCGTTGCTGGCGCCCGTTGTAACCTCGTCGAAGATCAACTCTTCGGCAACGCGGCCGCCCATCATCACCGCCAGCATGTCCTGGAACTGGTTCTTGGTCCAGAGATAGCGGTCTTCCTCGGGAAGGAGGGTGGTGTGACCGCCCATGTTCCCCCGGGATACGATGCTGATCTTGTGCACCCGGTCGGCGTGCGGCAGATGCCACGCCACCAATGCGTGCCCAGCTTCGTGGTACGCGGTCATTTCTTTTTCGCGCTGGTTGATGACCCGGCTCTTGCGTTCCGGCCCCGCAATCACGCGCTCGATGGCTTCCTCAAAGTCCTGCATGTAGATGCTGGACTGGTTCTTCCGCGCCGCCAGCAGCGCCGCTTCGTTCACCAGATTGGAAAGGTCTGCGCCGCTAAACCCAGGGGTCTCCCGCGCCACCACGTCGATCTTGATTTCATTGGACAGAGGCTTGCCGGCCACGTGCACTTTCAGGATCGCTTCGCGTCCCGACACGTCCGGCAGATCCAGGGTGACGCGGCGGTCGAAACGGCCAGGGCGCAGTAGGGCCGGGTCCAGGATGTCCGGCCGGTTGGTGGCGGCGATGACTATGATGTTGGTGTTCGTCTCGAACCCGTCCATCTCGACCAGTATCTGGTTCAGCGTTTGCTCACGCTCATCGTGGCCGCCGCCCAGACCCGCGCCACGGTGTCGGCCAACGGCGTCAATCTCATCCACGAACATGATGCACGGCGCGTTGCGTTTCGCCTGCTCGAACAGGTCGCGCACCCTTGCGGCGCCCACGCCCACGAACATCTCCACGAACTCGCTGCCGGAGATGTGGAAGAAAGGCACGCCCGCTTCGCCGGCCACAGCGCGCGCCAGGAGCGTTTTACCAGTGCCCGGCGGCCCAACCAGTAGCACGCCCTTGGGAATCCTGGCGCCCAATTGAAGGAACCGCTCAGGGTATTTCAGGAAGTCAACAACCTCTTCCAACTCCTGCTTCGCCTCATCCACGCCGGCCACGTCGTTGAAGGTAACCGACGGCCGGTTGAAGGGCATCATGCGGGCGCGGCTCCTGCCGAAGCTCATGGTCTGGTTGTTGGAGCCTTGCGCCTGGCGCATCATCAGCAGGATCAGCCCGCCGAAGAAGATCAACGGCAGGAAATTCAGCAAGATTCCGAATACGCTGCCAAAACCGCTGGACCCTTTGTACTCCACATCCGGCGACGACGGCCCGTCCAGCGCGCCGTGATCCGCCAGCAACTGGATCAGGTCGGTGTTCTTCCCGATCCGGCTGGTGTACTTGACCATCTCCCCGCCGGCGCCCGTCTGCGGGATGACCGTAAGTTTCTCGCCATCGACGATGATCTGCTTGATCTGTCCACCACGGGACTGATCGAGCACCTGCTTCAGCGACATCTGCTCGCTGCTCCCGAAGCTGGGAATCAGCGTATAGAAGATGACGATGACGCCGATGATAATGAGGAGGTAGATCAGGCTGTTGCGAACCCAGCGATTATTGGTCATAGCGCCCCTGCAAAGTGGGTGTTTCGGCCATAGTGGGTATTCGGGCTACACTGGCCGCTGCGGGCCGGCCGGGAATTAGATTACTATATTAGCGGCGCGTTGCCGAAATTGCAAAATACCGTTCGGCAACTCAGGAGAACTCAACGTGACATACGAAAAACTACCGCGCGTGTATCTGTTCGGCACGGGCGGCACCATCTCGTTCGTCGGCGAGTCCCGCACCGACTTCGCCAATTACAGCTACCACGGGCGCCAGCTCACCATCCAGGAGATGCTGGCCCGTGTCCCGGAGGCCGAAACTCTTGCCGAGGTCCTGCCGGAGCAGGTAATCAACGTGGGCAGCACCGAGGTGTACCCCGAGCACTGGATCACGCTGGCCAACCGGATCAACGAGCAGTTCGCCTCCGACGAGTCCGCAGCCGGCGTCGCCGTGACCCACGGCACCGCCACCCTGGAGGAAACGGCCTACTTCCTGAACCTGACGGTGCGCGACCGCCGGCCCGTGGCGGTCACCGGCGCCATGCGCCCGCCCTCGGCCATGGGCACCGACGCCGATAACAACCTGCTGGATGCCATTCGGGTGGCCGCTTCTCCCAACTCGACGGGTCGTGGCGCGGTGGTAGTGCTCAACAACGAAATCCAGTCCGCGCGCGACGTCACCAAGACCGACTCATACCGCGTGGAAACCTTCCAGTCCGGCCACATGGGGTTCCTGGGCTACAGCGATTCGGACGGAGCGGTAACCTACTACCGCCAACCGGACCGGAGACACACCGCCGATTCCGAGTTCGACGTGTCCAGCGTTGCGGAACTGCCCCAGGTTGACATTGCCTACGCCTACGCCGGAGTCGGCGGAACCGTGGTTGACGCCCTGGTGGACGCCGGCGTGAAAGGGATTGTCGCGGCCGGCCTGGGCAGCGGTGGTTCACCGTCGCCCTTTATGGCTGCCCTGCGCCGCGCCGTCACCGCCGGAGTGCCGGTGGTAATCTCGACCCATGTTGGCACCGGGCGCGTGCTGCAAACCCGCCGCTTCACCGAGGATGGCTACATCGTAGCCGACAACCTCCATCCCAAGAAGGCGCGCATCCTTCTCATGCTTGGGCTGACCGTAACTTCCGAACCCGCGGAACTGCAACGCATGATGCTGGAATACTGAGTTGCCGTGAGTTCCCCCACCCTTGGACGGATGCAATGCAATACGGCGTGATACTCCCCAACGTTGGCCCGATGGCTCGGATCGATGTGCTGGCGCAGATCGCTCACGAAGTTGAAGCCTTGGGGTACCGGGGCATCTTCCTGAGCGACCATATCGCTATCCCGGTCGATCTCCGGTCCGCCTACCCCTACCGCTCCGACGGACGCTTTCCCCTCGACTCCGAAGACCTGATCCTGGAACCCGTCACCACGCTGTCCTATCTCGCGGCGGTAACGGAGTCAGTCCACCTGGGCTTCAGCGTCCTGGTGCTGCCCTACCGACACCCGGTGCTCAACGCCAAGATGCTGGCGACGCTGGACGTCATATCCGGCGGCCGGCTCATCGTCGGCGCCGGCGTGGGGTGGATGGAGGAGGAGTTCGTCGCGCTCGACGCCGATTTTGACGCTCGCGGCGGCGTAACCGACGAGCATATCGCCGTCCTGCGCGCTTTGTGGAGCCAGCCCGGCCTTGTCATGTCCGGGCCACACTATGATGTTTCCGGCGTGAGCATTTCGCCGCGTCCGGTGCAGAACCCACACCCTCCCATCTGGACCGGCGGGATCAGCGCGCCCGCCCTCCGTCGGGCTGCCAACTTGGGAGATGGCTGGCACGGTGTCCGGCAATCAGCGGTTGACGTTGCGCGCGTTGCCGGACGCATTGTCGAATTGCGGGCCGGCGCCGGCCGTGACATGGACGGCTACGCTATATCCCTGCGCGCCGGGCTGGACATCACCGATGCACCGTACTCTGGTGGTGGACGGACACCCTTGCGGGGTTCACCCGATCAAATATCCGTCGACCTGTCGGACTATGCCGACGCCGGTTTGACCTACCTGGTACTGGAGCCACGGGCGGCTTCAGCGAAGGAGTTCGTCGGGCAACTGGAGAAATTCAGCCGGATTCCCAAACCCTGATTACTGGGCCGTCCAGCCGCCGTCCACCACTACCTCGCTGCCGGTGACGAACGACGATTCGTCGGACGCCAGGTACAGCACGGCGTTGGCGACTTCATCCGGCTCGCCGTAACGGCCCATTGGGATGCGCGCGAGCATTATCGCCAGCCGTTCAGGGTTGTTGCGGCCGGCCCGGGTCATTTCGGTGGTTATGGGCCCGGGATGGACCGAGTTCACCCGAACCCCCTCGCTTGCATATTGGAGCGCGGCGGCTTTGGTCAGGATGCGGACTCCGCCCTTGGCCGTCTGGTACGCCGCGCCGTTGTAGGGTACTGCCACGATTCCCAGCTGCGACGATATGTTGATGATGGAGCCGCCGCCGGACTCCAGCATTGCCGGGATTGCTGCGCGGGTTCCCAGGAACACTCCCTTGAGGTTCACGTCCATCGTGGCGTCCCAAAGCTCCACCGGCTCCTCGTGAATCCGGTGGGGGCTGCTGCCAATGCCCGCGTTGTTGACCAGCACGTTCAGTTTGCCGTGCCTCGAAAGCGTGGCCTCCACCGCGGCTTGCCAGTCAGATTCGGAGGTCACGTCCAAGCGACAATAATCGCAGCTTCCGCCTTCCGCCCGGATAGAAGCCGCCGTCGCCTCGCCCTCGTCATCCAGGATGTCGCCGATCATTACGGCGGCACCCTCGGCGGCAAACATCCGGGCTTCTGATGCGCCCATACCACGCGCGCCGCCGCTGATTAACGCTACTTTTCCATCCAGCCGTCCCATGTCCTCATTCCTCCGTGTTTGGTGCGCTCCAGATTCTACGAACGGTAAATCCTCCGGGTTCCTGGCCCGTTGCCTGGCAATGGCGAATCAGGATCAGCCTACGCGCGTGGCCCATCTACAGACACCGTGATGATGTCGACGCCGTGGTACTTCTGATGATGCACGGATGAGGCATAGTGGCGCAGCAGCCGGAACGACACCTCGTTCTCGTCTGGGATGGATGGCAACTCGCCCAGATAGGACAGGCTGTCCTCCATGTTCTCGCCTTCCAGGGCCGTAACAAACTCCACCTCGGCCCCGCCTTCTACCATGCGGGAGGAAACCGACAAGCGGCGGGCCCGGCCAGCGGTAACGTGGTCCTCCTGCTGCAACAGAATCGCCAGCGTTTCCTCGCCGGACGCCGTTAATCGCGCCGTGGCAGCGTCGTCCCATCGGTTTTGTGATGCGAACCGGCGCAGCAACTCGTCAACGCGGGGTTGGGCGTCCTCGTCCAGCGCCACCTGTATCCGACGGCGCCGGGGCCGAGTCAGTTCCATGAACAGCGTCATCAGGATTGCGACGATCGCGCCGGAAGTCATGCCGTTGCCCAGCAGGACGCCAACGAAGCCCTCACCCAGCAATTCGGGAAATATCCACTGGTTCTGGAAACCGGTGCCCAGCCAGAAGGCCGTTCCCACGACGGCGGCTTTGCGAAAGTCCACGCCGTCATCAATGATGATTCTCATGCCCTGTACGAAAAGGACTCCGATGATGACGGTCACGAAAGCGGCGGCCACCGGGCCGGGGATGGCGATGAACACCGCCGCGATTTTGGGGAAGAACGCTACGGCGGCGATGGCCACCCCGATGACGATACCCACCTGCCGGGACGCGACACCGGTGACCTGGGCCAGGGACACACTGGACGAGTAGGTGGTGTTGGGCAGAGTTCCGGCCAGGCCGGAGAACAGGTTGCCCACGCCGTCGGCATTGAGCGCGCCCTGCACCACACGGAAGTCGGTGGCCTGTTGACGTCGCCGTGAAACCTGCTGGATCGCTACGCCGTCGCCGATGGTTTCGATCGCGCCCACGAGGGTGACCACCACAAAGGCTGGCAGCAGCGCCCAGAACTCCGGCCCCGGCGTGACGTCAAACCCGGGCCAAGAACCCGCGGGAACGCCCACCCAGGCGGCGTCCAGAACTTGATGCACGTCGTACAGTCCGAAAGAGGCGGCGACCGCGCAGCCTACCGCGATGCCAATGATGGGGGACCACAGCCGCAGCACCGGCGGGGCGCGCAGCACCAGCGCCGCGGTTACGATGATGGTTACCAGCGCGGTTACCGGAGCCGCAATGTCCGACGAGCCTTCGGGCACGTCTTTCATGGTGGCGAATATGATGGGCATTACCGTGGCGGCAATCAGCATGATCACCGTGCCGCACACGACTGGGGTGAAGATGCGGCGCAGCAGCGCCAGCCGCGCGGCTAGCGCGAACTGGAACAGCGATGAGACCACGATGAGGCTGGCCATGGTGGCCGGGCCGGCTTTCAGCAGGGCCGCCGCGCACACCGCGATGAACGCCCCGGAGGTTCCCATAATCAGAATGTGGCCGGCGCCAATCCGCCAGACGCGCACGGCCTGCAACACGGTGGCGATGCCGCTGACCAGCAGGGCGGCGAATGCGCCCCACGCCAGGTATTCCGCCGACTGTCCGGCGATCCGGAACACTATCGCTACGGTGATAACCACCGGCGCGATGATGAGAATGGCGACCTGCAAGCCGATGCCGACGCTCAGCAGCAAAGGGGGATGTTCGTCCGGCTCATAGCGGACGGCTTGGTTCATGGGCGCTTCGGCCAAAGTCAAACTCTCGCTTACTGTTTTGTCGGCAATCGCCCAGCGAAAACAGGGGATATGAAAATGAGGAAAGTGGGCCCGACAGGGTTCGAACCTGTGACCTGCCGATTATGAGTCGGACGCTCTACCGCTGAGCTACGGGCCCACGGGGATATTCAGGGTATTCCCCGGCGGCAGAATCGTCAACGATGTTCAGATTCCCAAACGCTTCCGGTACTCCGGATCCCATTCGGCCAATTGACCGCGTTCCACCAACTCTTGCGGGTCCAAGGTCGGCGAGGGATCGCCGCTGGTTGGAACGGTGGTGATGATAGCTTCGTCAGCCAGTTGGCCAACCTGATCCGAGGGTTTGCCCAGCAGCGTCTCCAGCAGCGCCAGGTTATCCTGTCCGAAAGTCGGGGCCGGGCCGCGGACCGACAAAGCAGTTTTGGACATTTGGTATGGCCGGCCCATTATGATCCGTTCGCCCATTCCGCTGTCTTCGGGATATTGGACGCGCTCCAGGAAATTGCGACTGCGGTAGTGGGGATCAAAATGCACCTCTTTTCCGCTCAACACGGGGCCGGAGGCAATGCCAACCGCCTGCATCCGGTGCATCAGATCGTACTTGTCGTGCTGGCGCGTCCATTCGGATATGGCGGCGTCGATTTCATCGTGCCGGGTTTGGCGGCCCTGCACTGAGCCGAGCCGCTCGTCCTCGGCCAAATCGGGCCGTTCCATCAACCGGCAGAGCGTGCGCCATTGCTCGTTGTCCGCTACGGACAGGGCGATCCATTGGTCTTCACCCGCCGCCGGGTATGCTCCCTGGGGGGCGCGGTAAGGATGGCGGTTGCCGATGCGTTCGCCCTCACGACCGTTGACGATGGCGTCCATGAGGTACTCGGACAGGAACATTACCCCGGCCTGGTACATGCCGATATCGACCCATTGGCCGCGCCCGGTCCGGTTGCGATAGCGCAAAGCCGACCCGATGGCGAGCATGGCGCTCCACGTGGAGAGAAAATCGACGAAGGAACGGCCGGCCTTGGACGGTTCATCGCCAGGATACCCGGTGACCCAGCAGTGGCCGTGGGTGCCTTCCTGGGTTGTCGCCTGCGCCGGGTACGACGAGTATGGCCCGCCGCCATGGCCGTAGCCCGTGTTGGATACCATGATGATGTCGGGCCGAAGTTTGCGCAGATTGGGGTAATCAAGACCCCATCGGCGCATGACTCGCGGCGTGAAATTTTCCATTACCACGTCGCTGACCATGACCATTTCGCGGAAAATCTCGCGGCCCTCCTCGCGAGACATATCCAGCACCAGGGAGCGCTTGCCCCGGTTGAGCAGTTGATATGTGGAGGGACGGTTCCACCAGTCTTCGCCCGGTTCGTTATCCGGGAACGTCCCGTACAGGCCGCCGCCGCGGGTGATGTCCGGCCGGCCGGGCCCTTCGATTTTGATGACCTCGGCGCCCAGGTCCGCCAGTTGGCCGCCGGTGTAGGGGAGAGCGAAGACGTAGGTGGAATCCAGGACGCGAATTCCTTCCAGTGGCAGCGGTGGCATAGATGGATAGCTCCGTTCAGACGATGCCAATTTTCAGATAACGCCCGTTTGCCGCATCACGGGGAGTAGCGCCGCGTCGTAGCCGAGGCCATCGACGAAAACTTCGCGATTGTGTTGGCCCAACGTAGGGGCGGGCATGCGCAACTGGTAGCCGTCGGGGGACATGCGGAACAGCTCAGCAGGCACTTTGACGCGGCCTATCACCGGGTGTTCGGTTTCGCGATAGAATTCACGCGATTCCAGTTGGGGGCATTCGGCCAATTCGGAAGGGGTTTGCACCAAGCCGAACAGCATGCGCTTTTCCGCGGCTTTGGGAAACAGTTCCCACTTCTCACGGTCGCGGATGGCATCCAGCACCACCTGATCCATGGCGGGGCCGTTGCGCACCCGTTGGGCGCGGTCGGCGAAACGCGGTTCCAACAACTCGGGAGCCTGGAAGAAGTCGGCGATGTCCTCCCAAGTTGCGCCACCGCCGGCCTGGACGATGATCCAGCCGTCTTTGCACGGCATGGGATTTTCCCACATGGTGCCGTCGGCCCGCCGAATCTGAACGCCGCCGATGAAGGGGTAGATGGTCTGGGTGGCCATCATGGTGGACGCCACGCACTCGGTGACGGACACGTCCACGTGCTGGCCCACGCCGTGCCGGTCCTGGGCGAACAGGGCCATGGCCGTGGCGCCGGCGCCGAACAGGCCGCCCTGGTACTGGGCCTGGAACCCGCCATGCTTCAGGGGAGGACGGCCCTGCACGCCGCTGATCCCCATCACCATCCCCATGGCGTAGGACACGATCTCCTCGCCGGCGTACTGGCTGTAGGGACCAGTTTGGCCGAAGGGAGTGATCGACGTCATCA
>JAJDWF010000143.1 GCA_022825745.1 Dehalococcoidia bacterium | reverse complement strand
CACAACGTCGGCGGCCTGCCTGAGCACATGGACTTCGGCCTGGTGGAACCGCTGCGGTACCTGTTCAAGGATGAGGTGCGCGCCGTTGGCCTGGAACTCGGTTTGCCCGAGGAGATCATCTACCGCCAGCCATTTCCCGGGCCGGGCTTGGCCATCCGCATCATCGGCGAGGTAACCCCGGAGCGCGTGGCCTTGCTGCGAAACTGCGACCGCATAGTCCTCGAAGAAATCGGCGACGCCGGACTCTACCGCGACATCTGGCAGAGTTTCGCCGTGCTCACCGATAACCGCACCGTCGGCGTAATGGGCGACTACCGCACCTACGGCTACGCCTGCGCCATCCGCGCCGTAAATTCCGAGGACGCCATGACCGCCGACTGGGTGCGCTTGCCCTACGACGTGCTGGCCCGTATCAGCAACCGCATCGTCAATGAAGTGGACGGCGTGAACCGCGTAGTGTACGACATCACTAGCAAGCCGCCGGGCACCATCGAGTGGGAGTAGTCCGGTATGCGCGTCCTGGTAGTCGGTTCCGGCGGGCGGGAACACGCCTTAGCCTGGCGGTTGGCGCAATCGCCGTCGGTGGATGAGCTTTTCGCCGCCCCCGGAAACTCCGGCACCGCTGGCCTGGGAACCAACCTGCCTATATCCGATACCGACCTTGACGGCATCGTTGCGGCCGCTACCGATCATTGCATTGACCTGGTGGTCGTCGGCCCGGAAACCCCGCTGGCGTTGGGTCTGTCCAATCGCCTGGACGCTGCCGGCATCCTCGCGTTCGGCCCCGGCCGGGCGGCGGCGCAGCTTGAGTCCAGCAAGAGTTTCGCGCGCTCGGTGATGGACGCCGCCGGAGTTCCGGGCCCCAATTACCGGGTTTTTCAGAACCTTGCCGGCGCCCTCAGCTACGTGCAGTACCATGACGCGCCCGTGGTGGTGAAAGCCGACGGCCTGGCCGCCGGCAAAGGTGTTGCCATGTGCGCCAACCGCGAGGATGCCCAATACGCCATTCGCGCCTGCATGGAGGAAAGAGCGTTCGGAGACGCCGGAGAAACCGTCGTCATCGAGGACTGGCTGCACGGGCCGGAGGTCAGCGTTTTCGGCTTCACCGACGGCGAGAACCTCTCCCCGGTGGTCGCGGCTACCGACTACAAGCGCATCGGCGAAGGCGGTGCCGGCCCCAACACCGGCGGTATGGGTAGCTACGGGCCGCCCCATTTCTGGAACGACGAATTGGCCGAGGCCATCCGGCAAGACTTCATGCTGCCGGTGATTCGGGAGCTGGACCGCCGCGGCGCGCGCTACCGGGGCGCGCTGTACTGCGGCCTGATGCTCACCGACGCCGGGCCGCGTGTCCTCGAATTCAACTGCCGCTTCGGAGACCCGGAAACCCAGGTAATCATGCCGAGATTGCTCAGCGACCCGGCCGAAGTGATGCTCGCCTGCGCCACCGGCAGCCTGTACGACATTGAGCCGGTACTTTGGTCGGATCGCCCGGCCGTGGCCGTCGTGATGGTCTCCAACGGCTACCCCGGCGCCTACCAGACCGGCTACCCCATCTCCGGCCTCGATGACGACGCCGATGCCGACACCCTGGTATTCCACGCCGGCGCCCGCCCGGACGACGACGGCGCAACCGTATTGACCGCTGGCGGCCGCGTGCTGGCCTGTGTCGGCATGGGTGACACAGTGCAGGATGCTCGCGACCGCGCCTACCAGCGGGCCGAACAGATCAGCTTCGACGGCGCATACTACCGGCGCGACATCGCGGCCGAGGCCGTCAACACCCCGGTCAGCGTGGGATGATTCCGAACTGTGGTTACTGCCAGGCATCCATCATCAATCTCTACCGACTGGGCAACGCTGTCCCATGCTTTTCGACAGGCCGCTGCGTCCGGCGAGCTGGACTCTTTCCGCCGTCGCCGGTGGCACGATACCGATGATCCTGCGCGCTGGCTTGAGCAGGCCGCGCTGGCCATGCTTACCCAGTCCCAGGCCGACGCCCTGTATCGCGGCGCCGGCGGCCGGCAGATTAGCAAGTTCCGCACCAATCCCATCACGGACGTGCGGGACGCCGTTGATTTCCTGCTCTACGACACCATCAAGTTGGAGAATCGATTCGAGGAGTGCGCTCTCGAAACCGGCGGTTTCGGCCTGGTCGGAGCTGGCCGGGAATGGCCGTCGTATCTGTTGACGCTACGTGAACCCGCCTTGTTCGCCCCCTGGAGTCCCCACAGCGAGCGCGCCCTGCGCCGGCTGCGAATGTTGCCGCCGGGCCTCAAACAAGGCCACCCGGGGCTGTGCTACATCGACCTGCTGGACGCCATGCAAGTGCTGCGCGTCCGTCTCGGCCTACCGGACTTTCGCGCCGTTGATGAATTCTGTTACTTTAACGGGCGCAATTTGAAGGCTCGGGCCTGAACGCCGGGCCCTTAAAACGCCGAACCCTTGCATCGGAGGAAACGTCAATGCCCTGGCTGGATGAGCTGAAACGCCTGCGGGTCCGCGTGGACAACGAGGGCTACGGGCGCAAGATGGCGGAAATGGCCGAACGCCGTGTCCTGCTCGAGAAGTTCGCCGACGGGTTGGGCATTGAGCAACTGCTTGGGCAAATGAACGAAACTCTGCTTGACGGCGGGGCGCGATTAATCGTGGATCGTTCCTGGCAGTACGATTTCGAGGGCGACGACGATTCCGATTTCGACGAACTCACCGACGAAATCCTCTACACCCTCTACTGGCACGACGGCGACCCGGTGGAACTGGAAGTGCGCGTGGGAATCGACAGCGACGACGCCGGTTACGTAATGGTCGAGGACGAAGAAATCGACGATGACGAGGACAGCATCCAGAAAGCCCTGCTGGATGCGTTCCGGGACATCGCGGAAATCAACGAGTAATTTCGCCTGACCGCGATCTCTACCCGCAGCGTCCGGGAATCGCGGCGGCAAGAAGGAGAACAGCTTTGCCACTGGTAGGAGTAGTAATGGGCAGCGCCTCTGACGAAGACGCCGTCCAGCCAACCCTCAACACCCTGGAATCCCTAGGCGTCGATTACGAAGTCCGGGTAATGTCCGCCCACCGGACTCCCGAGCGAGTCCACGAATACGCCAGCACGGCGCGGGAGCGCGGCTTGGAAGTGCTGATTGCCGCCGCCGGCGGCTCCGCAGCGTTGGGCGGCGCCCTGGCTGCGCAGACCACGCTCCCCGTCATCGGCATCCCCCTCACGTCCAGCGAGCTCAACGGCTGGGACGCCCTGCTGTCAACGGCGCAGATGCCC
The DNA here is from genome assembly GCA_022825745.1 of Dehalococcoidia bacterium. Classification (GTDB taxonomy): domain Bacteria; phylum Chloroflexota; class Dehalococcoidia; order Lucifugimonadales; family UBA3495; genus Bin87. The sequence goes on along the minus strand of JAJDWF010000143.1, from coordinate 3,777 downwards.
CCGGGCATTCCGGTGGCCGCCATGGCCGTCGGCGGTTGGGGCGCGCGCAACGCCGCCTACTACGCCGCCCAGATCCTCGCCATCAAGCACGACGACATCCGCGAGGCTGTCGAGCGGTATCGGCAATCCCTCCGTGGCTAGGACTCCTGATGCGCGCCGCCGGCCCCCGGCGGTGCTCACCGACTTTGACGACACCGCGGCGGAACAGAACGTCGCGGAGTTGTTGCTGCATCGGTTTGGTAGTCCCACGTGGACCGACGTGCGCGAACGGTTCCGGCAAGGCGAACTGTTGCTCAAGGACTACCAGGAAATCACCTTCCGGGAGATGCAGGCGGACAAAGCGACCATGCAGGCCTACGTGCGCGAGCAGGCCTGTTTCCGCCAGCATTTCGGTGAACTGGCCGATTTTTGCCGCAAGCATTCCACGCCGATGTGCATCGTCAGCCAGGGCTTGGATTTCTACATCCAGGCGCTGCTGGACGACTCTGGTTACCCAACCATACCTGTCCATGCCGTCCGCGCCGAGTTTGATGGCAGCGGACGCATCGTCGAGTATGCCTACGACTTCACCTACCCCGACGCGCCGGAGTTGGGCAACAGCAAGGCGCTCATGGTGCGCAGGTTCCAGGAGCAGGGCTACCACGTCTTCTTTGCCGGCGACGGCCGCTCCGATTTCGAGGCCGGCGAGGTCGCCGACACCGTGTTCGCCCATCGCCAGATGGCGGAGATGTGCAGCGACGCTGGCATCGCCTACACGCCGTTCACCGATTTCGGCCCGGTACTGGATGCGGTGCGCCGTTATGTCGCCGAAGTCTAGCGGGTTCGGCCTGTCCCTATGGTAAAATATCTGCTTGTTGAAAACCCTCATGCGGAGGCGACAGCGCCGTGATTGACCGATATTCCAGGCCCGACATGAAGCGGGTCTGGTCGGACGAAAATAAGTACCGGATGTGGCTGGACGTGGAACTGGCCGTCTGCGAAGCGTGGACGGAAGCCGGCGTCATCCCTCTGGAAGACATGGAATCGCTGCGGTCGGCGACCTACAACCATGACCGCATGATGGAGATTTTCGAGACCACCCGTCACGACGTTACCGCGTTCTTGCGTTCCATCACCGAAACCCTCGGCCCGGAAGGCCGCTGGCTCCACCTGGGCATGACGTCCTCAGACATGCTGGATACCGGGCAGGCTCTCCAAATGGTCACCGCCGCCGACCTGCTCCTCAAGGAAATCGACGCCGCCATCGAAGCCGTAAAGGAGCAAGCGGTACGACACAAGGACACCCTGATGATGGGGCGCACCCACGGCGTCCACGCCGAGCCGATGACCTTCGGCCTGAAGCTCGCCCTGTGGTGGGACGAACTGCGCCGGCAGCGTGAGCGCATGGAGGCGGCCCGCGAGTCAATCCGCGTTGGCAAAGTATCCGGCGCGGTCGGCACCCACGCCACCATCCCGCCGCACATCGAGGATCGCGTCTGCGCCCATCTCGGCCTCAAGGTGGCTCCGGTTTCCAACCAGGTGGTGCAGCGCGACCGGTACGCTCACTTCATCACCACCTGCGCCTTGGTCGCCGCCTCGCTGGAAAAGTTCGCTACCGAGATTCGCGGGATGCAGCGCACCGAGATTCACGAGGTTGAGGAACCCTTCGGCGCCGGCCAGACCGGTTCGTCCTCCATGCCTCACAAGCGCAACCCTGAGTTGACCGAGCGAATCTGCGGCCTGGCCCGCACCATCCGGGGCAACGCCGTGCCCGCGCTGGAAAACGTGGCCCTCTGGGGCGAGCGCGACATCAGCCACTCGTCTTCTGAGCGCATCATCCTGCCCGACACCTGTCTGATGCTGGACTACATCCTCAGCATTTTCACCCACGTCATGGCCGGCCTCCGCGTTGACGTTGACCGCATGTGGCAGAACCTGGAGAGCAGCCGGGGTCTTATCTTCAGCCAGCGGGTCCTGCTCGCGCTGGTGGAAGAAAAGGGCCTTTCCCGCGAGGAGGCTTACGACATCGTCCAGCGCAACGCCATGCGCGCCTGGGACGATGCGCAGGACTTCCGCCAACTGCTCAAAAAAGACCCCCAGGCAGCCGAGCATCTCACCGAGAGCGAAATGGACGCCCTGTTCGATTACGGGTACTACACCCGCTACATCGACGACAATTTCCAGCGCATCGGCCTGCTGCCCGCCGCCGTCCTGGTCTAAAACCGAAACCACTCGACACAGCGTACAGAGTATCGCCATGATTATTGAAACTCGAATGTCCAACCGAATGCACCGCGGCAAGGTCCGGGATACCTACCAGTTGACCGACGACCTGCTGCTCATGGTGGCCACGGACCGCATATCCGCCTTCGACGTGGTGCTGCCCAACGGAATCCCCGACAAGGGCGCCGCGCTCAACGGCATGTCCGCCTTCTGGTTTCGGCTCACCGAGCACATCGTGCCCAACCATCTGGTCGCCCTAGCCGATTCCCCGGACGCTGCGCCCTACGCCGACAACCCGATCATGTCCGATCCCGCCTACGCCGAGGACAACGTCGGCCGGCAGGCCATGGTGGTCAAAAAGGCCGAGCGCATCGACATCGAGTGCATCGTGCGCGGCTATATCACGGGATCGGCCTGGGGCGAATACCGCCGGCAGGGTACTGTGTCCGGCAAGGAAATGCCGGCGGGCCTGGTGGAAGGCGACTTGTTCCCCGAGCCGCTGTTCACTCCCACCACCAAGGCCGAAGAGGGTCACGACGAGAACATGTCCGACGCCGAAGTCGTGGACATGGTCGGCGCTGAAATGGCCCAGAAACTTGCGGACACCAGCAAAGCGGTCTATCTCTACGCCCACGACTTCGCCAGGGAGCGCGGCATCGTGCTGGCCGACACCAAGATGGAATTCGGCATCCTGGACGGCGAACTGATCCTCATCGACGAACTGCTCACGCCCGACTCCAGCCGCTTCTGGGATGCCGAGGGCTACGCGCCCGGAAAGTCGCAGCCCAGCTATGACAAGCAGTTTGTGCGCGACTACCTGACTGCCCAGGGCTGGAACCAGGAGCCGCCGGCCCCTGAATTGCCGGACGACGTGGTCCAACAAACGGCCGCGCTGTACCGGCAAGCCTACCGGCTTCTGACCGGGCAATCCCTGTAGCCCGCACCTGCCGCCGGATCCGGAGCGCAAATTGCCGCCGTCCAGACACCGCCGCCGGCGGGCCGACCGCCGTTCCAGTCGGCGCACGCCTCCTATCGCCACTGGAGGCGGCTTCCGTAGCCGGTGGCTGCTGATAGCTTTTGCCGTCATCGCCGGGCTGTTTATCCTCGCCCTGCTGGCCCCGGTCGTCTTGCCCCTCAACTTCGGTGGCACCGGGCGCGGCAGCGCGGATGGCTACGTGCAGGGCGTCGGCACGGAAGTGGAAACGTCCGAAGACCGGGCGCACTTCGCCACCAACTTCGTCATCGCCGACGTGACCGGCGGGGATGGCTACTCCACCACGCCGCCAACCTCCGGCCGTCACTGGGACGGCTGGGTGGCATGCGGTTTCTACTCTCCCGATCAACCTGTCCCCGATGAGCGCATCGTTCACAACATGGAACACGGCAACATCGTGGTCAGTTATAACCTCGCCGACCCGGACCAACTCCAGGAACTGGAGGACGCCTTCGATTCCATCGGCAAGACCAACCTCTGGGGCGTCGCCCGCTTCTACGACCAAATCCCGGAGGGCACCGTCGCTCTCACCACTTGGGGAGTGATCGACGGCCCCATGGAAGGCGTGCAAAAGGACCGGA
>JAJDWF010000147.1 GCA_022825745.1 Dehalococcoidia bacterium | reverse complement strand
CGGTCACCGACATGGACCCGATACGCCACGTGGCGCTGCACGATGCCGGCGCCAGACGGTTGTTGACGCCGGAGGAACTGGCGCGCAAGACCACTGCCATCACAGGGTTTCAGTGGGGGCGGTATACCGACGCTTGGCCGTATGAGAACCGCTGGCCCAGTGCCCTGACCGGCGACTATCGCCTGCTTTACGGCGGCATCGACTCGGATGGGGTGACGGAGCGGGGCCGGGACGTCACGTCGGTGATGGCAGGGGTGGCCAAGCGGTACGCGGTGCAGGTGAGTTGTCCGGTCGTGTTGCGTGAACTCTATCTCCTGACTGAGACGGAGCGGCGGTTGTTTGCTGGCATCAACCCGTCCGTGACCGACCCCAACGCCATCAAGGGCAAGCTCGTCGAGTTGCACGACAAGCTGCTCGGCGTACAGGTCGGGCCCGATTCGCCGGAGGTGGCGGCGGCTTACCGACTCTTTGCCGACGCGGCGGCGCGCGGGCGCCAAGCGGGGAAAGACTGGTTCGAGTGGTGGCGTTGTAATATCAACGAGGACCACTTTTCTCTTGAAGGCATCCTGGACGGCGCCTTGGAGGAGAGGACAGATGAAAACGGGAATCGGTGGCACGCCTTCGATTGGGAACAGGTCAACGCCTTCATGGACGACACCGACTTATCGGACCCCCACGCCACCGCGCAAGCTTGGGTTGTCGTCTTGACGGCCATGTTGATGGACTACCGCTATCTGTATCTGCATTGATGTAGGTCGGATTAGCGAAGCGTAATCCGACATTCCGTGTTTGCCTCCAAGAGAGGGAATGCCATGCGACGACGCCTCCTGCTCAAGGGCCTGCTGGCTGCCGCTGTCGCGGCGCCGGGTTTCCGCCTGCCGCTGGTCAACGCCGCCGACTACCGCGGCAAGCTGTTCGTCTTCGTGCAGGCCGACGGCGGCTGGGACCCGACGAGCTTCTGCGACCCCAAGGCCAATACGCCGGGCGAGCCGGTCATCAACCACTGGGCGCAACACGACGACGTCCGCCAAGCCGGCAACATCCCCTACGCCCCTTTCGCCCACAACACGCCGTTCTTCGAGAAGTACCACCAGCGCATGCTGGTCATCAACGGCGTGGACGCGCAGACGAACTCGCACACCGTGGGCATCGTGCACAACTGGAGCGGTCGCAACTCCGAAGGCTATCCGACACTGAGCGCGCTGCTTGCCGCCCACTATGCCCTGCCCGACCAGCCGGTTCCCTACCTGAGCTTCGGTGGTTTCTCCAAGACCTCTGGCATCACCCGATTCACCCGTATCAACGAACCCCGGTTGCTGCGCGCCATCGCCGATCCGGCAGCAATGATATGGAGCCCAGAGGAGCGGGTCATCGGCGAGGCGGATTGGGCGGATTTGGAGACGTACCGGGCGGCCGCCGCGCAGCGCTCGGCGGCGGCGCCCAATCTCTTGCCGGCCGACGCGCGTCACCTGGCGTTCTACCAGTCGGCGTTCGCACCTGCAGGGTTTGAGGGGTTGAAGGCATACGCGGACGCCATCCCCCCGGATGACCAGTTGGAGCCGTCGCAAGACACGCCCGGCAATTTCACCCGGTCCCTCGGCAGCACCCTACGCCAGCAGGCGCAGTTGACGGTGCTGGCCTTCAAGACCGGGGTGGCGGTGAGTGCCGACCTGTGGCTGGGCGGCTTCGACACGCATACCAACAACGACTCGGAGCAGGACTGGCTCTTGGCCAACCTGACCGATTCGGTGGACTACCTGTGGGACTACGCTGAGACGCACGGCGTCGCCAACCGCCTGGTGGTGGTGATGGGCTCGGACTTCGGGCGCACCAATTTCTACAACGCCGCGGCAGGCAAGGACCATTGGCCCATCGGCAGCTACATCGTCATGGAGAAAAACCAGCGCTGGACCAACCGCGTGGTGGGCGAAACGAACGAGTTGCACTTCGCCTACCGGATTGACCCGAGCACGCTGCGCCGCGACGACACGAACGGCACGATCATCTACCCCAAGCACGTCCACAAGGCGCTGCGCCGCTACCTCGGCATCGAGCATTCGGCAGGCAGTTTGCGGTTTCCGTTCAACAACACCGAGGACTTCGGGTTCTTCGGCTAAGAACACTTTCGGATCAAGTGGACCTGTCATCCGGGCCTTCCCCCTCTCCCACCAAGGGAGAGGGAGTGACGGCCCTTCGAGGGAGAAAGGACCCGCCCTCCGGTCCCCTCTCCCCGCCGTAGGGGAGGGCTAGGGAGAGGGGGCGAATCAGCCAACCGATCGGCCCGATGCAATCAGATACGGAAATGCTCTAACGTGCGTTCACTTTGATACCAAGAATTCCCGATCAACCCGTTGGAGCAGGGGCGCCATGCCGGCCCCGGTCGCCCCTACACGGGTTGCGGATTCCGACCCACATGTTGCAACCAAGACGCCGTCACATGGGCCTAAACTTCGAGAAATTCTTCATCTCAAACGAAACGCACATTAGTCTTCAGGGGTCTGCTACCAGTCGCGCATGGGCTGTTACCGGACACCCCTTTCCCGTTTAGTCCCGAATTAGAATATTTCCGTCCTCTTGAACCCAAAACGGTCGCCCCATTTTCACGTCTGCTCCGGATGTGTAGGTCGGAATAGCCGCCACGCGGCGTAATCCGACGGTGCCGCCTTGCGGTTAGGCGCGGCAGTTTCGCTGAGGAAGTCGGATTACGCTTCGCTAATCCGACCTACATTCCTTGGAAGCAGGGTGAATGAAGAGCGCTCTAGCCATCCATCCCGTCTGTGCCAATCGGCCCGCCGTCGTTGCGGGTGATGACGATGGTGGCGGAGCGGGCGCGGCCCGTGGCGCCCGCCATCGTGGCGTCGCTGCCTTCCGGCCAATGACCCCGCGGATGCTGGATGTTGACGAACATCGAGCGCCGGTCCGGCGTCATGTCGATGCCGGTGACCTCACAGCGGATGGGACCGACCAGAAAACGCCGCAGGCTGACGTCGTTGTTGCCAGCGTCGATGCCGCCGTCGCCCACCTCTCCAGGAACTGCTGCCAACATCTGGTCGTGATTGCCCCCTGGCTGGCTGCCGTCGGTCTGAATCCACAACAGGCCGGCCGCGTCGAACCACAGGCCATCGCAGGAGCCGAACTCGTTGTCCGCGGTCAGGCCGGAGAAATTGCTGTCGCCGTCCGCTGCGGAGCCGAATACGAAAATGTCCCACGCAAACCCCAGCGCCGCCGGGTCGTTGCCGTTTTCCCGCAGGCGGATGACGTGACCGTCGCGGTTCGGGCCGCGCGGGTTGGCCGGCACTTCGCCGAATTCGCGGTCGGCAAGAAACTCCGTCACCTCATCGCGTGAACCCTGGTCTCCGGCAGCCCGGGCGAGGGGACCGGCAGCCTCAAAGCCGCGCCGGTCGGAGTTGTTGGTCAGCGTGAAGTAAATCTCGCCGTTCATGGGGTTTACCGCGCCCCACTCGGGCCGGTCCATGGGCGTTGCGCCCACCACGAACGCCGCCGCGCGGGTGTGTATCAGGATGGACGCCTCACTTCCGAACAACCCGTAAAACGGGCTTTGCGCGTCCCCGCTGGCGGCTTCCAGGCCGGGGTTGTCGGGCCGCAGCGGAATCCAGGCGCCGGTCTGGCGGCCGGTCAGGTCGTCGGCGTCGAAGCAGGCCACGTACAGGGTGCCGTCGTCCATGTAGGCATTGCCGGTGTCCAGCGGCATCCCGGCGCTGCCGGCGCGATACGTCGCCGCGGAGACGAATTTGTAGATGAATTGCATCTGGTCATCGTCGCCCATGTAGAAGACCACCGGATGGCCGTCCACCGCTTTGGCGGGCCACACGCCTTCGTGGGCGAAGCGCCCGAGGGCCGTGCGCTTGCGCGGCGCGGCCTGCGGCTCCAGCGGGTCGATTTCCACGACGTAGCCGAACTGGTTGCCCTCGTTGCGATAGTCGTCCGTGGCCGATCTGCCCGGCATGGGGGTGACGTTGAAGCGGCTGAACTCGTCGTCGTTTTCGTCGGCGTGCCCGGCCAGGGTCGCCCATTCGTAGAGTCCGCCGGCAACGCGAACGCCGATACCGGCCAGGTAGTTCGCGTGACCGATCTCGGCCGGGACTTCTTTGGTTTCATCGGCAACCGTGCGTTCGTCGCGGAAGTACAGGTCGTAGTTTTCTTCGCAGGTCAGGTAGGTGCCCCAAGGGGTGTAGCCGTGAGCGCAGTTGTTCAGCGTGCCGCGGCCGTTCAAGCCGTCCGGGCTATGCTTGGTTTGCAGCCAGGAAGACCCAGCCGCCGGGCCATGCAGCTCCACGGGCGTCAATGCGGTAATGCGGCGGTTGTACGGCGAGTCCTTGACCACCGTGAACTGGCCGGTGGCCTCGTCGCGGACGATCTCGGTGCAAGAAACCCCGTGGGCACGCTGCTCTTTGCGAACTTCATCGACACTGTTGCGAACGCCGTTGGCATCCCGGCTCACCTCAGCCGATTCGTGCATCAGGGACTGCGTGATATTCTCGTGATTGATGCACAGAATGCCCCGGTTGCTGGCGTTGGGGTCCAGTTCGCCGTTCTCGTTCAGGCCAAAGAAGTGCATGCCGTCGTGGTGGTCGCCGGCCCGTTGGTCCCACTCCAATCCCGGTTCGGTGCCCATGTTCGAGTAGTCGTCCAATTCCGGGCTGATCGGGTCCCCGTAGGCGTAGAGAACGTGGGCGCTGTGACCCTCCGGGAGGGTAACCTTGTCGTGCGTGTTCAACGACACGACCTTGAAATTGAATTCCGGCGGCGCTGACCCGGGCGGGCCGGCAGGACCGGCGGGGCCTGTGGTGCCTTCGTCCCCCTCGCGGCCGCCGAGAACAAGCCCAGCGAGGCCGGCCAAGCCGAGGGTCGTGGCCCCGGCCAACACGCGGCGGCGACTCACCAGTTGTTCGATCCATGCGGTCATCTGTTCCTGGGTGACGGCCCGTTTGGCAGAACCGTCGGAATGTGCCGACTGTGTTGACAACGGTTTTTCAGACATGTAGCGGTCCTCATCCAAGCACGCAAGCCAATCCCAGGTCTGCTTACCTGGGCACGGATCATACCGCGTCAAAGATGGATGTACACGGTGAGGAACGCATTAACCGACTACGAAACTTTGGCAAACCAACCCAGGAGGTCGGATTAGCGAAGCGTAATCCGACGTTGCCGGAAGCACTCCAATGGCCTGTCTCTACCCCGCTGACGGCCCCCCGGCCGCGCCCCGCATTTCCGTCATCGTCCCGACGCTGAACGAACAGGCCTGCCTCGCCGCCACTCTCGACGCCCTTAGCCTGGCCGACGGTGATGAACTCATCGTCGTGGACGCCGGCAGCAGCGACGGCACGCTCGACGTTGCCCGGCGTTATACGTCGAAATGTTACCAAGGCCCCCGAGGCCGGGCACAGCAGATGAACCACGGCGCCCGGCATGCACGCGGCGACATCCTGCTTTTTCTGCACGCTGACACCTTGCTGCCGCCCGACGGCCTGAACGCGGTGCGGCGCGCCTTGCAGCAGCCGAGGGCGATCGGCGGCGCCTTTCGGCTGATCATCACACCCGCAACGCCCGCCCTGCGTCTGGTGGCCTGGGGCACCAACCTGAGAAGCCGCTTCGGCGGTCTGCCGTATGGCGATCAG
>JAJDWF010000012.1 GCA_022825745.1 Dehalococcoidia bacterium | reverse complement strand
GTGATCTGCGGCGACGACACGGACGCCAAAGCGCGTATCGTCGAATTGACCCGCCTGATCCCGAACCTGCGTCCCGTGGATGGCGGCGCGCTGTACAACGCCAAATACGTGGAGCAGATTACCCCGTTGCTGGTGAACATCAACCGGATTTACCGCACCCATTCCGGAGTGCGGATTACCGGCGTTTAGAAAAAAGATTTACCACCGATTGAGCAATGATCAGGAGGAACGACAATGCCACGAGCCACACTTGATTTGCAGAATGCCGACGACCTGGCCGCCGTAGGGGGACAGTGGAAGTGCGCCAACGGGTTTGTGCCGGGTGAACCCAACGAGGGCGTAGTCAGCGAAGCGGAAGGGTCGCCCTGCCGGCTGCCCGACTTCGACGATTCGGGCTGGGAGGCCTGCGACGACCTGGCCGCCTGGCGGCGTCGGGGCGTGTCGTTCGTCTGGTATCGGATCAAGGCGACGCTACCGGAGACGGTGGCAGGCCGTCCCCTGGAGGGCGCGCGCTGCCTGTTCGAGTCGTGCATCGACGACTACGGCGAAATCTGGATCAACGGCGAGTGCGACCGCGAGCGAGCGACCGTGCAGGGCTTCAACGTGCCGCAGCGTGTTGTCGTATCAACGGAGCCCAAGCCCGGCGACGAAGTGACTATCGCGATACTGGCGATGAACGGACCGCTGGCCGGACCGGGCGGCGCGGTATTCGTGCGTTACGCGACGCTGGCGTTCGAATGGCGGGAGCCGGGGTACTAGCCAATGCCGGGGCGGGTTTGAAACCCGCCCCGACGATTTCCCGCGTCAGGACAGCCAGTCGTCATCGTCCTCTTCACCGGCGTCGGCGTCGCTTTCGTTGGCCACCACCTGGCCGGGGTTGTAGGCATAGCCCCGAGCCTCAAGCTCCGCTCGGATGGTGGCGGCAAACTCCGCCGGCGACTGCGTGGCCGGCAGCGTAATCTCGATGGCGCCCCGATCCGTGACGTTGACCTCGCCTGGGTCCTCCCGCGCCAGTTCGACGCTCACCGACTCCCGGTGAATCGCAAAGTCGTCGGTGACCGAGAAGACCACGGCCATGTCGTCCATGGTGATGAGGGTGAAGGTTTCGTTGTCATCGGTCATCAGGTATCAGTCCTGTGGCGGCCACTCGGTGCCGCCCTCTGCCGGGCGCGACCCGGCAGGGAGCGCGAACCCGTCGGCGACGGTCTGCTGAAACTCGCTGAGGATCACGGCACCCCACTCGGCGGCCTTGCTGACCCGGTGCGCGGTGCGCCGGCCCCGGGCCTGTTGCCGACTCTCGGCCTCATCGGACACGGACGCGGCGGCCTGGGCGACCATTTCGTCCATGGCGTCGATGGCGGGAACCAGCGAGCGGGCAGTCTCGATGAAACGGGCGATTTCACCCATGTTCTCGTCGAACGCCACGAATACCGGTACGGTTCCGGCGCGGTGTTCCGGCAGGAAGCTGTTGGTCAGCTCCAGCTCGTCGTCCCGGTTGAACACGCTGAGATTGATTTTGTCGGTAGCGTCGGCCAGGCGGAGAATGGCCGGCGTGGTGGACATGGCGTCGCCGCACCAGTCGGATGTGAACACCGCCAAGTTGACCGGCTGGGCCAGGGAATTGAAGAATTCCAGCACGCTGTCTGGAATCTCAACGCCGGAATGGATCTGGAGAAACGGGTCCTTGTTGACCTTGATGATGTCGATGTACTGGTCGGTGGTCATACCCTGGTTGAATTTATCGGCAGTCAGTGACATGGTCAGACCTCCTGATGCTAGTCTCCTGATGACAGTCACGCGCTTTTGCCGTTTGCGCGGGGCCAGTGCTAAAATCGCGGTGACCATACCGCCCGCCGCCGGCTGGGCCGCAGGGAGCCACTCCTTGACTACTGCTACTGACCGAACCGGAGTGTACCTTAAATACGCCCTGTTCTGCCGCGAAACCGAGGAAGGCGAAGGCGACAACCTCAGTTTCAACGGCATCATCGACCTGGTGGACATACCAATGCCCGACAGCCCGCCCAGCGACGACGGGCCGCGCGTGCTGACCGAGGTGGACGCGCACCTGGCCTTCTGCATCGCCGGCGCCAACGCCGGCAGCCACACGCTGGAAGTGACCATACGCGCGCCCGGCGCCAGCCTGTCCAGCCCGCCACCCCAGGAAGTGGAGTGGGAGGAAGGAATCTTCTTCCAACGCTGGATCAAGCCGTTCCGCATCCCGGTAACCCGCCTCGGCCGCCACGTAGCGGCCATAGCCTTCGACGGCATGCCCCTGGGCGAAGCCAGCTTCCTGGTCCGCCTGGAACCATAAGTGGAATCAGGCAAACCGAGAACACCATACGAGTAAGGGCGGGTTTTGAAACCCGCCCCCTTGCTTTTTGCCCTCGCGCTATTGTCCTACCCGCCGTTCCTCTCCCACAGCGCTTCCAGCACTGCGCCCGGGTTCATGGGCAGGCTTTCCAGCCGCGCCCCGGTGGCGTCGGCGATGGCGTTGCCGATGGCGGCCATGGGCGGAACCAGCGAGACCTCGCCTACGCCACGCACTCCCAAGGGATGGCCCGGGTTGGGCACTTCCACGATGACCGTGTCGATCATGGGCAGGTCTAAAGCGGTGGGCATCCGGTAGTCCAGGAACGACGAGTTGAGCATCTGGCCGTCGTTGTCGAAGAAGTACTCCTCGTTGAGCGCCCAGCCGATGCCCTGCACCGCGCCGCCCTGGATCTGACCCTCCACGTAGCTGGGGTGGATGGCCTTGCCACAGTCCTGGATGGCGGTGAACCGGAGCAGTTCCACCTTGCCGGTGTCAGGGTCAACCTCCACGTCGGCGATGTTGATGGCGAAGGCGTTGCCCACGCCGGCCGGGTTGGCGGTGCCGCGCCCGACGATGGGGCCGCCGGTTCCATTGAGCCGGCGGGCCAGTTGGTCAAAGGTCATGCGCAGCGCGTCGTCGGACTTGTGGGCCAGCGTGCCATCCTCCTGGTACTCCACGTCCTCCACCGGAACGTCCCAGATGCGGGCGGCGCGTTCGACCAACTGCCGGCGCACGTCCTCGCCGGCCTGGTACACGGCGGTGCCCATCTTGAAGGTAACGCCGCTGCCGCCGGCGCCGCTGCTATATCCTATGCTGTCGGTATCGACGATGGACGGCTTGATGCGCTCGGCCGGCAGTCCCAGCACTTCGGCGACGTGCATCGCCATGGCGGCGCGGGAACCGCCGATGTCCGGCGAGCCTTCGATGAGGCTGACCGTGCCGTCGGGCATCACGTTGGCGACGGCGCTGGCCGGGCCGGTCCCGTTGAACCAT
>JAJDWF010000113.1 GCA_022825745.1 Dehalococcoidia bacterium | reverse complement strand
CGGTTAGTGTAACGCCGTTTTGGGCTTGTTATCAAGCGCGCGCCAGCTTACTCGCTGGCGGCGGCGTATGGTTCATGGCCGGCGCAATCGTTATGGTTGTGTAACCGGAATGTATAAGGCATTTAGCCCCCTGAAACGCGGCCATTTTGATGGGGCATCACCGTCCGCCAGTCCCCATTCTCTTATCCATTCTAGCAATGCATCAGAAGTCACGCCGTCACGAGTTGCTAAAAACGATGCTGCCCTGTCTATATCTCCAAAAAAATCCTTGGCGTTTCGCGCTGATACCGTAACCTCGGGGGAATGGACGGTTACATGTAATTGATTTTGGATACGTTGCAAGTCCACTGTATGTCGACGCGGTGAAGGGGGTTCCGACGTAAGTTGAGCCAGAGGAATCGATGACACAGGGACAACCCAGGTATCTTGACATAGATCGGGCGCATGACTTTCCGTCTTGGACCAAGTGCTGTATAACGGAAAAACGTATAGAACGTCATCTGGATAATTGTTGGCAAGACCTTCCAGTGCCGCGTGTTGTTGCTCGTTGATGGAGAACCTGTAAAAGTCATTCTCCCGAGAAGTTGCCCATGGCGATTTGAACTGCAGCATCAGCGCAAAGCCCGGCCCAGCGTTTGCAATCATCTCATCAATTCCATACTCGCGCTCTTGCTGTTGAGTCAATCCAAACCAAAGTGCTCCTTGGCAGTTTTGCCAGGATCGGATCAACTGAAGGATCTCCGCGCAAACGTTCAGCTCAAGAGATTTCTCAGAGACTTCCTTTCTTCGATTTCTGCGACTTGTCATAGACGTTGCCTCCTGTTCTGGGAACTGCTACGGCCGCAGGTTGCGTTCTGAGCGTACGTTCAATGTAGTTAGCAAGTGGTGAGGCAGCAATAGAGTTTTGCTCTGGCCCTCCCCCATCTGCTACGCTGCCAAGGCGGCTTGCCCCGGACCGCTCAACAGTTTCGCTGCTGTTCATTTTATCAGACGCGCCGTTTCGTTTTGGGGTTGGCAGGTGTGGCGGCATGGGATCGGGGGTCGCGGGGCGGGACGATCTGATTTGCCCTTGGCTTGTGCCTGCGGGTAAAATCCCTCCATCTACCCGTCCTACCATTCGCCGTGGTTCGACAGGCTCACCATGAGCGGGGTGCGAGAACCACTACGAGCGGAGCGCGGCGAACCCCATACCCCCAGGAGGGCAGTTATGCCTGAGGCGCAGATGCAGATTGGCGTTGTTTTTCCGCAGACCGAGATTGGTTCCGACCCGGTTGCCGTGCGCGATTACGTGCAGGCGGCCGAAGAGTTGGGGTTCGCTCACATCATCGCCTATGACCACGTGCTGGGCGCGGATACGGATTACCACCAGCCGTGGACGGGCAGCTATACCAAGGAGAGCATGTTCCACGAGATTTTCGTGGCGTTCGGCTACATGGCGGCGCTGACCACCAGGGTGGAACTGGTGTCGGCCATCGTCATCCTGGGGCAGCGGCAGACGGCGCTGGTGGCCAAGCAGGCGGCGGAGGTGGACGTGCTCAGCGGCGGACGGCTGCGGCTGGGCGTGGGCATCGGCTGGAATCCGGTGGAGTACGAGGCGCTGGGCGAGGACTTCACCACGCGGGGACGGCGGGCCGAGGAGCAGATGGAACTGCTGCGCCGGCTGTGGACGGAGGAAGTGGTTGACTTCCACGGGCGTTACCACGACGTGACCAACGCCGGCATCAACCCTTTGCCGGTGCAACGACCGATACCGCTGTGGATGGGCGCCGGCAGCCGGGCGCGGGGGCCGATTCCGCCGGAGCGGGTGCTGAGCCGGGTGGGACGCTGCGCCGACGGGTGGTTCCCGCAGTTCGACGCGGACCATCCGGAGGCGGCGGCGACCATCGCCAGGGTACGGGCGGCGGCTGAGGCGGCGGGACGGGATCCGGACGGCATCGGGATGGAGCCGCGGGTCAACTATACCGACGGGGACCCGGAGTTCTGGCAGGCGCGGGCGGAGACGTGGCGGGGGATGGGGGCGACGCACTTTTCCATCAACACCATGTCGGCCGGGCTGGCGACGCCGGACGCGCACATCAACGCGATTCGGGAGTTCAGGGAAGTTGTGAACGGGTAGGGGACACATCTGGATTCCCGCTTTCGCGGGAATGACGGTATTTGTTAACAGGACTTGGGAATGAGGGCTTTGGTCAGCAGAACCTGGGTGAGGAAACGGTTCAAGGAGGAAGACATGGGCAGGTTGGACGGGAAGGTGGCATTGATCAGCGGGGGCGCGCGGGGTCAGGGCGCGGTGGAGGCGCGGATGTTTGCGTCGGAGGGGGCGTGCGTCGTGTTCGGCGACATCCTGGACGACGAGGGACGCCGGGTTGAGGCCGAGATCCGCGAGCTGGGCGGGCAGGCTACCTACGTGCACCTGGACGTTACCAGCGCGAGCGATTGGGCCGACGCCGTCAACGCGGCCGTATCGGAATATGGCAAGCTGAACGTGCTGGTGAACAACGCGGGCATCGTGCTGGGGCGCAGCATCGAGGAGATGACCGTTGAGGAATGGGACCGGCTGTTTGACGTGAACGCCAAGGGGGTGTTCCTGGGCACGAAGACGGCCCTGCCTGCCATGCGGGAGGCCGGCGGCGGCAGCATCGTCAACATCTCGTCCACGGCCGGGCTGGTGGGCAACGACTACGGACTGGCGGGGTACAGCAGCACCAAGGGGGCGGTGCGCCTGTTCACCAAGAGCACGGCCATCCAGCACGCCGGCGAGGGGATACGGTGCAACTCGGTGCATCCCGGGCCCATCGACACGCCGATGCTGCAAGAATCGCGGGCCAACCGGGGCAGCGGGCTGAGCGACGAGGAACAGCGCCGGCGGGTCCCGCTGGGACGCATTGGCCGCTCCGAAGACATCGCCTACGCCGTGCTGTACTTGGCGTCGGATGAGGCGTCGTTCGTGACCGGCAGCGAGGTCGTCGTTGACGGAGGCCGCACCGCCATGTAATACGAAAGGGCGATCCGCCTCTGGTGGACCGCCCTACATTCGCGTTGTGGGAAATGGTCGGGGCGGCCAGATTTGAACTGGCGACCCCCTGCACCCCATGCAGGTGCGCTACCGGGCTGCGCTACGCCCCGCCCCGACACATACAGCATATCACGGGACACGATGATAGGCAAATGAGACCGGACTGCTACAGCATCCTGGGCGTCCCGCGGACGGCGACGCCGGGCGAGATTCGCGCCGCGTACCGACGGCTGGCTCGCCTGTACCATCCCGACCTGAACTCAGGAAGCGAAGCGGAAGAGCGGATGCAGCAGATCAACGAAGCGTACGCCACGCTGTCCGACCCGGGCCGGCGGCGGCAGTACGACCTGCACGGAACGGTCAGCGGTGCGCCGGTGGTCCAGCGCCGGCCGCCCGGGGCCGGACCACGACGCGGCACGGCGCCGCCGCGCGACTACGTCCCCCAGCGTGGTGAGGACCTGGAAGTGTGCATGCTGATCAACGCGCGGGACGCGGCGCGGGGGACGCGCAAGTCATTCGTGGTGGAGCGCATGGAAACCTGCCCGCGCTGCCGGGGCGGCGGCCTGGAGCCGGAGGAAATCGCGATTGCGGGACGCTGCTGGCGTTGCGGGGGCGAACAGCGGCTGAGCAGGACGCTGCGCCTGAACGCCACCATACCGGCGGGGGTCGCCGACGGCAGCCGGCTGCGGCTGCGCGGGCAGGGCAACGCCGGGCTGGACGGCGGGGCCAACGGCCACGTGTACGTTACCGCCCGGCTGGCGCCCAACCGGGGCTGGGGACACACCTTGCGCTTCGTGCTGAGGCACCTGTTCGGGTAATCCGGCATGGCGATGGCGGACTACCGCGCTCTTACTGACTACCTGGGCCGGTGGCTGGCGGCTGTGCCGGCTGCGGGGTTGGGCGTGTCCGTGACCGACCGGCGGCGGACGCGGTACGTTGGCGGACTGGGGTACGCGGACCTGGCGGCGCGCCGGCCGGTGACCGCCGGCACGACGTTTCAGATTGGCAGCATCGGCAAGTCGATGACGGCGCTGGCGGTTCTGCAACTGGTACAGGCGGGCCGGCTGGACCTGGACGCGCCGGCCAGCACCCACCTGCCCTGGTTTGCCATGCCCTCGCGGTACGGCCCCATCACGCTGCGGCACCTGCTGAGCCATACCGCAGGGCTGCCGGCGGGTACGGACTTCACGCCGGCGGCCAGGTACGAGGGCTTCGCGCTGCGGGACACCGAGGCCGCGTGGGAACCGGGCTCGCGGTTCCACTACTCCAACACGGGGTACAAGCTGCTGGGCTGGCTGCTGGAGGACATCACGGGGCAGGACTACGGCGACGTGATTCGACAGCGGGTGCTGGAACCGGTGGGCATGAACGCGTCCCAGCCGGTGATCACCCACGCGACGCGGCACAACATGGCGACGGGCTACGTGCCGCTGCACGACGACCGGCCCTACCGCCGGAACGACACGCTGATGCCGGCCACGTGGATGGAGTATCCCGTGGGCGACGGCAGCCAGGCGTCAACGGCTGCCGACATGGCCCGGTACGCCCGGGTGTGGCTCAACGGAGGGCGCGGCGATGGCGGCGTGGTGGCGTCGCCGGCCATGTATTCGATGATGACCACGCCGGCCGTCTCCATGTCCCGTGGCGACGCTTACCAGCACGATTACGGGTACGGATTCGGCATCATATCCCACCGGGCGGACGGGCATCATTTCATCGGGCACGGCGGGAGCACGGTGGGGTTCCGCGCCATCATGCTGACCGACCAGACCGACGGGTTGGGGGTCGTGATGCTGTGCAACGGCTCGGACGTGGACACCTACGCGCCGGCGCGCTACGCGCTGCAATTCGCCGCCGCCATCGGCAACGGCCAGCCGGCGCCCGAACCGCCGGAAATACCGGACCCGACGCGGGTTGCCAACGCGCTACGGTACGCCGGGACTTACGTGGACGAACGGAACGGCAATCCCCTGTCCGTGAGCGTGGATGGAGATCGTCTATTGGTGAATCGGGCGGGAGGCGCGGGCATTGGGCTGGAGCACGTTTCCGGCCATACCTTCTGCGCGCCGCATGATGATTTCGACCCATACCCGCTGCGCTTTCGCTACCGCGAGGACGCCGGCGACGATGCTGCGATGGTGGAGATACACCACGGGCCGGCCGTGTACGTGCGCGAGGGCAGCGCGCCGTTGGCGGTTGAGTCGCCGGTTCCGCCCGAGTGGGCGGCGTTTACCGGCCACTACCGCAGCCACGCGCCTTACGTTTCCAACTTCCGCGTCATTCTGCGGCGGGGCCGGCTTTACCTGGCGTGGCCGAATGGCGGCGAGGAGCCGCTGACGCCGCATCCGTCGGATTCCGGGCCGTCGCCGCGTTTCCTGGTGGGCCGGCCGGGTGAACCCACGGCGGAGTGGCTGCGGTTCGACCCGGTGGTGGGGAATCGCGCGCTGAGGATTCTGTGGGCCGGCGGGGGCAGTTTTTACCGGGTGGATTGAGATAGCTGCTTAGCGGATGACCAGGACGGGCAGGTTGGAGTGGCGGATTACGCGGTCGGTGACGCTGCCCAGGACCATGCGGCCGACACCGCTGCGACCGTGGGTGGTCATTACCACCAGCGACGGCTGCTCGGAGGCGCGGTCGATGATGGCCTGGGCGATGTTGTCGTTGGTGCGGTGTTCGGTGGCGACGCCGTGGGCGTGGTCGATGCGCATACGATTTCTGACGTCATCCAGGTAGTTCGACGTTTCCTGCACATCCTCGGCGGTCAGCTCGTCGGGATTGGACAGCTCAAAGTCGGGAATCGCGCCCATTTCCGGAGCCGTCAGGTTCAGCTGGCGCCGGTAATGGTCCTCCGTGGGCGTGATCCGCAACACGGTGATGCCGGCCGACAGGGCGCCGGCGACGCTGATGGCGTGGGGAATGGACAGCTCAGACAGGGGGGAGCCGTCCAGCGGGGCCACGACGGTTCGCAGCGACGTTTCCGGCGAGGGCGGACCGAGCACGTTGGCGCGCACGATGAGCATGGGGTTGGCGGTGGTGTGCAGGACCTTGTCGGTGACGCTGCCCATGACCCAGCGGGAAATACCGCTGCGGCCATGGGTGGACATGACGACCAGCGCGGTGGGGTCGCCGCCGGCGACGGCAACGATGACATCGGCGGCGGCCCCGCGTTGGGCGACCACGCTCACGCTATGCCCTTCGCCTTCCAGCCGCCGGCGCTGGGACTCCATGGCGACCAACGCCTGCGCGCGAGCGCCCTCTTCCAGGGTGCTGATGACGCCCTGGTTGTTGCGCGCGCCGAGTAGGCCAGGCGGCAGGATGTCGTAAGCCTGGACCAGCTCAATCGGCACGTCCAGCGAGCGGGCGATCAGTTGGGCGTAGGGGAGGGCCTGATCGGAAAGTTCGGAACCGTCCAACGGAACGATTACTTTTGAGTACATGGTTTTTGTATTCTCCCAGGATGAGATATCAGCGTTCACGGTTGGTAGAGGATTCGTCCGCACGCGCTACAGGGGACCTGCCGGGACTTGTCGCGCAGTTGCCGCATCACGTTGGTGGTCAGGGTCATGCGGCAGGAGAGACACACGCGGCCGTTGTCCACCCGGGCGATGGCGGTGCCGGCCTTGTTCCGGCGCAGCCGTTCGTAGCGTTGCAGGTCGGCGCCGGGCAGGGTGGCCGCCAACGACTGGCGTTCGCTCTCGGCGGTTTCCCGTTCCCGGGCCAGTTCGGAAAGGCGACCATTGAGTTCCGTCTCGGCTCCCTGCCACTGGTCTTCGGCGTCCTGCATCTGGGTGCGGGCGTTCCGGGCGGCCTCCTCGTGGGTGCGCTGCGCTTCCTCCTGCTCCAGGATCGTGTCGTCCAGTTGGCTGATCTGGTACCGGGTGGAATCGACTTCGCGCTGGACGGCAGAAAGGTCGCGGCGGGAGGTATTGCCGCTGTAGAGCCGGGACTCCAATCCGGTCAGGCGTTCCTGCAACCGGTCAACCTCTTCCCGGCGGCTGTGAACATTGTCGGCGATGGTGAGCGCCTGGGACGAGTGGCGTTCGGCTTCGTCGGTGAGGTCGGGGCGATTGACGCCGGCGGCCAGACGCTGCTCCACCCGTTTGCGTTCGGTGTCGATGCCGTCAATCCGGTGGTCGATTACCTGCAGGTCGTACAACTCTCGCGGGGTAGTCATGATTGGCTAATCTGCTCCGGCGTATGGAGTCGGCAAGGTGGCCGCCGGCAACCTAGTCTATCAGGGTTGCCGCGGTTTTTATAGCGGCGAGGGGCGGCGCTTGCGCCAATGCGCCCGTAAATCTGCCCAAAGCCCGTTGTTTTTTGCCACGTAAATTGGCGTAATTACGGTATTGACTTAATTATTCGTGCATACTAATATCTTGCGGCAATGGCAGCGACAACAGCGGTATTGCGCCACTGACGAAAGCGTACAGTGCGCCAAGACAGCACCGACCGCTGGCCGGACAAATCGGACATCGACCAACATGATGAGGTAGGAAAACGATGACAAACCGTTTGAAAATGCTCCACTCCGCCAGAGCCCGGTTCCTGGTATCGGGGGTCGCCCTGCTGGCCCTTGCGGTGATTGCCTGCGGCGGCGCAGCGCCGGCCGAACCGGTCACGGTGGAGGTTACGCGCATTGTCGAGCAACCGGGTCCGGAGGTAACCCGAGAGGTGCAGGTTGAGGTGACGCGCATCGTGAAAGAATCTCCGCCGGCCGACGATCCCGGCGAACTCATCATATATTCGGGACGCAGCGAGTCCCTGGTTGATCCGATCATCCAGCAATTCAAAGGGACGACGGGCATTGACGTGAAGGTGAAGTACGCCGGCACCGGGGCGTTGGCGGCGACGCTGCTGGAAGAAGGCGGAAACTCTCCGGCGGACGTGTTTTACGCACAGGACCCCGGCGGCCTGGCGGCGGTGTCGGAAATGATGACGGAACTTCCTGCCGACGTCATCGGGATGACGCCGGAATGGGCGCGTTCCACGGAAGGCCGTTGGGTGGGCATTACCGGCCGGGCGCGGGTCGTGGTCTATGGCACAGACAAGCTCACTGAAGCGGATTTGCCGGACGACCTGTGGGGATTCACCGAGCCAGAGTGGAAGGGCCGCGTGGGCTGGGCGCCGACCAACGGATCGTTCCAGGCCATGGTCACCGCGCTGCGGGCGGGATGGGGTGAAGACCGCACCGAGGAATGGCTGCGGGCGATGATTGCCAACGACGTCAAGATTTACCCCAAGAACACGCCACAGGTAGCGGCGGCGGCGGCCGGCGAGATTGACGTGGGACTGGTGAACCACTACTACCTGTACCGCTTTATCGCGGAGGAAGGTGAAGACTTCGCCGCGCGGAACGCGCACCTGCGGGGCGCCGGGCCGGGGTCAATCGTCCTGGTGTCCGGGGCCGGCATCCTTGAGACCGCCGACAACCCGGAGAACGCGGAGGCGTTCATCAGGTTCCTGCTGAGTTCGGTGGGACAGCAGTACTTCGCCGGCCAGACTTTCGAGTACCCCATGGTTGAGGGAGTGAGGCCGTCGGTATTGCTGACCCCGCTGGCCGAGATCGAGCAGCCGGAGATCACGCTGGCGGACCTGAGCGACCTGGCCGGCACGCAGGCGCTGCTACAAAAAACGGGGGCGCTGCCGTAGCGGTTCGCGCCGGGGCGTCGGGCTGTGTATAGTTAGGCCCGTCATGCGAATCCTGCATTTTTCAGACCTGCACATCGGCGTCGAAAACTACGGGCGCACCGACCCGAGCACGGGGCTGTCCACGCGCCTCACGGATTTCCTGGAGGCGCTGGACGAGTTGGCGGAATACGCCCTGGCCAACTCGGTGGACCTGGTGCTGCTGGCCGGGGACGCCTACAAGGGACGCGACCCGTCGCAGACGCACCAGCGGGAGTTTGCCCGGCGGCTGCGTCGGTTGTCCGCCGCCGGCATCCCGACGTTCCTGCTGGTGGGCAACCACGACCTGCCGGCGGCGTCGGGCCGGGCCCACGCCGTGGAGATATTCTCGACGCTGGACGTTCCCAACGTGCACGTTGGGGCGACGTTGAACAATCAGACCGTGCCGACGCCGGCGGGGCCGCTGCAAATCCTGTCGGTGCCCTGGCCGTCGCGGGGCGCGATGCTGGCGCGGGACGAGTCGCGGGGCCTGGGCATCGAGCAGATCCGGCAGGAGATCGAGCGGCGCATGACCGCGGCCATCGCGGGGCGCGCCCAAGCGCTGGACCCGGACATTCCGGCGATCATGGCCGGCCACGTGACGGTCAACGGGGCGACGGTGGGCAGCGAGCGTTCCATGATGCTGGGCAACGACCACGTGCTGAACGTGAGCGCGGTGCAGCAGCCGCAGCTGGAGTACGTGGCGCTGGGGCACATCCACAAGCACCAGGTATTGCGTCCGCCGGCACCGGACGGGTCGGCCGGGGGCGGGCCGGCGGTGGCGTATTCGGGCAGCCTGCAGGGAGTGGACTTCTCCGAGGAGGCCGACGAGAAGGGCTTTTGCATCATAGACATCGACCCGGCCGCGCCGCAGGGCAGGCGTCTGACGGACTTTCGCTTCGAGCGCATCGCGGCGCGTCCGTTCGTAACCGTGGACGCCAACGTGCCGGAGAACGAGGGCAACCCGACGGAGTTCGTGGTGCGGGCCATCGAGCGGCGGCCGGTGGCCGGCGCAATCGTGCGCCTCCGCCTGCGCCTGTCGGGTGAGCAGTCGGGACGGGTGCGGGACGTTGACCTGCGGGCCGCGCTCTCGCCGGCTCACTACGTCGCCAGCATCGCCCGCGACCTGACCGACGAAACGCGGCGACGCCTGGACGCGGAACCCACCGACCTGCAACCGCTGACGGCCCTGCGCATGTACCTGGAAAACCAGGGAATCAGCGCCGAACGGCAGCGCATACTGCTGGAACGGGCGGAGGAGTTGCTGGCGTCGGTTGAGGCCAGTGAGTAAGCGGCCATCATGGTGACCGCCGGAACCATCACCGCCGTTCCCGGCATCGCTGCCGGCCATTGGACGGATGCCGACGCCGCCACGGGATGCACGGTCATGCTGTGCGGGGAAAGCGCCGTTGGAGGCGTGGCGGTGCGCGGCGGGTCGCCGGGGACGCGGGAAACCGACCTGCTGGACCCGATGCGACGGGTGGACCGGGTCCACGCCATCCTGCTGAGCGGCGGGAGCGCGTTCGGGCTGGCGGCGGCCGACGGCGTGCAGCGGTGGCTGGAGGAACGGGGCATCGGGTTTGAAACGCCGCACGGATGCGTGCCCATCGTTCCCGCGGCCATCCTCTACGACCTGGGCGTGGGCCGGGCCGACGTGCGGCCCGACGCTACGGCGGGATATGCCGCAGCCGATGCCGCGAGCGACGCGCCGCTGGCATCCGGCTCGGTGGGCGCGGGAACCGGGGCGACGGTGGCCAAGGGGTTGGGGCCGGCCGGCGTGGTCAAGGGTGGTATCGGGTCGGCGTACTGCACGCTGCCCAGCGGCGTTTCGGTGGGCGCGGCTGTTGCCGTCAACGCCTGGGGCGGCATCCACGACCACCGGGATGGCGGGTTGATCGCCGGGCCGCGGCGCGACGACGGGACGATGGCCGATCCCTTGGAGATCATTCTCTCCGGCGAGTATCCGCCGAGTGATGTGACGATGACCAACACCACCATCGGCATCGTCGCCACGGACGCCGGGCTGGACAAGGCGCAGGCGAACTTCGTGGCGTCGTCGGCGCACGACGGGCTCGCGCTGACCATCCGCCCGTGCCACACCATGGGCGACGGGGACACGCTGTTCTGCGTGGCGACGGGGCATAACCCATCGCCCGTCAACATGACCGCCATCGTGGCGGCGGCAACGCACGTGGTCGCGCTGGCGGTGATCGATGCGGTGCGGTCGGCTGCCGGGTTGGCTGGGATTCCAGCGGTTGGAGAGTTGAATCATGGCATCGGGTGACAACGTGCGCATCGGGTTCGTGGGCGCGGGAACGCTGGGGCGTGGGTTGGCGCTGGCGCTGGACGGCGTGGGCTGCGAAGTGGTTGCCGTGTCCAGCCGCAGCCGGGCCAGCGCGGAATGGCTGGCGGAGCGGATTGATGGCAGTGCAGCTATGGAGACGGCGCAGGACGTGGCGGATGCTTGCGACCTGGTGTTCATCACCACGCCGGACGGGGCAATCGCGGATGTAGCTTTGTCGGTGAATTGGCGCGCCGGCCAGGGCGTCGTGCATTGTTGCGGCGCGGCGTCCATTGAGCTGCTGGACGCGGCGTCCGGCGCCGGCGCAGCCGTTGGTGCGATGCACCCGTTCCAGACTTTCGCCGGCCTGGGCGACTCCACGGAGGCGGCGCGGCGGCTGTCGGGCGTAACTTTCGCGGTGTCGGCTACCGGATGGCTGGCCGATTACCTGCCGTCGCTGGCCGAGCGACTGGACGGGCGGGCCATAACCATCCCCGACGAACTGCGTCCGCTGTACCACGCCAGCGCGGTGCTGGCCTGCGGGTACGTAGGCACGCTGCTGGACGCGGCCATCGGCCTGTGGGCCCGCATGGGTTTCACCGAGGAGGACGGCGTTCGGGCCGTGGCGCCGTTGTCTCGCGCCACTATCGAGGCCATCGCCGCCGCCGGACCCGTCAACGCCGTAACCGGCCCGGCAGTGCGCGGGGACGCCGACACCATCGCGGCGCACCTGTCGCTGCTGTCCGAGCACGCGCCGCATCTGTTGGCGCTGTACCGGGAGTTGACGGCTGCGTCGGTGCCCTTGGCGCGGGCGAAGGGGGTTGGGGAGGGGGAGTTGGCGCGATTGAGGCGGACAGCGCGGGGGCCGGGCTGATACAATCGGCTCACTATGGCGACTACCATCCGTAAGCTGGCCCAGATGAAGCGGGACGGGGAGAAGATTCCCATGGTCACCGCTTACGACTATACCGCCGCTCGCATCGCCGACGCCGCCGGCATTCCCATCGTCCTGGTGGGGGACAGCCTGGGCATGGTGGTGCTGGGGTACGATTCCACCATACCCGTCACCATGGACGATATGGTGCGCCACACGCGGATGGTGAGCCGGGGCGCGTCCGATGCGCTGATCGTGGCCGACCTGCCATTCATGGCGTACCAGGTTGACGCCAACGAGGCGATGCGCAACGCCGGCCGGCTGATGCAGGAGGGCGGCGCGCACACCGTCAAGATGGAGGGCGGCGTCGCCATCGCCGACACCGTGCGGCGCATCGTGGATGCCGGCGCGCCGGTCATGGGACACATCGGCCTGACGCCGCAGTCGGTGAACGCGTTGGGCGGCTACCGGGTGCAGGGTCGCACTCGCGCGACGGCCCGGCGTCTGCTGGATGACGCGGTAGCCTTGCAGGACGCCGGTGCGTACTCGGTGGTGCTGGAATGCGTGCCCAGCCCGTTGGCCAGGGTGATTACCGAGCGGCTCAGCATACCCACCATCGGCATCGGGGCCGGTCCCGATTGCGACGGGCAGGTGCAGGTGTTTCACGATATGCTGGGGCTGTTCTCCGACTTCCTGCCCAAGCATGCCCGGCGCTATGCCACGCTGGCCGACGACATAGCCGCCGCATTTCGCCAGTACGCGGACGACGTGCGCGCCGGGGATTTTCCCGCTGAGTCTGAAAGTTTTACGATGAACGAAGCGTTGCTGTCCGACTTGCTGGACGGGTAGCGTGGCAGCCCAGCGAGACAAGAGCGGTAACGACCGCAGGAACGCTTTTGACATCATAGCCCGGCACATCGGCTGGTTCCTGTCGGCGTTTTACATTATCTGGGCCTTGCTGACCGGCCTACTCAGTTACGCCCGAATCGTAACCGCCGAGAGCCCGCCGCTAACTTGGCCCGAAATTGCTATAATCTCAATCATCGCTGCCGCAGTAAGCGTCGGCATTGCATTCCCGCTCGCATTCGGAATCGTGGAGGGAACAAGAATGGTACTGGCAGAATTTCGCAAGCGTCTTTGGCGCGAAGAAGCCCGAGAGGAAGGCCGAGCCGAAGCTATTCAGGAACGGGACCGGCTCTGGGAAGCCTGGCTGGAACGACGCGAAGCCGCGGAACGCGATGGCCAACCCTTCACCGAACCACCTCCCTCGCAAAATGGAACGCATAACGAAAGCCAATAAGGAACACCCAATATGCCCCGACTTGAAGGAAAAACCGCCATTGTCACCGGCGCCAGCCGTGGTATCGGCGCTGAAATCAGCCGCCTGTTTGCCGCTGAGGGCGCTCGCGTCATTTGCGCCGCACGCACCGTCAACGAGGGCGACCATCCGCTGGAAGGCTCGCTGGCCAAGACCATCGCCGACATCAAGGAGGCCGGCGGCGAGGCGACGCCTGTGGCCGCCAACATTTCGCTGCCAGAGGACTGCGAGATGCTGGTGTCGGAGGCGCGACGCATCTACGGCCCGGTGGACGTGCTGGTGAACAACGCGGCGCTCACCTACTACCTGCCCATCAAGGACTTTCCCGTCAACCGGTGGATGCGCTCGTGGGCGGTGAATTTCCACGCTCCGTTCATCCTGAGCCAGCTGGCGCTGACGGACATGATTGAGCGTAAGTCGGGCAGCATCGTCAACATCTCCTCCGGCTCCGCCGTGGGACCGGGCCGCGGGCCGTACACCACGCCGGCCAACAACGGCACCTGCTACGGCGCGGAGAAGGCTGCGCTGGAGCGGTTCTCCCAGGGGCTGGCCCAGGAGGTGTACGAATACGGCATCTCCGTAACGGCGGTAGCGCCCTCGTTGGTGGTGCCGACGCCGGGTACCGTGTTCCATCACCTGGTCGAGGGTATGGACGACCCGAGCGGCGAGCCGCCGGAGCTACTGGCGCAGGCGACGCTGCTGCTGGCCTCGGAACCCGTGGACAAGGTAACCGGCCGCGTCTGTTACAGCCAGCAAATCCTGCTGGAGTTCGGCTGGATCGACGAAGGTCGCGGCTGGGGCGTGGACGACACGCGCGGCCCGGGCAGCGGCTACAGCCAAATGTAACGCAGCAGCGTGGTAAGATTGGCCCGTTCAGTTTCCCCGGAGACGTTGAAACGATATGTTGCGAACTCTCATCATGGTCGTCGTTATTGTCGCCGCCATGCTTGCTGCGCTGGCCTGCGGACAGGCTTCAACCCAGCCACAGGATGTTGGCGCGCAAGCCATCGCCGCAATGGTCGGCCCGGACGGTTCGAGCATGGGCCTAGTCACACTGACGCAAACGCATCACGGCGTGCTGGTAGCGGCGGAAGTGGACGGGCTGGCTCCCGGCGGGCACGGCTTCCACATTCACACCGTGGGAACTTGCTCGCCCGATTTTGCCGCGGCCGGGGACCACTTCAATCCGGGTGACGTTGGCCATGGCTACAATAACCCAGCTGGCGTACACGCCGGCGACTTGCCAAACATTTACGCCGACGCCGACGGCGCAGCGCGCGCCGATTACCTCACCGCTGCGGTTACCCTCGACGCCGACATGGACCATTCCCTCTTCGACGCCGATGGTTCGGCCATTATCATCCACGAAAAGCCGGACACCTATGGCGAAGACGCCGGCGCCGGCGGGCGTGCGGCCTGCGGCGTCATAACCAGATACTAATCCCGATTTCGCCAACAACCCAGGGCAACCCCTCCAAACCACCAGGAGATTACTATCATGGAGTTCCAGTTCAGTACCGAGGACGCCACTTTCCAGAGCGACCTCCAGCAGTTCATCTCCGAAGAATACGTGCCGCAGTGGGAACTGGGGGAACGAGGTGAAGGCGAGGAAAACTGGAATCGCACGCTGGACATGCGGCGCAAGCTGGCCGACCGGGGCTGGCTGACCATGCACTGGCCGGAGGAGTACGGCGGGCAGAAGGCATCGCCGGTACGCACGGCCATCTTCAACGAGGCCATGACCTACCACCGCGCGCCGGGCCGGGACAACTTTGGCGTGCGCATGATGGGCGCGACCCTGATGATCCACGGCACCGACGAGCAGAAGGCCGAGCACCTGCCGCCGGTGGCCAAAGGCGAGGTACAGTGGTGCCAGGGGTACAGCGAGCCCGAATCCGGCTCCGACCTGGCGTCGCTGAGCACCCGGGCCATCCGCGACGGCGACGAGTTCGTCATCAACGGCAGCAAGATCTGGACGTCCATGGGACACCGGGGCGACTGGATCATGCTGCTCACCCGCACCGACACCGACGCGCCCAAGCACCGGGGCATCAGCTTCTTCCTGGTGGACATGAAGACGCCGGGCATCGAGGTGCGCCCCATCATCAACATGGGCAACCGGCACGAGTTCAACCAGATTATCTTTGACAACGTACGCGTGCCGGCCCGCAACATCGTGGGCGAGGAGAACCGCGGCTGGTACGTTGCGGTGACGCTGCTGGACTTCGAGCGTTCCGGTATCGACTACTCGGCGGCGGCGTTCCGGCACCTGGACGACACTCGAAAGTGGGCCGACGGCATCTCGCGCAACGGCAAGCCGCTGAGCCAGGAGCCGTGGGTGCGCAACGCGCTGGCCGACCGCTACATCGAGTGCGAGGTGGCGCGGCTGATCGCCTACAACGTGGCGTGGATGCAGGGCGAGGGCCTGGTGCCCAACAAGGAAGCGTCCATGTCCAAGGTGTTCGGCAGCGAGACCGTGCAGCGCACCACCGCGTCGTGCCTGGAGGTCATGGGCATGTACGGCGGCCTGCGCGACGCCAAGTGGACGCCCATGGAAGCCGACATGCAGGAGCACTGGCTGCGGGCGTTCTCGCACACCATCGCGGCGGGCACCAGCGAAGTGCAGCGCAACATCATCGCCAGCCGGGGGTTGGGGTTGCCGCGCGGGTAGCGTGTTGGACAGCTATGAAACGCGGCGCCAACGGCTACAAGATAGTTTCGTAGAGTTGGTGAATACAGTGTGAGGCAATAGCGAGGTTGCCCGACACGCCTAACCTGCGCTAGTGGAAAGGGAAGCAAGCCAATGATGACCGCAAAACCGCGTACTCAAAAAGCGTCTAGTCGCAAGCCGGCGCCTAAGACGCCTTACCAGTATCTGGATGCTGCTGCTGCCGACTACGTAGCTGGTGACCTAAAAGGCAGCTCCGCAAATATGTGGAAGGCCAGCGAACTGGCCGCAACCGCAGTCGCCAAATCCAGAGGTTGGCCTCACCAGACCAAAGACGACTTGGAGTCGGCGGTACGCACCCTGAACAAAGAGGTCTCAGATTTACACCTGTCCGCGAGTTGGGCCGTCGCCGATACCCTTTGGGACAATATCCGGGACGATTTTTTGGAGCGTGGTGAAATCAGGATGGCACGACCAATCATACTACGGTTCGTAACTCAGCTGATGGATCAGGCCGCACAGCATGACCAATCTGCATGACCCCCAACGACCACATCCGAATGGTGGCATCCTGTTTGCAGGCCGCTGAGCAAATGCTAGCCAGCGGTGAAAACTTGCTCGCTTCCGAAATGTTGTGGGGCGCCGCAATCCACTCGGTCAACGCTGTCGCCATGCAGCGAGGGTGGGATCACGGGAAGTATAGCCACAAAAGCGATGTGGTTGACCGTCTCGCAGACCAATATGAAGATAGTGTACTGACTGGCGGGTTTTGGGCCGCCCGACATCGGCTACATCCCAATTTCGACAAAGGCTTCCTCACTGAAGCGCAGTTTAACGATTACCGCCAGGATGTGCAGCATTTTGTTGATCGGATGCTGGAAATTGCTAAATCCGGAGGTGAATATGGTTAAAGAACTTCACTCCGAAACCCTATCTTACGACCGCACCCTTGACGGCATCGCTGTGCTGACGCTGACCAACCCGAGGAAGCGCAACGTGTTGTCATCGCGCACGCTGGCGGCGTTGGAAGAATGGCTGGATTGGATTGCGAAGGATCCCGAAGCCCGCGTGGTGGTGATACGCTCTGAGGGGCCGGTGTTCAGCTCGGGGCACGACCTTAACGAGTTGGTGAACGGGGACGCCGAGGACTACACCGCCGTCTTTGACGCCTGCACTCGCGTCATGGAGGGTATCCGCCTGCTGCCCAAGCCGGTGATCGCGCAGGTGCAGGGTCTGGCGACCGCCGCCGGGTGCCAGTTGGTTGCCACCTGCGACATAGCCGTCGCAGCGGACACCGCCGCGTTTGCCACGCCGGGCGTGCAGATCGGCCTGTTCTGCACCACGCCGGGCGTTGCCGTGGCGCGCTCCGTGATGCCCAAGAAGGCCATGGAAATG
Organism: Dehalococcoidia bacterium; assembly: GCA_022825745.1. Lineage (GTDB taxonomy): Bacteria > Chloroflexota > Dehalococcoidia > Lucifugimonadales > UBA3495 > Bin87. The sequence goes on along the minus strand of JAJDWF010000113.1, from coordinate 82,685 downwards.
CTGCTGACGGGGCGGCCCATATCGGCGCGGGAAGCGTTGGAGTTCGGACTGATCAGCCGCATCGCACCGGCGGAAGAGCTGGAAGAGCAGGTGATGGACCTCGCCAGGCAGATCGCATCGGCCAGCGCGCAGACGTTGGCGTTGGGCAAGGCGGCGTTCTACCAGCAAATTGAAATGGACCGTCCGTCGGCGTACCAGTTTGCAGGCAAGGTGATGGTGGACAACCTGCTGGAAGACGACGCGCATGAGGGCATCACCGCTTTCCTGGAAAAACGTCCGCCCGTGTGGACGACCTGACAGTTTTCGTCATTCCCGCCGGCGAGGGAATCCAGGGTATGGAGGCAACCATGGCGCTGCAGCAATTCATCAAGGAATCTTTCGACAACAACTGGGAGTGGCTGGTCCGCTACGTGGACGGGCTGACCCAGGACGAGATCGAGTTCACTCCCAACGAGCAGTGCCATTCCATCGGGTTCATCGTCTGGCACTACGGGCGCGCGCTGGACATGTGGGTGCAGTCGCTGGCCAAGCAGGACACGCAGCTGTACGAGCGGGAGTGGGCCGGGCGCCTGGGATTCGCGCCGGAGCCGATGAACGTCGGTTTCGGTTACACCGTCGAAGACCTGACCAGCTGGAAGTGTCCCGACAAGGCCCTGCTCATGGAGTACGCCGACGCGGCCCGCAACAACCTGCTGGAGTTCCTCAGCCAGCACGACGACGAATCGCTGGTCAACACGCAGATGACCAACCGGAGGGGCGAAAGCATGGCGGTGGCGGATATGTTCCGCCTGCTCATCTGGGAGGTCAACCAGCACGGCGGCCAGGCCGGCTACCTGCGGGGGATGCAGCGGGGGCTGGGGCAGTAGAAGACCATTCCAATCCGGTGTTGGGGCGAATGATTATTTGCCTCCACTTGTAACTTCACCAGGAGAAATTCATTATGCCCGCCAGCACTTTGCAATACCGATATGACCCGCTGCACCAGGACATCGTTTGCGCCGAGGCTGCCATCAACGACTTGCCGGCCGTGGTGGACGGACTGGGCGGCAGCCGCGCGATGATTACCTGCGGGCCGACGATTCTCAGGGCGTGCGACGTGGTGCCGCGCGTGCAGGAGGCGCTGGGTTCGCGGTACGTTGGCACTTACTCGGGCGTCGCGCCCCACTCGCCTGTCGATACGGTTGAGGCCGGCGTCGCCATGGCGCAGGAGACGCAGCCCGACGTTTTCATCAGCGTGGGCGGCGGCAGCACCCACGACACCACCAAGGCCATGGCGACCCTGCTGGCCGAGGGCGGCGACATCCGCGACTATGCCATTTTCTTCGAGCCGCCGGACAAGATCATCGTGCCGCCGACGCCTTCGCCCAAGCTGCCCATCATCGGCGTGCCCACCACCATGGGTTGCGCCGAGTTCAGCCGCGGCGGTGGCGGCATCACCGACCACGAGCAGGGACGCAAGCTGAGCATCGCCGGCGACGGCGTAACTCCCCGCACGATCATCGTGGACGGGCAGGCATTGGCCACCACGCCGCTGCGAATCCTGGTGTCCACTGCCATCGGTCAGCTGCGCATCGCCATCGAGACGGTCTATTCCACCGGGCGCAATCCCATCGGCGACGGCATGGCGCTGCACGCCATCCGGCTGCTATTCGAGAACCTGCCCCGCTGCAAGGACGGCGACATCGACACGTTGCTGACCACCAAGACCGCCTGCGCCATGGCGTCGCTGGCGTCTTTCGGCGGGCTGGGGTTGAACACCGCAACGTGCCACCACGTGGGCGGGCTGTACGACGTGCCACATGGCGAGGCCAACGCCATCCTGCTGCCCCACACCATGCGCTACAACCTGGACGCCTGCGCCGACCGCCAGCGCATGATCGCCGAGGCCATCGGCGTCGCCAACTCGACGATGACCGACGAGGAGGCCGGGCTGGCCGCCGCCGACGCGGTGGACGAGCTATGCCGGGACCTGGAGCTGCCCCGGACGCTGCGCGAGGTGGGAGTGCCGGAGGACGGCTTGGAGTACATCGCCACCGCGACGCTGCAGGACCGGAGCCTGAGCACCAACCCCAAGCCCGTGGTTGACGCCGGCCCGATTATTGAGGTGCTGCAGGCGGCTTACTAATCGTTCCGCTCATGATGAACTTGTCGAACCACGCACCTCACAAATTCTCGATCGGCACCGGGTCCACCGGGTCGGCCAGGTCGAAGCCGAATACCTGGGAGTAGAAGTATAGCTCGGCCTCCAGCGCGCGCTTGATGTTTTCGGCGCGGCGGAACCCGTGCTGTTCGCCCTCAAAGGGCAGGTAGGCGCACGGTATGCCCTTGCCGCGAACCGCGTCGAACATCATCTCGGCCTGGTTGGGCGGTACGATGCGGTCCTCTAACCCTTGCAGCAGGATGATGGGGCACGACAGCCCGTCGGTGTGGTTGATGGGGGACCGGCGCTCGTAGGTGTCCTTGCCCTCCGGATACGGCGCGACCAGCCGGTCCAGGTAACGCGACTCGAACTTGTGCGTGTCCGCCGCCAGCGCGGTGAGGTCGGACACGCCGTAGTAGCTGGCGCCGGCCGCGAAGACGTTGCGGAACGTCAATGCCGCCAGCGTGGTGTAGCCGCCGGCGCTACCGCCACGGATCGCCAGGCGGTCGCCGTCGGCCAGTCCCTGGTGCACCAGGTGGAGGGCGGCGTTGGCGCAGTCGTCCACGTCCACGATGCCCCAGTTGCCGTTGAGCAGCTGCCGGTAGGCGCGGCCATAGCCCACGCTGCCGCCGTAGTTCACGTCCACCACGGCAAAGCCCCGGCTGGTCCAGAACTGCACCGCCATGTCCAGCGCGCCCGACGCAGCGCCGGTCGGCCCGCCGTGGCTCAAAGCGAGCAGCGGCGGCAACTCGCCCTCCGGCGCCTGGTACTCGGGATTCCTGGGCGCGTAGTAGAGGGCGTAAGCCGGCCGGCCCTCGTTGGACGGAAACTCGATGGTCTGGGCCGGCGAGACGTAGCCGGCGTCCACTTGCGTTGCTGACGCGGCTTTCAGCGTTTCCCAATACCCGGTATTCAGGTTCACCCGCATCAGGGACATGGGCCGCTCGGCGTCGCCGGCCACGACCACCGCCGTGATGCCGGACACGGCCAGATCGCCGCGGCCCATCTCGCCGGCCGGGACGCTCAACGGCTGCATGACGCCACGGTTGGGATTCAGGCGGTTCAGCGACCACGCGCCGCGGCGGTTCACCGCGCACACGATGTCGCCGTCCCCGGCGAACCCGTAGGTGCGGCTGGCAAACACCCACTGCGGGCGGGCGTACTCGGCATCGTCGCGGTACAGAGTTTCCGGCCCGCTGTCGCCCAGGCGGTAGAGGTTCCACCAGCCCGATTCCTCGGACACGTAGTGCAGCACGCCGTCGGGCGACCATTCCGGTTGAAACACCGAGACGCGCTCGCCGCCGGCGACCAGCGTGGCGTCGCCCAGCGTGCCGTCGTCCAACACCGGGGCCGTCCACAGGTGGGTTCCGTCCCAGGGCATGTTAGGGTGATTCCACGACAGCCACGCCAGCGTCGCGCCATCGGGGCTAAGGCGTGGCGACGACACGAAATCCCAACCATCGAACAGCACCGCCTGCTCGCCCGGCCCATCCGCCGGAACCGCCGCGATGGTGTTGACGATGTTGTCGGGGTCCGAGTGGTCCTCGCGGACGCAGATGAGGCGGCTGCGCCGGTGGTCGAGGGTGGCGTCGGCGTAGCGGAGGGGCGTGTCCGGCGTGATGGGCTGCGGTTCGCCGTCCGGCTCCTGACGGTAGATGCGCTGGTCGTCGAAGTTGGAGAACCACACCGTGCCGGCGTGGGCAATCCACGCGCCGCCGCCGTACTCATGCACCCGCGTCCTTGCGTTGAACGGCGCCGGGTTCACTTCGGAGACCGCGCCGTCCGGCGTCGTACGCATGATGACGTTGCGGCCGCCCTCCGAGGGCCGGCCCTCGGTCCACAGGATGGCGTCGCCGTCGATGGCAACCTGCCCGATGCTGATGGACTCCGCGACGATGGCGTCGGCAGTGATGGGCGAGCGCCAGGAACCGTAGGGGGCGATGGTGGGGCTGCTGGTGGTCAAGATCAAATCTCCAATACGAGGGTTCACGCTACGGCCGGCATGACTTCGGATGCGACGGTTTCCATGGCGGGGAACACCTCTGCCGGGTCGCCGGAGTAGGGGGACACCACGATGCGTGAGACGCCGATGTCGCGGTAGGCCTGGGCGTTGGCGCGCATCTCCGCAGGGTCGGTACCCAGCGTGAACCGGCCGGGCCGGCCGCCCTGCAAGGGGACGCTGACCGACACGGGAATGGTGGCAGGGTCGCGGTCGGCGCGCTCCGCCCGTTCGTGGAGGTAGCGGATGCCCTGGGCGAGGTCCTCCGGCGGCATGGCGGTGGGATGCCAGCCGTCGCCGTGGCGGGCGGCCCGTCGGATGGCGGCGCGGCTGGTGCCGCCGATGATCAGCGGGATGCCCTCGGGACGCACCGGGCGCGGTGAGAACGCCATGTCCGCGAACTGGAAGAAGCGCCCGTCGTACCGGGGGTTGTCGTCGCACCACAGGGTCTTCATGATCTCGATGGACTCGTCGGTGTACGGGCCGCGCTCGGAGAAGGGCACGCCCATGGCCTCGATTTCCGTGTCAATCACGCCGACGCCCACGCCCAGCGCGACGCGGCCGCCGGATAGCTGGTCCAGGGTGGCGGCCTGCTTGGCCAGGCGCATGGGGTTGTGATACGGCAGCACCAGCACGCTGGTGCCCAGGATGACGCGGCTAGTCTGGGCGGCGGCGTAGGTCAGAATGGTCATGGGGTCGTAGTAGGGGCGGTTGCCGAGGCGCTCGTACACGTAGCTGACGTTGAAAACGTGGTCGCTGGCCCAGACGGAATCGTAGCCCAGTTCCTCGGCGCGGGCGGCGACGCTGACCACGTCCTGCACGTTGGCAAGGCCCTGGTTGTTGGAAAGGGAAAAGCCGATGTTCATATCACGTCTCCGCGCTATGGTATGATATTTCCAATAATCTACAACTCTCGGACCACAGCGTCCACTGTTCTCCGATGGCTAGAGGTTACAATGCCGCGGCTAACTCCCCAGGAAGTTGACGACTATCTTGCCGGCGCCCACGTGGCCCATTTCGCTTCCATCCGGCGAAATGGCGGCCCCCACATCTCTCCGGTCTGGTACCAATGGCAAGCCGGCAGCGAACCCGAGACCGGCACCATAACCGTCGTATCCGGCGAGTCCGCCGTCAAGACCCGGAACATCCGCCGCAACCCCAAGGTCTCGCTTTCCATAGCCACCGACGAGTGGCCTTACCAGTACGTCATCCTGGAGGGCGACGCCACCGTGACCACCGACAACATCAAGGAGGCGGTGCGCAGCATCTTCTCCCGCTACGAAGGGGACGAGCGTGGGGAGGAGGACGCCAACGAATTGACGCAGGGCGATCAGAAACTCGTTGCCATCGTAATCAACGTCAAGCGCATCCTTTCCTGGAAAGGAGATGCCGAGTAATCCCGCACCGTCCGTCCCGTCAACCGCCGACGCCGTGATCATCGGCGGCGGCGTTATGGGCTGCGCGATCCAGTATCACCTGGCGAGGCTGGGCGTTGCCAACACGGTACTGCTGGAACGCGACGTGCTCGGCTCCGGCAGCACGGGCCGCTCCCAGGCCATCTGCCGGATGCACTACTCCAACGCCGTGACCACCGAACTGGCGTGGCAGAGCCTGCAAGTTTTCGCCGACTTTGACGCCAGGGTGGGCGGCACTTCGGGGTTTGTGAATACCGGCTACCTGGTGGTGGTCAACGAAGCGGATGAGGCCGGCCTGGAACGCAACGTCGCCATGCAGCAGGAGCTGGGGGTGCCGACGTCGGTGGTGTCCCGGGACGACCTGGCGCAGGTGGCGCCGATGGTCACGCTGTACGACGACGAGCGGGCCGCCTGGGAGCCGAACTCGGGTTACGCCGACCCCTACCAGGTCACCGTATCCTACGCTGCCCGGGCCCGCGAGGCCGGCGCGCGCATCCTGATGCGCACCCCCGCCGCCGGAATCGAAACGCAGGGCGACCGGGTGCAGGCCGTGGTGACCGCCGACGGCGACCGCATTGCTACCGACACCGTCATCGTCGCCGCCGGCCCATGGTCAAAACAGGTGCTCGCCGGCGTGGGAGTTGACGTGCCCCTGATTCCCGTGCGGCACCAGATCGCCACCGTGGCCCGTCCCCTGGAGCGGGTGCCCAACCATCCCACCGTCGGCGACATCAGCCAGTCCTTCTCCTTCCGGCCCGACGGCTCCAACTTCACCACCATGGGGTTCGGAGACGACAACGAACAATCCGACCCGGACGTTTATCCCCAGGGCCTGGAGTTGTCGGAGGCGGCAATCGCCCGGGGCAAGCTGGCCCGGCGCATCCCCGGCATGGCCGACGCGTATTACCGGGGCGGGTGGTCGGGACTGTTCACCACCACGCCCGACTGGCATCCGGTGCTGGACGCGGTACCCGGGGTCGGCGGCCTCTACTGCGGCATCGGGTTCAGCGGGCATGGGTTCAAGTTGTCCCCGGCCATCGGCAAGGCCGTTGCCGAGTTGGTGGTGGAGGGGCGCGCCCGGGACGTTGACCTGACGCCGCTGCGGTTCACCCGGTTTGCGGAGGGGGACTTGCTGGAATCCAGCTACCGGTACCGCGTGCTGGCGTGAAAGAGATTTCACATCGCGCAAAACCGCATCGCGACCTTGCAATTCGTCGCTAAAATGCAAAACATACTCAATGCGCCCTAAACCTCCACCAGCGGAGCTATCCCGAATGGTAACCAACTTTCAGTCACATTACATTCCCAACACGCCTGCCGAGCAGGACGATTTGCTGGCCGCCATCGGCTTGCGGAACATCGACGAGTTGTTTGCGGACATTCCGGATGGTTACCGCAACCCGACGCTGGAATTGCCGGCGCCGCTTTCGGAGCTGGAGATCCAGCGCGAGCTGAACGAGCTGGCGGCGCGGAACCGGCCACTGGCCAGCGGCCCGTCCTTCCTGGGCGCCGGCTCGTACCACCACTTCATACCGTCCATCGTCAAGGCGATCATGACGCGGGGCGAGTTCCTGACCGCCTACACGCCTTACCAGCCGGAAGTGTCCCAGGGCACGTTGCAGGTAATCTTCGAGTTCCAGACCATGATCAGCGCCCTGTACGGCATGGAGGTCGCCAACGCCGGCATGTACGACGGGGCCACCAGCGTGGCCGAGGCCGTGCTGATGGCCTGCCGCGTCACCCGGCGCCAGCAGGTTATCGTCGCCGACACGGTGTCGCCGGCCTACCGCCAGGTAATCGCCACCTACTGCCAGGCCCAGGGCATCACCATCGACATCACGCCGGCCGACCAGGTCACCGGCGCGATCACCGAGGCCACCGCCGGCATCGTGGCGCAGTACCCCAACTTCTACGGTTCGCTGGAGGACCTGCAAGCGTTGGGCGAGGCGGCCCACGCCGACGGCGCGCTGCTGGTGGTGTCCGCCGACCCGCTGGCCATGGGGATGCTGAAGCCGCCCGGCGAGTTCGGCGCGGACATCGTTACGGGCGAGGGCCAACCCCTGGGCATCCCGCCGTCCTTCGGGGGCCCGTACCTGGGCCTGTTCAGCTGCAAGCAGCAGTACATCCGCCAGATGCCCAGCCGCCTGGTGGGGCGCACCACCGACACCGAGGGGCGCACCGGCTACGTGCTGACCCTGCAAACCCGGGAGCAGCACATCCGCCGGGAGCGCGCCACCTCCAACATCTGCACCAACGAGGCCCTGTACGCACTGGCCTCGTCGATCTACCTGGCCGCCATGGGCCGGAACGGGCTGCGCCAAGCGGCGGAACTGTGCTACCACAAGGCGCACTACGCCGCCGCTGAAATCGGCAAGCTGGACGGATATTCCCTGCCCCAATCAGGCGCGTTCTTCCAGGAGTTCGTAGTGTCCTGCCCGCAGCCGCCGGCCGAAGTGAACCGCCGGCTGATGGAGCGCAACATCCTGGGCGGCCTGGACGTGAGCGACCGGTTCGACAACGGAATGCTGCTCTGCGTAACCGAGATGAACACCCGCGCCGAAATCGACGCCCTGGTCTCGGCGCTGTCAGAAATCGCGTAGCGGGGGCCGGGCGATGTGGCGATTGCGCATCCCCAGCACAGTACACTTGTAACCGGAGACAACCCTAACATGCTGAACAAAGGCGGAAACCGCGACACCACCAGGATGCTCATGGACCGCAGCGTATCCGGCCGCGTGGGCGTCATCACGCCGGAACTGGACGTGCCGGCCGCGCCCCCACTGGATGCCGCGTATCTGCGGGATTCGCTGCCGCTGCCCGAGGTCTCCGAGCCCGAGGTGGTGCAGTATTTCACCTCCCTGAGCCAGCTGAACTTCAGCATCGACACCCACTTCTATCCGTTGGGGTCGTGCACCATGAAGTACAACCCCAAGGTCAACGACGAGGTGGCGTTCCTGCCCGGGTTCGCCGGCATCCACCCGCAACAGCCGGCCGAGCAGTCGCAAGGCGCGCTGGAGTTGCTGTACCGGTTGCAGGAATTCCTCACCGAGGTGACCGGCATGTCCGCCACCAGCCTGGCCACCCTGGCCGGGGCACACGGCGAGTTGGCCGGCGTCCTGATGATGCGGGCCTACCACCTGGCGCGGGGCGATTCGGGACGCACCAAGATGGGCATACCCGATAGCGCCCACGGCACCAACCCAGCGTCGGCGGCCATGGCCGGGTTCGACGTGGTGACGATTCCATCGGACGCGGACGGCAATACCGACCTGGCGGCCCTGCGTGAAATCGCCGGCGACGACCTGGCCGGCGTGATGATCACCCTGCCCAGCACTTTGGGTCTGTTCGACAGCCACATCCTGGAGGTGTGCCAGGTGGTGCATGAGTGCGGCGGCCTGGTGTATGGCGACGGCGCCAACATGAACGCGCTGCTGGGCCGGGCCAAGCTGGGCGAGCTGGGCTTCGACGTTTGCCACCTGAACCTGCACAAGACTTTCAGCACGCCCCACGGCGGCGGCGGGCCGGGCGCCGGCCCGGTGTGCTGCGGCGAGATCCTCGCGCCCTACCTGGCCGCGCCGGTGGTGGAGCGCGTCGTTGATCCGGGGAACGGGGCCGGCGAGTTCACCCTGTCGGAACCGGCGGAGAGCATCGGCAAGATCAGCGGGTTCCACGGCAACTTCGGCGTGCTGGTGCGGGCCTACACGTACATCCGCACGCTGGGCGCGGCGGGCCTGCAATCCATCAGCGGCAACGCGGTGCTGAACGCCAACTACATCATGCACGCGCTGAAGGATATCTACGCGCTGCCCTACGACCGCACCTGCATGCACGAGGTGGTGTTCTCCGCCGACCGGCAACGGGAGCGCGGGGTCAGCGGGCTGGAGGTCGCCAAGCGGCTGCTGGACTACGGGTTCCACGCGCCGACGATGTATTTCCCGCTAATCGTGCATGAAGCGCTGATGATTGAGCCGACCGAGTCGGAGACCAAGGAGACGCTGGACGCTTTTATCGACGCCCTGCGCGCCATCGACGCCGAGGCGACCACCGAGCCGGAACTGGTGCAGCACGCGCCGCATAGCACGCCCGTGTCGCGCCTGGACGAGGCTACGGCGGCGCGGCGGCCGGTGCTGCGGTGGGAACCGGCAGCGGCGGATTAGTTGGCTGGCTGGGGACTAGAATCGCCAGCCCAGTTGGCTCATCATCTGCTCAAGATTGATGCAGGGGACACCCAACTGCCCGCAGACATAAGGGATACGGGAGGTCGAGTTTCGAGCCGGGCTCTCTTGGGTAACCACCGTTGCCAGATCGGACGACAACATCGCCTTTGCGATCAAATATGGGTCTGCAACAGTCGGTTCATCGGGACCGATATTGTGCATCCACCCTGCTAACGCCGTTGCCAGAGGCGACGAATTCATAAACTCGCCCATGGCGCCAAGCTCATTGAGCGTATTGTCAGCGAAGAAGTCAGGATTATTGGCCAGCAAATGACGGATCCAAGCATCCGAACCTCCCCATCGCTCAAGTTCCGGGCGTACCTGCCGAACCGATATCGCGCCTCTGTTCACCAACAAATTATCGAACATCGTCCAGAATGTTACGAACACATTCTGATAGTAAAAGCGAAATATCGTACTCAAGGTGTTGGTATCCAAGACGTACAACGTCATGCTATATCTCACCCTGCCACGCGAATGATTCCAGGTGGTTGATCTGTTCGGCTTTCACTCCAAGCGCCGACGACAGCATGGCTTCGTCAATGCGCTCGTCGTCAAACGCGAAAAATGCGGCCTGCAAGTATTTTTTGCCCAAACGAATTGCTTGGTCTGAATAATAGTTTCCACCGCCGTTGCGTAGGGCAATTGAAGGAGTCAGGCTTCCCTCGCTTTCATGCGTATCCATCAATTCTTTTGCAAATTCATTGCACGCCTGTTCAACTACCAGCGCATCGCCAGACAAGAAAGTTAGGTAATGACTTTCGTCAGTCCTTTCGATGTGGTTGAAATCGAAAAGCAAGTGCGAGAATTGCCTGAGGATGGTGGCGGACATGCGCGGTAGCGACAAAGCATGGTTCACGTAGATAACTGGAAATCGGTATTCCCACAAGCAAAACCCTGCTATGTCTTCCTGCTTGAAACCGCGCAGGAAAACCCAGGCGCCGGCGCCTTCAACCCATTTCCGCCAATAAGAGGCGGACGCTCCGCCGGTTGCATGATCTGTTTCCTGGTCAGGGCTTGGGTCGAGATACTGTTCGGCCAGTCGTGCCAACGAATGCGGATCGCCCGAGTACGCTCGGTTCCTCAGGTCGAGCATTACCTGATTGGTAGAGGCGTCTTGAAACGGCGCCAACAACCTTAGATAGTGCTGCCGGGCTCTGGCTTGCCGAATCGCGTATAGAGTATCGGGGTGCAGGTCGCTCAGTACGCTGGCCGGCAATTGCGGGAATTCGTCGTAAATCGTGGGTTCCTCAGGAGGATGGTTCAAGAAGAACAGCGTGGCGCTCCGGTGGTAAAGCCGTTGAGCCAAGCTTTCTACTTGTCTCCAAGTTGGGCAGGTCCGACCCGACTCCCATCCTTTTACTCGTTCAGCTGGCACCCTCATCCGGCGGGCCACTTCCTCAATGGAGTAGCCCGCCCGTTCTCGCGCCCAGCGCAGCATTGCCGGATTTATGCCACTTGCTCGCACGACCATGATGGAACCCCGTCAGAGATCCCAGTATATCCTACCCGCCTTACTCTGCTTCCAAGGCGCGGCGGATGTCTTCCGGGTCGACCTCGAACTCGATGCCGGCGCGCTCTTGTTGGAGCAGCATGGCGACGCGGGAGTCGCGGCCGGCCCAGCCGCGGTTGAGCGCCTCGGTCATCTCGGCCAGGGTGGTGTTGGCGAGCTTCATGGGCACGTCGAACTCGCGGCCCACGGCCACCGCCAGATCAACGTCCTTGCGGGCCAGGCGCAGGGCGAAGTCCGGCGGGTCGTAGTCGTTGATCAGGAAGTGCTGGGCCAGGCCCTCGAACATGCCCCGGCGTCCGCCGGCGCCCTTGCGGACGGCGAGCCAGAGGGCCAGCGGGTCCACGCCGGCCTTGATGCCCATGGTGAACACCTCGGCCAGGGCGGTCTGCACGATGTAGCCGGCGCAGTTGTGCACCAGCTTGGCGACGGCGCCGCTGCCGATGGGGCCCACGTAGTAGGCGGCGTCGCCGATGGAGTCCAGCACCGCCTTGTGCTGGTCGAACACGGCCTTGTCGCCGCCGACCCAGATGGCCAGGCGACCGCTGGCGGCACCGGCCGGGCCACCGCTTACGGGGGCGTCCAGCACGTTGATGCCCATAGGGGCGACCCGGTCGTGAATCTGCCGGATCAGCGTGGGCGAACTGGTGCTGAGGTCGAAATAAGCTTTGCCGCCGGACATCCCGGACATGATACCGTCCTCGCCCAGCGAAACGGCCTCCACTTCCACCGGGCCCGGCAGCGAGGTGAACACCACGTCGGTGGACTCGGCGACCTCGCGGGGTGTGTCAGCCCACGTAGCGCCAGCCTCCAGGTGCTGGGTAGCGGCTTCGCGGCGGATGTCATGGACCACCATGTCGTTGCCGCCGTTCAGGCAGTTGTACGCCATGCTGGCGCCCATGGTGCCCAGGCCAATAAATCCTACTTTTGCCATTGCTGATTGTCTCCTGTAACGGCCGAATTGGATTCAGCTTTGCGGGTCGCCGTCCGACGGGTTCTTGCGGGAGGGGGCGTTTTCGCCCAGCACGATGCTGCGTCCGGTGTCGGTTACGCGATAGTGTCCGGCCTGGCCTGAGATGCGTTCCAGCCAGCGGAACTTGGTGCGGGCGGCGTTGCGCAGGGTTTGGACGAAGCTGTGCGGGATAGGCCAACCGGCCAGGGTGAAGAGGCGTTCCAGTTCGTCGGGATCGACGCTGCGCACGTTCAGATGACGGTCGGCGGCTTCGGCGGCGACCACCACGCGGCGCATATCGCCCAGGGGGTTTACCCGCTGGCAGAAGGCGATGTATTCGTGCTCGTCGGGGGTGGATGGGCTGAAAACCGGAGCGGGAGGCGGCGGCGGCGCAGCGGCCGTGGTTGGCGCGGCCGGCGTGGGTTGCGACTCTGCCACGGGCGCGGCTGTCTCGGCGGTACCGGGGGCGTGAGGGCTCGGCGCAGGGTTGCCGCCGGCAGCACCGTTGGTGGCGGCGACTCGCGTGGGGTCGGCTCCGTTGGACGCCGGAGCGGGCTGGACGGGAGCGGAGCCGTGGCCGTTGGTGTGAGAGCCGTTGTGATGAGCGGCGGCCTCGGGCGTGTGGACGTTGGCCTCGCCGTTCGACTGATGCGCGACGCCGTTCAGGTGCGGCATCGTCGAGTATAGTATCTCGCGCACCAGGTCTTTATCGTCGGCCTCGATGGACACCTGAGCGCCCGACGGCAATGTGATGTTGAGTTTGATCATTCCCTGCCACCCGGTCACAGTGAGGTCGTCGCCAGCCGCGGTGCGGCCGGCCGGCTCCGCGATTCAGAAGCCCTCTGATAGCCCAATGGTAATGTACCGTCGGGGTTTGTGGCAAGGCGAACGGATGGCGGGTTTGCGGGATTACGTCAGCCCAGCCGCATTATAAAGAACGCTCCGGCGGCGCGGTTTATATGGTCTGTTTGAGTCTTATGGCGAGGGAACGGGTCAGGCCGGGGACGGCGGCGATGTCCTCAACGGTGGCTTCCTTGATGCCTTGCAGGGAACCGAAGCGGCGCAGCAGCATCCGCTTGCGCTTGGGGCCGATGCCGGTGACCATGTCGATGGGCGATTTCAGGCTGCCCTTGGAGCGCAGGTTGCGGTGGAAGGTGATGGCGAAGCGGTGGGCTTCGTCGCGGATGCGCTGCATGAGATACAGGGCCTGGGAGTCCCGGGGCAGCACGATGGGCTCCGGCGTGTGAGGCACGAAGATTTCCTCGTTTTCCTTGGCCAGCGAGCACAGGGGAATCTGCTCCAGGCCCAGGTGCAGCATGACCTCCCGGGCGGCGGACAGGTGGCCCTTGCCGCCGTCGATGATTACCAGGTCGGGCATGACGCCCCAGGTGTCCACCTTACCGTCGGGGTCGGGGTTGTCGATGGCCTGGCTGAGCCGCTTGAAACGCCGGGTCAGCATCTCTTTCATGCTGGCGTAGTCGTCAACGCCGTCCACGGCCTTGATTTTGAAGCGGCGATAGTCGCGGGTGCGGGGCTTGCCGTCGTCAAAGACGACCATGCTGCCCACCAGGTTGCTGCCCTGGATGTGGGAGATGTCGTAACACTCCATGCGCACGGGAGCGGCGGGCAGGCTGAGTTCCTCCTCAAGCTCGGTGAGGGCTCCCTGCACTACGTCGGAGCGATTGAGCCACTTGGCGCGATGCTGGGCCAGGCCCTCGGCGGCGTTTTCGGCCACTACCTGCACCAGCTTGCGGTTCTCGCCGCGCTGGGGACGGTAGAGGCGAACCGCGCCGCCGCGCCGGTTGCGCAGGAAATCCTGCAACAGTTGGGCGTCCTCCTCCGGCGGGTCGTGCTGGATCAGGATCGTGGGCGGAATCTCCAGCGCGTTGGCGTAGAACTGCTGCACAAACTGGGCGATGATGGCGCCGGGTTCATCGTCCTCCGGCCCTTCCATGAAGAAGTGGTCGCGTCCGATCAGCTTGCCCCGCCGGATGAAGAACACCTCAACCCAGGCTTCCCGCACGCGCGAGTCGGGGTCGGCCACGGAAACGGCGATGACGTCCAGGTCCATGGCGCGCCCGGAATCCACCTTGACGGTGCGTTCCTCCTCGAATTTCTGGATGGCCCCCATCTGGTCCCGCAGCACGGCGGCGCGCTCGAACTCCAGCGACTCGGCGGCCTGTTCCATCTTGTCCTTGAGCTGCCCGGTGACCGTTTCGGTGTTGCCCTCCAGGAACAGGATGACCTGCTTGATCACCTCGTCGTATTCCTCGCGGGTGGCCAGGCCGGCGCACGGGCCGACGCAGCGGTGGATGTAGTATTCCAGGCAGGGGCGCGGATCGGTTCCGGTGATGCGCTTGGTGCAGGAACGGTACGGGAACAGCTTCTTGACCAGGTCCATGGACTGGCGGACGCTGCCGGCGCTGGCGAAGGGGCCGAAGTAACGAGCGCCGTCGGTGTGGGCGCCCCGGGTGATGTACACCCGCGGGAATTCCTCGGCCAGGTCAACTTTCAGGAACGGGTAGGTCTTGTCGTCCTTGAGACGGACGTTGAAGTAGGGACGGTGGCGCTTGATCAGGGTGTTTTCCAGGATCAGCGCTTCGGCCTCGGTGTCGGTGACGATGTACTCGAAGTCCGCCAGCTCGCTGACCATCCGGCGCGTCTTGCGATCCAGGCCGGCCGGCGATCCGAAGTAGGAGCGGAGGCGGTTCCGCAGCACGGCGGCCTTGCCCACGTAGATGACCGCGCCCCGGGCGTTCTTCATCAGATAAACGCCCGGGCGCTCCGGCGTTACCAGTACGCGATGGTCAAACTCTTGCCGAACCATGATGCTCTCGGCCGCTGGATTCCCGCCTGCGCGGGAATGACGGCGCCGGTAGCGTGTCCTAGATTACGAAGGACACGGCGACCAGCACCACGACCAGCACGCCGGAGAAAATTCCGATGCGCCTCAGCTCCGAACCCACGTGGTTGTAGGCCGCGGGGCGATCAAAGCGGCGGCCCCGGGGCTGCGTTTCGGAGCGCCCGATGGGGCGGCCCGCGCCCGTGGGGGCGGCGGCTGGCGCCGGACTCGGTGACGCGGTTGGGGCGCTCGCCGGAGCCGGTACCGGCTCCGCTACGGCGGTTGCCCTGGCGCCGGCGGGGGGATTGGTGCGGTTGGCGTTGTTGCGGCGCCGGCGCAGGTTGTTCTGGCGCGACGCGATTCGTTTGCCCTTGCTTGGCATTGCGACCTCCGTGCGCCGGGACGCCGGAGGGCGTTCATCAGCGCAATTTGCAGTCAGTATATGAATGGGAACGGCGGTTGTATGAAATGGCCGTTGGCATGATTCAATAATACCAGCAAACGCGGCGGAATGTGCGGTTTAGCCCTCAATAGCGCGGGGGTGGCTGCGGCGGTACTCGTCGCGTACGTGGGTGTCGGTGAGGTGGGTGTACACCTGGGTGGTGGAGATGTTGGAGTGGCCCAGGAGTTCCTGCACGTGGCGCAGCGACGCGCCGTTCTGCAGCAGGTGCGTGGCGAAGCTGTGGCGCAGCGTGTGGGGTGTGATTTTCGGGTCAACGCCGGACTTTTTGGCGGCGGTTTTGAGGATGTTCCAGACCCATTGGCGGGTCAGGCGCTCGCCCCGGTTGTTGACGTAGAGCGCGGTTTCGCCTTTCTTGTTGGCGACCATTTCAGCCCGCGCACCGCCGATGTATTCGCGCAGGTTGACCAGGGCTTCGGGATACACATATACGATGCGCTCCTTGGCGCCCTTGCCCCAGGCGCGGATGAAGCCCTCTTCAAAGTCGATGTCCTGCACGTTGAGGGCAACCAACTCGCTGACCCGGACGCCGGTGGCGTAGAGCAGTTCCAGGATGCTGGCGTCGCGGCGGCCTTCCGGAGTACCGGTATCGGCGGCGGTGCCGAGCAGCAGTTTCACGTCGTCTTCGGAAATGAATTTAGGCATGGCCCGCCCCACTCGCGGCGAACCAAGAGTCTCGGTGGGGTCTTCGCTGATCAGTTCGTTGGCGCTCAGGTAGCCAAAGAAGGAGCGGACGGCAGCCACCTTGCGGGCGACCGTCGAATCCCGATAGCCCTTTTTTTCGCGAAGCTCGCTGATGTATGCGTTCAGCAGGTCGAGGTCCACCTCGCGCAAGACTTCGGGGTCGTCGTCCGAGTCGTCGAGGTATTCGGAGACGAATTGGCGGAACTGGTTCAGGTCGTTGCTGTAAGCGTCCAGCGTGTTCTGGGAAAAGCCACGCTCGACGATCAGATACTGAAGGAAGGCATTTACGGTCTCTTTCATAATCTTCACCATCAGCCCGCTTCGTGTCGCCTCTGGGCCTTGCATCGCCTTTAGATGTCAACGGGGTTCCAGGCAAACCCGGCGGGGCAGGTGCTATTATTGTAAATCATTCCGACCGGGGCATACTTGGGGCCCTGCGAGATTCGGCGATTTTGCGCCCCGGAGCGCCCATGAACCCGCCCAGCATCCTTTTCGTCGCCATACAGTCCGTCGCCGTACAGGCTGCCGACCTGACCTTTCTGGCATATCTGGATATATGGATCATCAGCGGCCTGGTGCTGCTGGCCGTGGTCGTGGTGGTGGGCAAATTGGTCTGGGGAAAGCTGCGCCGGCGCGACGACGAAGAGTTTGACTGGTATTACGACGACGATTACGTTTTGGATTCGGATGAGGACTTTACGGACCGGCGGGACTAAGGCGTGGCCGCTTTCGCCTATAATCCGACGAGTCTCTCGAATCCGCTGAGTCTCACCGCAAATCTGGTCAGCGCAGTTGCACCACCGTTACGCCGGCGGCTGAGCCGCCTTCGCCTGGCTCGGTGGTTGCCACGAGCGGGTGGCCGGTGAGGTATTCGCGGATGGCGCGGCGCAGCGCGCCGGTGCCCTTGCCGTGGACGATTTTCAGCGAGGTCATGCCCTCCAGGGCCGCGTCGTCCAGCAGGGAGTCGATGACGTTCAGGGCCTCGTCAACGCGGTAGCCGTGCAGGTTGACCTCGGGGCTGAGCGTGCGCTTGGCCTCCGGGCGCCGATAGACGACGCCGGCCTGCTCAGCGGCGGGATGGACGCGGTCGGCCGCCCGGTCCAACTGGTACACGGGCAGCCGGGCGCGCATGCTGCCGATGACGACCTCGATTTCCTGCTGCTCGTCGGGCGGCGTGACCACCTCCACCGGTCGGGACACGCCACGGATGTACACGCGGTCGCCGACACGCAGGTCGTGGTACCAGGGCGGACGCTCCACGGGAATCGGCGCCCACTCCGGCGACACCACCTCGCGCTGGGCCTCGACCAACCGCTCGCGTTCCGCCTGCAAATCGACGTCCGATTGCGAATCGACGTCCGGGCGTTGGGCGTTCCGGCTGACAGCGTCCTGGCGATCCTGCTCCCGCCGCAAGGAACGCTCGGCCTGGCGGATGCGGCCGGCGACTTCCGCGATTTCCTCGGCAAGCTCGCGACGGGCATCTTCCACCAATTGGGCCTTGGTGTCCTCCACCGCTTCGAGCCGTTCGGCGATTTCCGCCTCATGCCGGCGGGCGTCGGCGAGCGCCTGCTCGGCCTGCTGGCGCAGTTCGGACACGGTGAGCCGTTCCTCCTGCAATTCCTGCAACAGCCGGTCGGTCTGCACGTGGGACGGCTCCAGGTGGGTCTGCGCATCGGCGATTACGGTCTCGGGCAACCCCAGGCGGGCGGCTATGGTCAGGGCGTAGCTGCGGCCCGGCACGCCGTGAGTCAGGCGGTACGTCGGTTCCAGCGTGCGGGGATTGAGGTCAACGCTGGCGTTGACCATGCCCGGCTCTTCCTGGGCCAGGCGGGCGACGTTGCGGTGGTGCGTGGTCGCCACCACCATCGCGCCGCAGTCCCGCAGATGCGCCAGCAGGGCGATGGCCAGGGCCGAACCTTCTTCAGGGTCGGTGGCCGAACCCAGTTCGTCGATCAGCACCAGCGAGCGCGGCGTGACCACGTCCAGAATACGCTCGATGTTGCGGATGTGGCTGCTGAACGTGGAGAGAGACTCGAAGATGCTCTGCTGGTCGCCGATGTCGGCGTAGATGCCGTCAAACAGGGGCAGGTCGGCCTCGTTGGCCGGGATCTGGAGGCCGGCGTGGGCCATCATGGCCAGCAGGCCGACGGTCTTGAGGGCCACGGTCTTGCCGCCGGCGTTGGGGCCGGTGACGAGCAGCACCGGATGGTCGGCGTCGATGCTGATGGTGGTGGGCACCACGTCGCCGGTGAGCAGCGGGTGGCGGGCGCCCGTCAGCCGCAGCCGGCGCGGCGCGCCGGGTTCCGGCAGGCTGGGCGGCACCGCCCTCATGCCGGCGGCGTAGCGGCCCTTGGCCACGGCCAGATCCAGGCGGCCCAGCAGGTGCGCCATCAGGTTGATGTCCTCGGCGTAACGGCCCACCAGGGAGGACAGTTGGCGCAGCACCCGTTCCTCCTCGCGCTGCTCGGCCAAGCGA
Organism: Dehalococcoidia bacterium; assembly: GCA_022825745.1. Classification (GTDB taxonomy): domain Bacteria; phylum Chloroflexota; class Dehalococcoidia; order Lucifugimonadales; family UBA3495; genus Bin87. Next base: position 63,990 of record JAJDWF010000113.1, on the reverse strand, counting down.
GTCTCGCGCCAGCGGTTGCCCAGGTCGATGGCCGGCATGGGTTCGATGAACACGGTGGCGCCGCTGTCGGATACGTCGTGGACGATGCCGGGGGCCTTGCCCTTGAAGTCGGTCTTGACCAGCAGCACCATGCGCCCGTTGCGCTCGGTTACGATGTCCTCCTGGGCGATGCCGGAACGCTGGTAGCGGCGCAGCGTGCGCTGCATCACGTCGTTGAGGGCGGAGTAGGATGAGCGCGACTCCCGGCGCAGGCGGGAAAGCTCGGGCGATGCGTTGTCCAGCACTTCACCGGCGGGACCGATGGCGCGGTTGACTGCGCTTTCGAGATCGGGCAGGTCGGGCAGGTTCTGGGTAACGGCGGCCAGGATGGGCAGGTCTTCCCGGTGGGACAGGGCGTTGCGATTCCAGCGGGCGGCGGCGGCCAGCGTTCCGATGTTGTGCAGTTCCTCGCCGCTCAGGACGCCGCCCAGCAGGGCGCGATGGACGGCGGGGCGCAGGTCGGCGGATGGCCCCGCTTCCAGGGCAGTGGCGGTGTCGAGCAGGCGGCGCGCCTCGGCGGTTTCCTGCTGACGCACGGCGACGTCGCGCGGGTCGGCGGAGGGGGTGAGTTCGGCGGCGGACTCCGCGCCGACGGCGGTGCGGGTGGCAGCGGACAGTTGCCGGCGTATTTCGTCGAATTCCAGCAGCCCCAGCGCGCGCCGGAAGCTGCCGCCGGATTCTGCATCGGAAGGGATGGGCTGTTCGTCCGCCTGCTGCATGGGCGAAATTATAGCATTGGGGGAGCGGCGGATTTGGCGGGTGTTGGTCAGTCGTCCCACCGCAGCGGGTAGGCGCGGCACTGGTAGAGCAACGCGCCCACCTGGTCCAGCGCGGCGCGGTTGGGTTCGCGCACGTCCAGGCGGCGCGGCAAGGTGATGGAGGACAGCCGGGCGAGCATGGGGCACTCTTTGACGAATCCGTTGACGGTGGCGGCCTCTCCGCCCAGCGCGACGTAGTCCAGCCGGTCGAGCCAGGGCCGCCACTGCCGTTCCAGCACGTCCGACGCCTCGACGTACAGCCGGTGAATCTGGTTTTCCCGGACGCGCCGGAACCTCTGCTGGGACGTACCGCCGGCGTGGTGCTTGCTCTTCACGTAGCGAGTGTCGGTTTTCGAGACCGCCAACTGCTGCCCCTCATACACCGCGACGGCGTAACGGCCCAGCCGCACCAGCGCGACGCCCACGGTGAAACGGGTCGCCAGCAGCGCGCGCAGCGGCAGGTCGTTGATGCCTACGTCCAGGCTCGTGGCGTCCATGGGAAAGGGCGGCAATATGGCGATGCCGGCGTTCCCGACCCGGAAAGCAGCCACGCCCGTCGGCGAGCGCAGCGCCTGGTTGCTGGCGCGTTCCAGCGCGTCAATCCACGAGGGGCCGTCCCGGTGCCTGGCCAACGCCGCGATGGTAACGCCGTCGTGGGCGCCGGAGGACGGCACGTGCAGGGTTGACGCGGCGACGCCCGACTCCGCCAATTCGAGGAGCCGGTCCAACTCGCGTTGCACCCGGCGCGCGGACAGGGTTTGCCCGGGCCGCACGCCGGAACTATAGGTGTCGTTGAGGGAGACCATATTGAATGATAACCGATTGCGTTCGGCTCAGCGAGCGGCTGCCGTGTGCAATAATATTCCGGCTGAATCAACGAACCTACTCCGGCAGGTAATTTTCATGGTTTCCCACGGTGTGCCCGATGACGTGCAGAACGAAGTCCTTTCCCCAACCGAGCGGCAGCAGCGCGCCCTGCGGCGGCTGGATGACGGCCACGCCGCGCTGCTGGCGGCGCTGGACGGCGTGGACGAGGCGGAGGCGTTCCTGGGTTCGCGCTGGTCGGTGTGGGAGGTGATGCAGCATTTGCTGACCGAGAATTTTGTGCAGGCGCTGGAAGAGATTGCCTCGGGCGAGCGGGAGATGCTGCCGCCGTTCGATGGCCGGGAGGACCGCATCGCCGCCGACGTGGCCCGCCTGGAGGCTAACTACCAGCGGTTCCGCGCGTTGATAACCGGCCTGTCGCCGGCGCAGTTGGACCTGCCGGCCACGCCGTACAATCCCGAGAACAACTACCCGGCGCTGTCGCTGCTGGACCTGATCGAACGCACCTCGGGACACGAGGGCAACCACGCCCGGCAGGTGGTGGAAACCCGCAGGTTCGTGGCGGCGTTCCGCTCGGCGGAACGAGCGGTGACCGTAGCCGGCCTGGGCACGGGCGACCCGGCGTCCGTTCCGATGCCGACGCGGGAAATGCTCGCCAACGCCGATTACGTCATCGGGTCGCCGGCCGCGCTGGCGGTGGCGCGACGCTGGATCCGCTCGGTGGAATTGACGCTGAACGCGGACAACCGCGCCGAGTTGGTGAACCGGCTGGTGCGGGACATACGGGCCGGCCTGTGGTCGATGGTGGTTACGCTGGGCGATCCTGCCGAGTCGATGCCGTCGCTATTGTCGGACCTTGAGGAATCCGTAGGCACTGTTTCGTTGATACCGGCGCCCGGATTCTACCGGCTCGCGCTGGAACGGCGTGGCCTTTCGCCGCTGGAATCCGTTTGCGGGTCGGTGGAGCGGATCGACGACCTCGCGGGGATTGCGGCGTCCGGCCGGGCCGTTGTCATACTGGGGGCGGACGGTGGTGGAACCTGGCGGGATCCGGCGGTTGGGTTGCAAAAGGCCGGCATTCCCGCCGATACGCCGGTGGACCTGGTGGTCAATATGTCCGCTGAGTGCGCTACCATCGCCACGTCTCTGGCCGAGCTGATTGCTGCGCCGCTGGGGGATGCCGCCGCGGCGGTTGATTCGGCGTTGGTTATAAGTCCGTAGCGGGCGGTGGCTTTAGCCCGCCAGGGTATTCAGGCGCGGTCAAAGCCGGTGGAACCTTGTGGAATTGATAGCGTGTTAGGATATGAGGTACGCACAGCCCCGTTCCGGCAGGGCTGGGAGGTTGCATTATGGACTTGATGGAGCGCATCGTATCCGACCGGGATTTTCTGATGGGCAAGCCTCGGGTGAAGGGAACTCGAATCTCCGTTTCCTTCGTCCTCTACCTGTTGGCTGGCGGAACAAAAGAGGGCGACATCATAAAGCACTATCCCCAACTGTCCGTTGAGGACATACGCGCCTGCTGCCTTTATGCCAGCGAAAACCTGCCTGGCGGAAAGCCGGACTGGAAGTTCGAGGGAAGTTTCCTTGACAGCGACGAATGGGCACTGGTGGAAGGCGACGAGACTCAAACGCTGGAAAGTCTCTTCCGGAACGGGTGAGACATATCTTGTCAAAGCAAATGGAATAGGATCATCCCATTATCGCCCTAGGCACGGTGGGTGTTACAATGGGGACAAAGGGTTGACAGGATATGCGCTCATAGGCTATAGCATCGCGGCAAGCAAGTAGCCGCTTGGCTTGAGCCGGCGTATGGACACTGTCATCAATGAATTAAGATTATGACAACTACACCTGAAAGGGCTAAGCCGAATATCGAATGGCTGGCTCAACAACTACGCATTACCATATTCCATTCCGCCATCGACTTGGGGGATAAAATCCACGGTTATTGGACGGAAGCTTTCGGCTCCACCCCTCAACAGGATGATACCAAGAATCTTGAGGGTGTCAGGGTGGTTGGAGGACAAATTGGCGATACGCAATGGACTATGAACATTCGCGCCGAACGGACTGATATCCTCGCGCAACCGGTCAATATTCCGCCGCCAGGAAGTACTGACGTATGGAACAAGTTTGAAAGGGGGTACCAGCAGGCTATGCGGGAATTGTCCCCAGCCAGCCAACTCTTGATCAACATGACTCCGAGCATCAATCGTCTAGCGGTTGGTGCATTGCTCCTCGCCCCCGCGCCTAGCCTTTCCGAGGCATACGCAAAGCTTAGTCTCACGCTCCCAAGATTCCAATTTGAAGGCCTTGATGCTCCAGACTTCTCATTCCAAGTTAATCGAAGACGCCGGAGTCAAGTTTCTTCCGGGATATGGATCAATCGATTGGCCACTTGGTCAATAGCACAAGGGCAAACCGTTTCATTTGGTCGAGTAGGGGACGGCAGTCCCGTGGCATCAGGGAGCAGGATACAATTCGCTGCGAGTTTGCAACTAGACATCAACACCGCCCATGTTGATGCAAGCAGAAGCATCCCGGCTGACAAAGCCAAAGATGTCCTTTCCGAGCTCATGGAAATGGCCTTGGAGATAGCTCACGAGGGGGACGTAGCATGACCACTGCCACTACATCGACAATCTCTGCTGCGTTTGATATGACTGCGCTACGTCAGGGGTACTTCTGGCTTGGAGGTGAAGTCATACGCGGACGATTCGTGCCTCCGGCATCAACAAACCCGGATTACGCGGATGACCCAGAGCAATTGTGGTCTGAAGACGGTGTTGCACTATGGGATGCGTGGGCTATTGCCCGTATGGGTAAAGAGATACTGCCTGCTGTCGCTGACCCCTCCAGCACTTATCGCATGCTAGACCAGCCTGTGGGAAATTCCACCGCTGATAGCATTGAACAGGAACTGCTGTGTGAAAACGAACTAGCAGGGCGGTTTGTGCTGTTCGTTCGCGATGCTGAAAACGAAAGATTTGAGGACGGCATGGACTCCGAGTTCGCAACGCGCGTCCATGAATCCGTCGTGAGTTACGGCCCGGTGGCTGTTGCTGCCTGGGAGCGCGTTCTGTTGCGGATGGAAAACGAGAACGAAACAGGCGAGGAACTTCTGCGGCAATTCGGGCTGATTGAACACGAACCTTCTCGTGAGAGGCGTCTGCGCGTGCTTACGGACAGTCTCAAATCGTCAGATAGCAGAATCCGGGATGCTGCTGGTCTTGGTCTATCATTCTTGGATGACCCGTCCGTGCTACCAGCTTTGAAAACGGCCCATGCTTCGGAGGCCGAGGAGTGGGTAAGAGATGGCTTGAAATTGGTCATCGACCAATTTAGTGGTAATGGGTAGTGCCGGTGTCGGGGTTCCTCAGGATGGTGCGCCGAGGCCGTTGGTCCAATCCCTCGTGGGCCGGAGGGCTAGCATCAAGCCGGCAAGGCGATGCTCTCGGCGATTTTGACACAAAATCTAATAAGCTTTCCGTGTACTTGGTCGATTCTGAAGATGAGATTCAGCAAGTCGTGGCTGGGTTGGCCGCTGGCCGAAAGAATCTCTCTAATTTTGATTATACGGTCATCGAGGCCGACCTGCTTAGTAAAATGAATCTACAGGCGGTCCAGTCCCCCGGGGGGACGCCACACCATGGGGCCAATGACCTCCATCACGATATTGTGAATTTGACAGCAAACGACATTTTCGAACTGGTTCAATCAATCGACCTATGTGATGTAGAACGCTACTCAGCACCAAAGGTCAAAGCAGTCCTAGAACGTTCGATCAGGGATGGTTATATCATTACAGAAAAACTGAAGGACAGTCTGTCCAGGAAATTGAGTTGATCAATTGCACCATTTGGTGCAGATGTACTATTATGGACGAGTGGGCGCAACCACCAGACTATACCCAACGCGCCCAACTGGGGGCAGTCCCTATGACCCTGATGGACCAACCAAGAACATTCGAGGACGCGGAGGACGCCGTGCTCCAATCAGGAACTCACAGCGCACTGGAGCTTGTCGCTCGGTGCGCTGATTTATATTGTGGCGACGGGGAGGCGACCCGTGCCGCGCTCGCTGCCGGCCTCGTGTAGCAGGGTTTATAGTCTCCTCCGCGTTGTTGATTGAAGGTGTGGCTAGATTATCCCGTTACCATCACCGCCTTACAAGCCTTGGGCATTGCAGCCCTCGGCTTGGGCTCCCTGATGATGTGGTTCATTACGGATATCCGGCTAAGGAAAGAGCGTAAGCGACGAGTCCGCCTAGAGCAACAACTGCACAGAAGACAAGAAACCCAAAGCCAGTGTGGCCCGCCATCCGCTCCAACAGGAGAACGGCGGTAAACCCGGTTGAGGCCCCGATAGCGGTGATGACTGCGGCAAACATATCATCATGCTACACGACGCTTCCGACCTGATGTCAACTCCCCCGGCCTCACTCCCTACTGGGTGGGGGGTCTAGCGGGCCGGGTAGGCCCAAACCTACGGATCGAGTTCCGTGGATCCCCGCATATCATTAAAGGCTTGCGGTCATTCAGGAGTATTGGGGGATTGAGTGAGGCAGATTACCGTGCCTGCATCGAATCGTGCAAGCTCATAGCTAAAGACCGGGGTTGCACTCTGATTGAAGTTGAGAAATTTTGGACCCCGACGTAGAGCCGCTAAGGGTGGATACAGCGAACTCAAGCGCGGCTCTTGTAAGCCGCGTTCGAACCCGTGGATTTCAATCTGAGACGCTACGATAAGCCGATTAGAGTCGCATTGCGGGTATAATGCTGTTGCTATACGAATATACGGCCGAGCCGCCGCGCGCGGAACGGTAACCAACGAACGGAGGATATGCAATGGCAGAGCGGATTGGATTCGTCGGGCTGGGGATTATGGGCAAGCCGATGGCGCGCAACCTGATGGCGGCCGGCTACGAGCTTACGGTCTATGACATCGTGGGCGAGCCGATGGAGGAGCTGGCTACGGAGGGCGCGACGGCTGCATCCTCGCCGGCGGGCGCGGCGGCGGGCAACGTCCGCACCATCACCATGCTGCCCGACTCGGCTGACTCCGAGCGGGCCATCCTGGGACCCGAGGGCGTGCTGGAAGGCGCGGAACCCGGCTCGGTCATCATCGACATGAGCAGCATCGCGCCGTCCATGTCCCAGAAGATCGGCGCGGCCTGCGACGAGAAGGGCGTGAAGTTCCTGGACGCGCCGGTCAGTGGCGGCGAGCCGGGGGCCATCGCCGGCACCCTGGCCGTGATGGTGGGCGGCGACGAGGGCGTGTTCGACGATTGCAAGGCGGTGCTGGACGTGGTGGGCGGCAACGTGGTACTCACCGGCGACGTGGGAGCCGGCAACATCACCAAGCTGGCCAACCAGATCATCGTGGCCGCCAACATCGAGGCGCTCAGCGAGGCGATGGTGCTGGCCCAGAAGGCCGGCGTCGACCCGGAGCGCGTGTTCAACGCCATCCGCGGCGGCCTGGCCGGCAGCGCGGTGATGGAAGCCAAGGCGCCTATGATGCTGGACCGCAACTTCCGCGCCGGATTCCGCATCCGCCTGCACCAGAAGGACCTGCGCAACGTCTTGCAGACCGCCGGCGAGCTCAACGTGCCGCTGCCGGTGACCGCCCTGGTTCAGCAGATGCTGGGCTCGCTGATCAACGACGGCGAGCAGGACGCCGACCACTCGGCCATCCTGCACTTCATCGAGCAACTGGCCGGCGTGGAGGTAACGCGCGGCGGCTAGTCCGGGAAGCGGGAGCGGCTCCACTCCAGCGCGGCCCGCAAGCCGCGCTCCTCGCGGATGCGGGCGAACTCGGCGTGCTCGGGCGTCTCCGCCGTGTCGAACTGGGTCATCAGCTCCAGGTTGTGGTTCAGCGCCGACAGGAACCCGGCGGACTCCAGGGCGCGGTTGACGGACAGCTTGGTGGTCTTGATGCCGATGGCGGAGATGCCGCGCATCTTCTGGGCCACCCGCTCGCACTCGGCCATCAGGTTGTCGTGGGGCACCACGCGGTTCACCATGCCGACGCGGGCCGCCTCGTGGGCGTCGATGATGTCGCCGGTGAGCATCATCTCTTTGGCCAGGGCCAGGTTCAGGGAGTACGGCGTGATCAGGAACGGCGCGCCGTAGCCCAGCCGGATCTCCGGCTCGCCCAGCATGGCGCGGTCGGACGCGATTTTCACGTCGCAGACCTGCACCAGTTCGCACGCGCCGCCCAGGGCATAGCCGTTGACGGCGGCGATGACGGGCTTGCTCAGGTTCCACACCATCAGGAAGGTCTCGATGTTGTGCTTGAGGCGTGAACGCCGGCCGTCCACCGACAGCGGCTCGCCACTGGGCCCGCTGGCCTCGCTCTCGATGTCGAACCCGGCGGAGAACGCGCGGCCCGCTCCGGTCAGGATCACCACCCGCACGTCCGGGTCCGCCTCGATGGCCTCCATGGCCTCGCGGAACTCGGAGATCAGCGTCGGGCTGAGGGCATTGAGCTTCTCGGGCCGGTTCAGGGTGAGGTAGCCGATGCCCTCGCGTTCCTCATACAACAGGGTTTCAAAAGCCATACGGGTCCGTCCTCGGTCTAGGGGCCGACTATTTCCACGGACTGGATGACCACCGGGTTCACCGGGGTGGAGCCTTCGCCGCCCGGCTGCGTGGGAGCGGTGGCGATGGCGTCGATGGTTTCCAGGCCGGCCACCGATTGCCCGAAGATGGTGTAGTTGGGCGGCAGAGGGTAGTCGGCGTGCATGATGAAGAACTGGCTGCCGTTGGTGTTGGGGCCGGCGTTGGCCATGGCCAGCACGCCGCGAGAGTACGGGCGCTGCACCTGCTCGTCCGCGAACCGGTAACCGGGTCCGCCGCCGCCGGTGCCGGTGGGGTCGCCGCCCTGGATCATGAACCCCTCGATGGTGCGGTGGAAGATTACGTTGTTGTAAAAGCCCTGCCGCGCGAGGAACACGAAGTTGTTGACGGTGTTGGGCGCTTCCCCGGGGAGCAGTTCCACCGTAATCGACCCCGCCGACGTGCTCAGCACGGCGGTGTAGGACGACCCCGGGTCGATGGTCAGCGGAGGCGGCGACGACCACTGCTTGACGGACTGGCCCTGGTTCACCATGACCTCCGGAGACGGAGCGGCAGGTTGGGCTGCGGATGATCCCGTATCCGAGATTGCCGTCGGCGTAGGCTGAGGCGCCTGGGTTGCGGCGGCCGGCGCGGCCGTGGGTTCGTCCGGTTCGGGGACCGTGGGGTTGGGAATGAAACCGCAACCGGCCACCACCAGCGCGGCGATGCTCGTTACGATGCAAAGGGCGAGTATTCTGCGTACAGTCATGTTATCCGGCTCGGTCGTCAGTAGGGGCGGGTGATCTTGGCGACTTCTTTCAGGGCTTCCAGGGTGAAGTCGGGGGACTGGCACAGGCCGATGGTCTTCTGCTCGTACTCGGCGATGGTCGCCACCATGTCGGGGATGCGGTCGGCCAGATCGAAGGGGATGTTGGTCACGCCGTGCTTGTCGCCGTGCAGCAGGTCGCCGGTGGATACGGTGAGTCCGCCCACGTCGATGGGGATGCCCATGTCAACCATGTGGACGTAGGCGTGGGACACCGACACCTCTTTGGCGAAGAACTGGAAGCCGAGCTCGCGCACTTCGTCCAGGTCGCGCACGGTGCCGTCGGTGGCGACGGCCAAAGCGCCCAGCGCCTTGTGGATGTTGGACTGCACCTCGCCCCAGTAGGCGCCCAGCGGCGGGTTATCGATGTCGTGCAGCACGATGAAGCGCGGTTCCGGCACCGACACGATGAGGTCCCACCAGTCCTCGCGGGGCACGCTGCGTCCCTCGGGACGGTTGGCGGAGATCACGCCGGTTACGGCATAGCCGACGATGGGCGGGAAGTCCTGGAACACGGTCTTGATTTCAGGCAGCATGAAGCCGGAGTTCTTGGGCCGGAAGTTGAACCCCTCGATGGCGTTGCAGATGCTGGGAGAGTCGATATTGGCGAGGGCTTGCAGGGTAGCGTCGCTGACGGTCTGGTACAAAGCCGGGCCTCCTGGGTTTTGCATACAGTGTGCGCGCCGGCAACGTACCGGCGCGGGGGAAAGGATACCATATCAGGCCCCGGTTGACACGGTTCGGTTCGCCACGCAAAATGGCGTTATTATGGGGCGCCTGCGCCACACTTATACCGGAAGGTGACGAAATGGCTGAAATCCTGGGCCTTGGCCTTACGCACTACCCACCCCTGATCGGGCCGGACGAGGACAAGAACATTCCCCTCAAGCGCACGTTGAACAGCAACAAGAACGTGCCCGAGGAGATGAAGAACCCCAGCGCGTGGCCCGAACCCATGCGCATCGAGTACGGCGAGGACGAGGGCTACGCGTCGTCGCTGGAACACCGGGCTCGCCTGGTCGCCGGCTTCCGCCGCATCCGCGAGGAACTGGACGCTTTCAACCCCGACTTCGTGGTCATCTGGGGCGACGACCAGTACGAGAACTTCCGCGAGGACATCATCCCGCCCTTCTGCGTGCTGGCCTACGACGACTTCGAGTGCCAGCCCTTCGGCGTGGAGGGACACGCCGGCCGGCGCAACGTGTGGAACGAGCCGGCGGGGACCACCTTCAAGTACAAGGGCAACAAGCAGGCCGCGCGGGACCTGGTGTCCGGGTTGATTGACCGGGGCGTGGACATGGCCTACGCCTACCAGCCGCTGCACCAGCCGGGCCTGGGCCACGCCATCCTGAACACGCTGCTGTACCTGGACTACGACCGCAAGGGATTCGACTACCCCGTGGTGCCGATGCTGGTGAACTGCTACGGCAGCCGCGTCATCCGCAACCGGGGCGGCGCCATCGAGTACCTGCCCGACCCCGACCCGCCGGGCCCGTCGCCCAAGCGCTGCATGCAGGTCGGCGCGGCCACCGCGAAGATGCTCAAGGAGTCGCCGTACCGCGTCGCGCTGATCGCGTCGTCGTCGTGGTCCCACGCCTTCCTGGTGGAGAAGAACCACTGGCTGTGGCCCGACGTCGAGTCCGACCGCGCCCGCTTCGAGGAACTCAAGGCCGGCGACTACGAGGCGTGGAGCCGCCTGTCCACCGACCAGGTGGAGGACGCCGGCCAGCAGGAAATGCTGAACTGGATGTGCCTGGCCGGGGCGATGGACACGCTGGACTACAAGCCGGAGATCCTGGACTACGTGGAGACCTACGTGTTCAACTCCAACAAGTGCCTGGCGATTTTCAAGTAAAGGAGCATCATCTAAAGGAGCATCATCATGGCGGAAATCCTGGGATTGGGACTGACCCACTCGCCGTCGTTCATCCGGCCCGACGAGGACGGCGAATCATCGCTGAAGCGCACCCTGCGCACCAACGACAACGTGCCGGCGGAGATGAAAAACCCGTCCAACTGGCCGGAGCCCATGCGCGTCGAGTACGGCGAGGACGAGGGCTACGCCTCCGCGGTGCGCCTGCGGGAGCGCATGGTGGCCGGCTTCCGCAAGCTGCGCAAGGAGCTGGACGAGTTCAACCCCGACTTTGTGGTCATCTGGGGCGACGACCAGTACGAGAACTTCCGCGAGGACATCATCCCGCCTTTCTGCGTGCTGGCCTACGACGAGTTCGAGTGCCGGCCTTTCGGCGAAGAGGGGCACGCCACCCGGCGCAACGTCTGGGACGAGCCGGCGGGCACCACCTTCAAGTACCAGGGACACAAGGACGGCGCGCGGTCGCTGGTGTCCGGCATGATCGACCGGGGCGTGGACATGGCCTACGCCTACCAGCCGCTGCACGAGCCGGGGCTGGGCCACGCCATCCTGAACACCATCCTGTACCTGGACTACGACCGCAAGGGGTTCGACTATCCCGTGGTGCCCATGCTGGTGAACTGCTACGGCAGCCGCGTGATCCGCAACCGGGGCGGCAGTGTCGAGCACTCGCCGGACCCGGACCCGCCCGGCCCGTCGCCCAAGCGGTGCATGGAGATCGGCGCGGCGGCAGCGCAGGCCATCAAGGAATCGCCGTACCGGGTGGCGCTGATCGCGTCGTCGTCATGGTCCCACGCCTTCCTCACCGAGAAGCACCACTGGCTGTACCCCGACATCGAGTCCGACCGCGCGCGGTTCGCGGAGATGAAGGACGGCGACTACCAGGCGTGGGCGCGCATCTCCACCGCCCAGATCGAGGACGCCGGCCAGCAGGAACTGCTGAACTGGGCCTGCCTCGTGGGCGCGGTGGACGAGTTGGGCTACAAGGCGGACATTGTCGATTGGTACGAAACGTACATCTTCAACTCCACCAAGTGCCTGGCGGTGTTCAGGTAGGGCTACGTCAGGTAGGGGCTATCCCAAGTAGGGGCTATCCTCGGAACGGACGGAAGAACTCGCGCACCTCGTGGGCCAATAGCTCAGGCTCCTCCAGCGCGGCGAAGTGGCCGCCGCGAGGCATCTGCTGCCAGCGGCGTACGTCGTAGGAACGCTCGGCCCACTCGCGCGGCGGCTTGGCGATCTCCTGGGGGAACATGGCCATGCCGGCCGGCGTGGGGACCTTTTCGTCCTGTGCCATCTCCCACACGCCGGTCTGGTTCTCCTTGTACATGCGCACCGACGAGCCGATGGTCTGCGTGACCCAGTAGATGGTCACGGTGGTCAGCAACTCGTCCTTGGTGTAGGCGCTTTCAACGTCGCCGTGGCAGTCGCTCCAGGTGCGGTACTTCTCCACGATCCACGCGGCCAGGCCAGCGGGGGAGTCGTTGAGGCCGTAGGACAGCGTCTGCGGCTTGGTGCCCTGGATGTGGCTGTAGCCGCCCTCGGACTGCTGCCAACGCTCGCGCTGGTCGGAGTGCGCCTGCTCAGCCTCGGTGAGCGGACGCGAACCCGGCCCCAGGTACGGCGTGGGCCGCGTGATGGACGTCAGGTGTACGCCGATCATCTTGTCGGAGTGGGCGTAGCCGAGACGCGACGTGACGCCGGCGCCGATGTCGCCGCCCTGGGCCGCGAACTTGGGGTAGCCCAGGTTCTCGGTCATCAGCCCGGCCCACAGGTCGGCCACCTTCTGCACCTGCATCCCCGGTTCCTGCGACGCCTGCGAGAACCCGAAGCCGGGCAGGGACGGGGCAACTACGTCGAAGGAGTCGGCCGGATCCCCGCCGTGGCTGCCGGGGTCGGCCAGCAGCGGGATGATCTTGGTCATCTCGAAGAACGTGCTGGGCCAGCCGTGGGTGATCACCAGCGGCATGGGGTTCGGCCCGGTACCCTTTTCCAGGATGAAGTGGATGCTGAGGCCGTCAACCTCCGACTTATAGTGATTGAAGGCGTTGAGCTTCTTCTCCTGCGCGCGCCAGTCGAAGTCGGTGCGCCAGTACTCGCACAGCTCCTTGATGTAATCGAGGTTCGATCCGTAGTCCCAGCCGACGCCGGGCATTTCGTCGGGCCAACGGGTCAGGCTGAGACGCTGGCGCAGATCGTCCAGCACTTCGTCGCTGATTGCTATTTCAAAGGGTTGCATGGGGGTTCTCCGATTTGGTGGTGATTGCTAGCCATTGGATTAGCGTTGTGAGCGCGATTATAGCCGAAAATGGGGGCGCATGAGGAAGCGGCGGGCGGTTGACACGGGCCCTTATTGCCCATCACAATAAACAAAATCGGAGATTGACTTACCTGGAGGTTCAACATGACTCAGACCACGGCCTATTCGGTGGACGCATTTCTTGACGACGTGCGCGGCATTTTCGACTCCACGGAGGACCCGCTGGCCCAGGCTTCGGGCGTGGCGGAGCGCATGGAGCTCCTGCTGAAGACTCCCGGCTGGCTGGAGGAGCGGCTGGAACTTCCCGACGAGGGCGGCTACGGACGCTACGACCTGCACCTGGACGAGGAATACGGGCATCCCGGCGGCGGGTTCTGGCTGATGGCCTCGGTGCAGCGGCCCGACCAGGACAACCTGCCCCACGACCACGGTAACGCCTGGGTGGTGTACGGCGTGTACGACGGCGCCATCAAGCAGACCAAGTGGCGCTGGTTCTATCCCGGCGAGGGCGTGGATTCCATTACGCTCCAGGAGACCGGCGACTTCACCCAGAAGGACGGCAAGGTGGCTTTCTTCCTGCCCGGCGAGATCCACAACACGCTGAACGTCACCGGCGACCGCGCGGTGGTGGTGCGGCTGGAATCGCAGAAGCTGGACCGCATCACCCGCTACCAGTACAACCCCGATGAGGGCACCATGGTGGTGATGGACCGGTAATATCCACCATGCGGTTGCGGCTGGCAACCACACGCGACACAAGAGCGCCCTTCCCGTTTGAAGGGCGCTCAAACTCTTTGTTGACACTGCCGGATGGCCCCCTTACCATCGCCTCAACTGTCACGATCAGGGAGTGATCACAATGCCTTCCAGCGAAATAATCTTTGAAGTGACCGAAGCTATCGAAGGCGGTTACGATGCCCGGGCACTGGGGTATGGCATTTTCACGCAAGGGGACGATTGGACAGACCTCAAGGCAATGGTCAAAGATGCAGTGCTCTGTTATTTTGACGAAGGAGCAGCTCCGAAAATAATCCGGTTGCACCTGGTCAGAGACGAAGTGATCGCCGTATGACGCTGCCGCGCGATCTATCAGGGGATGACCTGGCCGGATTGCTCAGGCGACACTATGGCTACCGATTCGTCCGTCAAACCGGCAGCCACATGACTTTCCGAACCAACATCCGCGGACACGAGCATAGCGTGGCTATTCCACGACATCAGGCATTGAGAGTAGGCACGTTAAACTCAATACTATCGTATGTTGCTGATTATCTTGGAATTACCACGGCGGAAGTGCGCCGACAATTGTTCGGACGATAGCGGCAGGTCAGCAGGAGCATCGAGACCATGAAAGCATCCTATCTGGGGGCGATGGGGTACGCTCGTCGGCGGGAGTTTCCGCGGGCCTGGCCCACGCCGCCCAGTTACAACGACCCCGCAACCTCGGTGCAGAGCTACCAGGACGGCATTGAGGAGTGCGAGTTCGCCGAGGAGATGGGCTTCGAGTGGGTCAGCTTCTCCGAGCACCACTACTCCGGACGCATCGCCACGGGCACTCCGGCGGTGATGGCGGCGGCGGTGGCCGAGCGTTGCAAGACGGTCAAAATCGCCATGCTCGGCCCCCTGATGCCGCTGAACAATCCGGTCCGCGCCGCCGAGGAGTTGACCCTGCTGGACAACCTCACCAACGGCCGGCTGGTGATGGGCTTCCTGCGCGGCACCCCCAACGAGGACCAGGTGTACGGCGTCAATCCCGCCGAAGGCCGGGGCCGGATGCTGGAGGGCATGGACCTGATCCTCAAGGCCATGACCGAGCCGGAACCGTTCTCGTGGGAGGGACAGTATTACCAGTACCGCACGGTGGCGGTGTGGCCGCGCCCGGTGCAGCAGCCTTTCCCGGCCGCGCTGGTGGCTACCCGCAGCGACGACGCCGTGCGCTACGCCGCCGAGCATCAACTCGGCCTGGGAGTGTCCTTCATACCCGTGGACGAAACCGGCAGCATCACCGACAAGTACCACGCCTGGTGCGGTGAAAACGGCTGGCAGCCCCGGCCCGACCAGATGGTGTTTCGCGGCAGCATCTACCTGGCCGAAACCGACGCGCAGGCCCAGGAGTGGTTCGACCGCCAGATTGACCACGGCCGCGCCCCCGGCATGGCGCTGCGCTCGTCGGTGTCCCAAGTGATCCAGGCCACGCGGGCCGGCCAGGAGGTGGACTACCACAACGTGTTCGCCGGCAGCGCCAGCGGCGACATCGTGGGCGGCGCGCCCGGCCTCACATTCGTCGGCGGCCCCGACAAGGTGTTCAACGAGATCAAGGCGTACCACGACCGCTGCGGCATGGGCGTCATCGACCTGTTCTTCCAGCAGCCCAGCCTGACCCACGCCGACGTGATGCAGGAGATCGACCTGTTCGGGCGCGAGGTGCTGCCCCGCCTCAAGGAGCTGTAAGCCGTGGCGACGGCAGAATCCACCGGCACGGTGGTGATACTCGACGGCGCGGCCGGGCAATCCCGGGCGCTGCGGGACGGGCTTTCCGCTCACTGGCGGGTGGCGGAGTCAATCGCGGCAGCTGGGTCGGAACGGTACGGGCTGGTGGGAATATCCGACGGCGCCAACGCCGCGTTGCAGCACGCCCTGGCGAATCCCGAAGCCGTCGATGTGCTGGCGCTGGTGTCGCCTACGGCCATCCGGCCTGCCGACGGCGACGATACGGCGGAACTGGAAGCGCGCCTGCCCGACGTGCAGTGTCCCACGCTGGTGGTGTTCGGACAGGAGGACCGGTCGGTGCGGCCCGAGGCGGCCGGCATCTACCGCGAGCGTATCCCCAACTGCAACATCGCCTTCGTGTACGCCGCCGGCCACGACATCGCCGGCGAGCGACCCCAGGCGCTGGTGAACCTGGTATCGGACTACCTGGAGCGCCGCGAGACGTTTATCGTGCAGAACCGCAGCAGCGTCATCAACCCGTAGCGGCCGATTAACCCCGCTGC
The DNA here is from genome assembly GCA_022825745.1 of Dehalococcoidia bacterium. Lineage (GTDB taxonomy): Bacteria > Chloroflexota > Dehalococcoidia > Lucifugimonadales > UBA3495 > Bin87. The sequence goes on along the minus strand of JAJDWF010000113.1, from coordinate 47,857 downwards.
GATTCCTGCAACTCGTCGATTTGCTCGCGGGTGCGGCCGTAGATCTGCGGCACGTCCCAGCCGTTGAGGCCGGAGTAGGTGTCGATCTGCGAGCGGTGGTGTACCTCGTGCTCGATCAGCATCATCAGGATGCGCCACCCGCTCAGCGTGCCGTCGGTGTCGATCATCTTGATGCGCCGGTTGAGCCACTCCGCCGGCGTGCCGTCCAGACGGCGGTGAAACTCGGCGTGGGACTCGTTGAGCGCGGGTATCCACTCCGACTGCCGCTCGGTGCTGGGGACCTCCCAGTCGTACAGCCAGCCCTCGTTGCGGTAGGCCCGGGAGAAGTACATCCGCGACTCGCAGATGTGGTGCACGATCTGGTTGATGCTCCACGACTTCTCGCCCTCGCCCACCGGCGGCGTCCAGTTCTGCGCCTCCGGCGGCAACGCCTGGATGTCGCGCAGGGTGCGGCGGTGTATGGAATCGAAGAAGCGCAGGAACTCCTGCGGGTCGGTCAGCATGGTGTTTGAAACTCCCCATCAAGCGCCGGGCCAGGCCGTTGCGATTCCCGCTCTCGGGGGAATGACGGTTGGCAGACGGAAACGACGGCTGTGCGCCGGAACTACGGTTGGCATAGTGTAGAATCGGGAACCGAATATCGCAAGCGAGGAAGGCGCAATGAAGTACGACGTGATCGTGGTTGGCGAGCGCGTGGCCGACCGGATAGTGGGGTCGTAGCGTCCGTGCTAGAATACGGGCCTACGCTGGAAGGTAGCAATGGAACCACAAACCTACGCGCTGATTGGCGCCGCCGTTACGGTGACGCTTTTTCTGCTGGGCGGCGCTTTTGCGCTGGGTAAGTTGTTCCAGCGTGTGGAAACGCAGGCCGCCGAACTCAGCCGAATAGCAACGGAGGTCAGTCAGCTATCGGCTGACGTTCGCCAACTGGCGGCCGAAGTCCGGCAACTATCGGCCGACGTTCGACGAACCAACGAGATCGTAGTTGCCCTGGCGAATCATCGGCATGATGTCGATGGCAATACCGTGTTCACCCTGCCGGACGGTGGCGGTTAGTCTTTCCCTAACCTAAATCCCCGGGCGCAGGTTGTGCTGCGTTGCCCGCTCGTAGGCGTCGCCGACCTGCACCAACAGCGGCTCGGCGAGGTGCTTGCCGATAAACTGGATGCTGAGGGGCAGGCCCTCGCCGTTCAGGCCGGACGGCAGCGAGATCGTGGGCGCGCCGTTGAAGTCGTAGGGGATGGTGAACCGGCCCCACGTCCATTCGTCCTCGCCCATGGGTCCGTAGAGTTCCTCCGGCGACACCCGATGCGCCACCCCGGTCATGGACGGGCACACCAGCACGTCGATGTCCTGAAACACGCCGGCCAGCACGCCGTTGCACTCCAGGCGCACCAGGTTGGCGGCGGCGTAGTCAACCGCCGTGTAGCCGCGCCCCTTTTCGAGCCAGCCGCGGAACCAGGGGCCGTAGTCGTCGGCGCGGGACGGGAAGGTTTCACGGTGGGCGGTGGCGGCTTCCGCCGAGCATAAGACGCCCCAGGCGCGGGAGTACGGCAGCGTGTCCGGCATTTGGACGGGAACCAGCGTTGCGCCCAGGCTTTCCAGCAGGCGCGCACCGGCCAGCACCGCCTCGGCAACTTCCGCGTCAACGTCGCCCCCGCCGATGTACTCCTCATCCACGCCGATGCGGACGCCGGCGACGCCCTGGCCCAAGCCGGCCAGCATGTCGGGCACGGGCGCGCGCAGCGACGTCGGGTCGTTGGGGTCATGGCCGGCCAATGCCTGCAACATGATGCCGGCGTCGGCCGCGCTGCGGGTCATGGGCCCCACGTGGTCCAGCGACTCGCCCAGCGCCAGCACGCCGTAGCGACTGACCCGGCCCCACGTCGGCTTGATGCCCGCCGTGCCGCACGCCGCCGCCGGGAAGCGGATCGACCCGCCGGTGTCGCTGCCCAGCGAGCCGTAGCACAGGCCGGCCGCCGTGGCTACGCCGGAACCGCTGGACGACGCGCCGGCCCAGCGGTCGGCGCCCCACGGGTTGATGGGTATGTCGAACTCGGGATTGTATCCGGCCATCGCGCCTTCGGTGAGGTTCAGCTTGCCCAGGATGATAGCGCCGGCGTCGTTCAGCCTCCGCACCACCGTTCCGTCGAAGTCGGGCACGAAATCGCGCAGGACCTTTGCGCCCCCCATGGTCGCCACGCCGGTGGTGAAACACAGATCCTTGACGGCGATGGGCACGCCGTGCAGCCCGCCCCGGTAGCGTCCGGCGGCGATCTCGGATTCGGCGGACCGCGCGGACGCCATGGCCGGCTCAGCCATCACGGTGGCGTAGCTTTTCAACTCGCCGTCCAGCGCGGCGATGCGGTCCAGGATGGCCCGGGTCAACTCCACCGGCGAAATCTCGCGCGACGCCAGCCGGCCCGCCACCTCGGTAATGGTCTGGTAGTGCAGAGGCATATCCGCCATGTTGCTGCTCCTTTGTGTTACGCCGCCGGCGCCGGCTGCACCAGTTCGATCAGCACGTCGTCCGGGCCCTCGATGTAGGACAGCCGGGATCCGGTGGGCGTGTCGGTGATGGGCAGCACCGTGCGGATGCCGGCCGCCGTGAGCCGCTCCATCTCCGCCTCAAGGTCCTCGACGTCGAAGCCGAAGTGCTCCAGGCCCAGCCGGTTCAGCTCGGCGACGGCCCGCTCGTCGGACGACCCCGGCGGCTTGGACGATACGTTGAGCCGGCATTGCCCGCCCATCTCCATGCCGATGGTGATGGTGTTGGGCATCACCGTGCGCTCGGATACGATGCGGGCGTTGAAGTGCTTTTCGTACCAGGCCGCCGTGGCGTGGGGGTCGGCGGCGCGGATGTGAACGTGGTTGATGCGGTATTCCATTGGTTTCCTCCCTTTCAGGCGTTGCGAGAATATATGGTGAGCATGGCGGTGATGAAGGCTTGGGCCTGTTGCCATGCTTCATCATATTCGTCGGCGTCAAGGTGACCACGGTCGGCGTAGATATGGAGTTTGTCGGCACGTTGCCAACCTTGCATCAAGGCCGGCCCGTTCGGAACCTCTGCTGCAACTTCTCGTAGTACATTGACCTTGCCGCCGGTTGTGCCGGGATTTTCCCCACGTTGGTTGGCAACTGCATTGATGCACTGCTTGGCCGCTTCATACAGGAGCGCGCCGGCGCAGTCGGTGTCATTATCCCGTTCCAATAGTAAATCGGCCTGACGGCGATAGTTGCGCGCTCGGGCTTCATGGCGGACGGCTCTTTGCCGGTACTGTTCAGGGGGATGATCGGTTGTCAAAGCACCCCCGGATGAACTGCTCAGCGGTTTCGTAAGCCAAGTCCAGTTGATAACTCTCCAACACTTCCATTTCAGCGTGGTCTTTTAGCAGAGAACCCGGAGAAAGGCCCCCTCTGTAGCGCCACTTGGGCACAGAGCCGTCCGCTTCCAACGCTCTGGCCAGCATAATCAGATCGTCTTCGTCCAGGCTCTTGAGCTCCACGCCGTGCGCGTCAGCGAGCGCGGCGAAGGTGGCCTGGGTCGCCTGCCACATCAGCGCCGCGGCCTTGATATGATTGCCGGCCGCCTGCTCACGCTTGGAGGCGTCCACGTATTCCAAGGGTGTCATTTCCATTTTCGGCGCGCTCATCTTATCCCTCGCGAATCTCCATGATCGTGTGCTTCGCCTGCCGCGCATTATACCAGCGCCGCCGGTTGCCCCCGCCTTGAGCCGTTGCTACACTGGCGTCGTCCTACCGGATAAACATCCAGCCGACGTCACGCATTTTCAGGAGTGAACCATGATTTACGAAGTCCGCACCTACGACCTCAAACCCGGCGCCGTGCCCCAGGCCGAGGAAGCCTTTGCCGAGGCGCTGCCGCACCGCGAGAAGTACTCGCCCATCGCCGCTTTCTGGCACACCGAGATCGGCCCGCTGAACCAGATCATTCACGTCTGGGGCTACGAGGACATGGAGGAGCGCAACCGCATCCGCGCCGAGGCCGGCAAGGACCCCAACTGGCCGCCCAAGATCACTCCCGGCAACATCCTCAACATGAACTCGGAGATCTGGAACCCTGCGTCCTTCATGCGGCCCATGGGCGGCGACCAGGCCCTGGGCAACATCTACGAAATGCGCGTCTATACCTACGAGAACGGTGCGATGCCGGAACTGCTGCGCCGCTGGGAAGAGTCCTTGCCCTACCGGGAGGAGTTCTCCCCGCTGGCCGCCGGCATGTTCACCGAGTTCGGCGACCTGAACAAGTGGATGCACGTCTGGCCCTACCAGGACCTGAACCACCGCGCCGAGGTCCGCGCCGCCGCCAGCAAGATTCCGCAGTGGCCGTCGGGCGCCCCGGGCCGGGTGAAGCAGGAAAACAAGATCATGATCCCGGCCAGCTTCTCGCCGATGCACTGATCGGCTGCTGTGAACAGCCGGCGCGCATACCACCTAGCCCGGTTCTACGAACTGCTGGCTCAACTGGAACGCAACATAGGCGGTGCGCGCCGGCTATCGGAGTGCCACGGGGGCATGGACTGGCCGCAAAGGGGTGTCTATTTCTTTCGGGAGGCAGGAGAAATCCGTACCGACACCGTAACCGGCCCCCGAATCGTGCGGGTGGGAACCCACGCGCTTAAACCCAGTGCTAAAGCCACGCTTTGGAACCGGCTTTCGCAGCATCGTGGCAATGCCAATGGCAACGGCGGCAATCATCGTGGGTCTATATTCCGACTGATTGTCGGGCAATCTCTCATCGAACGGAATAGTCGGGTTTTCCCCCGTTGGGGGAAAGGCAGTAACGCTCCAAAAGAGGTTAGGGAAAGCGAGCAGCCGATGGAGAGGCAGGTCTGCGCTGTTATTGGCGATATGCCATTCCTATGGCTGTGCGTGGACGACGAGCCGGGGCCAGATAGTTTGCGCGGCTACATAGAGCGCAATGCCATCGCGCTGCTCAGTAACTACGGGCGCGAGCCGATTGACCCGCCATCGCCAGGATGGCTGGGCCATCACAGCGATCGGGAACGGGTCAGGCTGTCCGGCCTGTGGAATAATAACTATGTCGAAGACGACTACACGCCAGCATTTCTGGACACTTTGCAGCAAATGATTGAACGGATAGGAGTGACCAAACCCTCATGCTAACCACCGACCGCGTACCCGCTATTTTTGCCGACGCCCGCGCCGTTCATGCTGACGCGCTGCGGCTGCTGGAGGCCGGCGATATCCGTGATGCTGCGGAGAAGGCTTGGTGCGCCACCAAGCGGGCTACCGATGCGCTGATTCTGGCGCGAACGGGCGAGGAATCTGAATTTTCCCCGGATACTACGCGAGGACTGGTCAGGCTGGCTGCTACAGACAACGCCATCAACAACCTCCTGGTCGGCCGCTATTACTCCCGGCAGGGCCATCTGCATGGAACCTGCTTTTATCTGGGCATCTGTGAACCAGTGGACGAAATCCATCGTCGCATCCGCCAGACCGCTGACTACATTAACGACGCCGAGCGGTTGGCCGGGTATTCCGACATTGTGTAATCAAACCAAAGAGGAACTGCGAACATGAAACTGCTGACTTACGACAACGGAACCGGGCCGCGGTGCGGCGTTTTGCGGGATGATGCGGTGGTGGACGTTAGCTCGCTGCTGGGGGCGCGTCGTACCATCCGGGACGTTGGCGCGCTGCTGGATACCGGCGAATCCGCCATTGACCGGGTGGGCGACGCATTGGCCGGCAACGTGGCCGCGCCGGCGGTGGCGCTCGCCGACGTGCGGCTGCGCGCGCCGGTGCTGCGGCCGCCCACCGTGCGCGACTACATCGTCTATGAGGAACACGCCACGTCGCAGGGCACGCGGGAAATCAACGAGGTGTGGTACCGGATGCCGGTGTTCTACTTCTCCAACCCGCTGGTCATTTACGGGCCGGACGAGGACGTGCCTTATCCCGCCGCGTCGGACCAGCTGGACTACGAGCTGGAAATCGGCTGCGTCATCGGCAAGGCGGGCAGCAACGTGCCGGCGTCCGAGGCTATGCAGTACGTCGCCGGGTTCTGCATTTTCAACGACTGGAGCGCGCGGGACCTGCAATTCGACGAGATGGCCTTCGGCCTCGGCCCGGCCAAGGGCAAGGACTCGGCGTCGTCCATCGGCCCGTGGGTGGTCACCACCGACGAGTTGATGCCTCACATCAGGGACGGCCGCCTGGACCTCAAGGCCCACGCCCGCGTCAACGGCGACGACTGGCTGCGGGACGGCGAGACGGTCAACGCCTGGTACACCTGGGGCGAGATCATCGAGCGCGCCGCCAAGGACAGCCGCATCGCGCCGGGAGACGTGATCGGCAGCGGCACGGTGGGCGGCGGCTCCGTGCGCGAGTCCATCCGCAAGGGCTACGAGGCATCCCGCTGGCTGGAGCCGGGCGACACCGTGGAGCTGGAGGTCGAGCACATCGGCACGCTCCGCAACACTCTCGGCCCCAAGGTCGGCGTGGATCCCGACTACGCCTACCTGCCCAACAATCCGACGGCGACGCCGGAGCGCGGCACGGCGCGGGACTACCGGTACGAACGGACGCGGTAAGTGGCCTAATCCCGGGGGGCGCCCCAGCGGTCGTAGGAGCAGACTTCGTTGAGCGGGAGGCGGGTTACCGGGCCGAAGTTGCCGCGCGGGTAGCCGAAGGGCATGCAGTACACGATCTGCGCGGTGTCGGGGATGTTGAACAGGGCGTGGACGCGCTCCTCGACTACGGCGTGCAGCGTGGCGATGGTGCCGCCGATGCCGAAGGCCCGGGCCGCCAGCAGCATGTTCTGCGCCGCCGGTATCACCGAGCCGGCCGCCTGCGCGCCCTTGGACGTGGCGCAGATGAGCACCATCACCGGCGCGTCGCCGATCTCGTTGGCGAGCCGCATGGCCGAGCGCATGGAGCTGGGGCCGGGCGGAATGTCCTGCGGGCCCATGATGCCAGCGTCGGCGCGCTTGGCCCACCAGGCCTCGTGGTAAAGGTCGCCCAGCTTGCGGCGCATCTCTTCGTTCTGCACGACGATGAAGTGCCAGCCCTGGTTGTTGCCGCCGTTGGGGGCGCGGATGGCGGACTGCATGATGTCCTCCATCACGTCGGCGGGAATGGGGTCGGGCCGGAAGCGGCGGATGGCGCGCTGGGTGAACATGGCCTCTCCCAGCGGAATTACGTTCAGACGGTCGGCGGTGGTCACGTTGTTACCTCCAAGTTTGTGCGCATGGCGAGTTTGAACAGCGCGGAAATCTTACCATAGTGCAACTGCCGTCCCTTGCTATAATCCTGCGCAACTACCGTCGCCCCGCACAGGGAGGTTCCTTTGACCCAGCAGAACATTACCGACGCCGAACAGGCTTACCGCAGCCTAGGCGTCACCTCCATCATCAACGCTTCCGGCTCGGTGACCCGGCTCGGCGGCACCCGCACCCGGCCCGAGGTGCTGGAGCAGATGGCCGGCGCATCCCGCGTCATGGTCAACATCGACGAGCTGAACCGGAGGGCCGGCGAGGAGATTGCCCGGCTGGTGGGCGCGGAGGCCGCCATGGTCAGTAGCGGCGCGGCCGGCGGGCTGCTGCTACAGGCGGCGGCCTGCATCGCCGGCAGCGACCCGGCGCAGATGCACCGCCTGCCGGACACCGACGGGATGAAGAACGAGATCATCATCCAGACCATGCACCGGTTTCCTTACGACCACGCCTACCGGGCCGCCGGCGCCAGGATCGTCGAGGTGGGCAACTACCTGTACAGCCACCCGTGGGAGATGGAGGCGGCCATCAACGAGCGCACCGCCGCCGTGGCCTACCTGTGCGCGCCTTACACCAGCCGGCGCATGCTGCCGCTGGACCAGGTCTGTGAGATCGCCCACGCCCACGACGTGCCGGTCATCGTGGACGCCGCGTCCATGCTGCCGCCGCGGGCCAACCTGCACCGCTATCTGAACGACGGCGCGGACATGGTGATCTTCAGCGGCGGCAAGGGGGTGCGCGGACCGCAGGGCACCGGCATCCTGTGCGGGCGCGCCGACCTCATCGACGCCGCCCTGGCCAACGCCAGCCCGGCGCAGTTCCTCGGACGGCCCATGAAGGTCGCCAAGGAGGAGGTCCTGGGGCTGGTCACCGCCCTGTCCATGTTCGTGGAGGAGGACGAGGCAGCGGAGATGGCGTTCTACCGCACCCTGGCGCAGCGGGTGGTGGACAGCCTGGTGGAGGTGCCGGGCCTGCGCGTGACCCTCGAGCACGACGGGTTCAACCACCTGATCCCGACCGCCGTGCTCAACTTCGGCGGCGACGACTGGTCAGGGCCGTCGCCCCGGGAGGTGAGCGCCGCCCTACAGCAGGGCGACCCGCCGATATTCCTGCAGCAGCTGGGGCCGCCCGACGAGCTGATGGTGGACCCGCTGAACCTCACCGAGGACGAGACCGAGGTTGTCATCCGGCGGCTGCGCGAGATCCTGACCGCGTAGGGGCGACGCGTGGGCCGCCCCTACTGAGGGAACCGTCTGGATTCCCGCGAGAGCGGGAATGACAGGGTTAGGCTGCGCCGCCTACGGTTTCGATGATGAGGCGGGTGACGGTGTAGGGGTCGCAGTTGGCGTTGGGGCGCCGGTCTTCGATGTAGCCCTTGCCGTCGCGCGCGACCTGCCACGGAATGCGAACCGAGGCGCCCCGGTCGGACACGCCGTAGCGGAACTCGCGGTAGGAGCAGGTCTCGTGCAGGCCGGTGAGCCGCTCTTCGATGCGGTCGCCGTAGTTGGCGATGTGCAGGTCGTGGCGGGTCTGGAGGGCTTCGGCGGCCGCGACGCAGGCGTCGTAGTCCTCGCGCATCCGGTTGGTGGAGAAGTTGGTGTGGGCGCCGGCGCCGTTCCAGTCGCCCTTGACGGGCTTGGGGTCCAGCGTGGCGCTGATGCCGCGGCGCCCGTCAACGGTCTCAACGTCCTCGCCGATGCGGTAGAGCAGCCAGCGGGCCAGCCACAGGTGGTCGCCCACGGCCGGCGCGCCGATGGGGCCGATCTGGAACTCCCACTGCGCCGGCATGACCTCGCCGTTGATGCCGGAAATCTCCAGGCCGGCGTCGAGACAGGCGTCCATGTGCTGCTCGACGACGGGGCGACCGAACACCTCGTCGGAACCGACGCCGCAGTAGTAGCCGCCCTGGGGCGCGGGGAAGCCGTTGTCCGGCCAGCCCAGGGGCTTGATGCCGTCAAAGAAGGTGTATTCCTGCTCGATGCCGAACCAGAAGTCCATCGAGGCGTACTGCGCGGCCGCGGCGGCGCACCCCGCCCGGGTGTTGGACGGGTGCGGCGTCATGTCGGTAAGCAGGACTTCGCACATGACCAGCTTGTTGTTGCCGCCGCGGATCGGGTCGGGAACCACGAGCACCGGGCTGAGCACGCAGTCGGAGTTTTCGCCCGGGGCCTGGTTGGTGCTGGAGCCGTCGAAACCCCAAATGGGAGGGTCCTCGCCATCGGGCACGATCTTCGCCTTCGACCGTAGCTTGGCCGTGGGCTGCTGTCCGTCGATCCAGATGTATTCTGCCTTGTAACTCATGCCAAAACCTCAAAAATGGAGATTGCTTTGGTACATTGTACCCCAACTTCGCTGATTAAAGGTTTCAAATTTATTTCAAGCGGGCTCGCTCCCTTGCCGAGTTTTCAAGAGGTAGGCTATACTGATTTGCAGTTTTTTCAGGCAGGCGTGAGCGTAATGGCCGACATTTTCGACAAGTTGCAGCCCATTGTGGAGCGGTATCGGGCCATTGAAGCGGAAATGGCCCAACCCGAGGTTGCCGCCGATTACGCTCGATTGGGCGAGCTGAACCGCGAACGCTCCGGCCTGGAAGACCTGGTGGCCATCGACGTGGAACACCGCAACCTGGCCGAGGAACAAGCCGACCTGCGCGCCCTGATCACCGAGGGCGGCGATCCCGAGCTGGTCGAGATGGCCCAGCTGGAGCTGGACGACGTGGAGGTACGCCTCTCCGACCTGGCCCAGCAACTGCGCATCGCGCTGCTGCCGAAAGACCCCAACGACGAGCGCGACGTAATCGTGGAGATTCACGCCGCCGCCGGCGGGCAGGAAGCGTCGCTGTTCGCTTCCGACCTCTACCGCATGTACCAACGCTACGCCCAGGAACAGGGCTGGAATGTGGATATCCTCGACTCCAATCCCTCCGACCTGGGCGGGTTCAGCCGCATCGCGTTCTCCGTGGACGGGCGCAACGCCTTCAGCAAGCTGAAGTTCGAGGCCGGCGTGCACCGGGTCCAGCGCGTTCCCGAAACCGAAGCCCAGGGCCGCATCCACACCTCGACGGCCACGGTGGCCGTGCTGCCCCAGGCCGACGAGGTTGAGGTCAACATCAAAGAGGACGACCTGCGCATCGACATATTCCACGCCGGCGGACACGGCGGGCAGAACGTGAACAAGGTGGCGACCGCCGTGCGCATTGTGCACGAACCCACGGGCATCACGGTGGTCTGCCAGGACGAACGCTCGCAGTACAAGAACAAGTCCAAGGCCATGACCATCCTGCGCAGCCGGCTGTACTCGGCCGAGCAGGAACGCCACCAGGCGGAGATTTCCAGCAACCGCAAGGCACAGATCGGGAGCGGCGACCGCAGCGAGAAAATCCGCACCTACAACTACCCGCAGGACCGCATCACCGACCACCGGATCAGCCTGTCCACCCACGGGATACAGCGCCTGATGGACGGCGGCCTCAACGAGATCATCGACCGCCTGATCACCGACGACCAGGAGCGCGGTCTGGCCGCCATCTCCGCGTAATGCCCTGATGCCCAGCCTGCGCGACGTAATCCAGGCCACCCACCGCACGCTGGAGTCGGCCGGCATCCCCGATGCCCGGCTGGAGGCGGAGGTGATGGTGATGGACGTGATGCGGATGCCGCGCCAGGCCATTTTCGCCGAGCAGGAATCCCAGGTGGCCGCGCAGCAGGAGGCGCAGCTGGCCGCCATCGTGGAACGACGGCTAACCCGCGAGCCGCTGGCCTACATCCTGAACTATCGGGAGTTCTACGGCGTCAACCTGCTGGTCAACCCGGACGTGCTGATCCCGCGGCCCGAGACGGAAACGCTGGTGGAACACGCGCTGTTCATGGCGCTGATGGGCATGGAGAGCCGCGAGCTGGTCATCGCCGACGTGGGCACGGGAACCGGCGCCATCGCGGTCAACCTGGCCATCCACCTGCCCGCCGCGCGCATCTACGCCAGCGACGCTTTTGACCCGACGCTGGACGTGGCGGCGTACAACGTGCGGATGCACAACGTGGCCGACCGGGTCACGCTGGTGAAAGGCGACCTGCTGGAATCGCTGCCGGAGCCGGTGGACGTGATCGCGGCCAACCTGCCCTACCTGCCCACCGAACGCATCCCCACTTTGCAGCCGGAAGTCCAGTGGGAGCCGGTGGCGGCCCTGGACGGCGGGGCGGACGGGCTGGACCACATCCGCCGCCTGATCGCGCAGGCCGGCGAGCCGGACAAGTTGAAGGCCCACGGGGTCATCCTGCTGGAAATGGACCCGGAGCAGATGGACGAGGCGCGACGCCTGGCGTCAGAGACTTTCCCGGACGCCGAAATCACCGTGGAGCCCGACCTGGCCGGCCGGGAGCGCGTGCTGTCGGTCAGCCTGGGCGGCGGCCAGGACGGCTACTAGCCAATCGCGCGGCTGCCCGGCACGAGCCAGGCCGCGTCCAGCTCGACGGCCGGCTGGCAGATTTTGATGAACTCCCCCACGTCGCCGATGTAGGGAGCCTCCCCTCGGCAGGCCCTCAGGTACTCCACCACCACCGCCAGATTCACCGCGCCGCTGGCATCGGTGAACGGCGATTCCCGCGCCTCGGCAATCTCGGTCAGTTCCCAGCGGCCGGGGCCGGTGCCCTGGTTGTTGAACCAGTCGCGTTTCAGCACTCCGTCAACGTCGGGTTTGCGTTCCCCCATCGCCAGTTCCACCGCCTGCCACAGTTGGGCGCGCCGGATCGGTTCGCCGCGGGTTACCAGCACGTCGCGGATGATCTTGCTGGCCATCAGCGTGATGCTGTCGTCGGCGCGGACGGCGTATTCGGTATCGGAATTGGGATCGACGGTAGGGGTTGCCATGTATTCTCCTGGGTTGGCCTGAGTTCGTTCGGGTATGGCCGCGGCCATCGCCGCGTCGCCACCGGGAATTTATGTTGCCCGATGGCGCGGACGGCGTCAAGACAAGCCGGTAATCTCCAGCGTCCGCACCTCGTCGGCCTCGAAGTCGGCGACGCGGATGGCGTGATTGTTGGTGTCGGCGATGTAGAGCAGGGGCTGCCGGCCGTTCTCAAAGACGGCGAAGCTCAGGCCGCTGGGTTCGCTGAAGGTCGCCAGCTTGCCGGCGCCGTCGTGCAGGCCCATGGCGCCGGAACCCAGGACGGTCTGCACCGAGCGGGTAAGCGGCAGCACCTTCTTGATCTTGTGGTTGTAGGTGTCGGCGATGAACAACTCGCCTTCGTGCCACTCGATGCCGATGGGGTGCTGCAACCGGACGTTGTGCTCCACGCCGTCGCGGTCGCCGAACGCGAACAGGTCGATGCCCACCAGCGTCGCCACGCGGCCGGTGACCGGGTCGATGCCGGCGCTGCGCACGCTGCTGGTCTCGGAGTCGGCGAAGTAGAGGATGGGACTGCCGCCCCGGTCACTGCCGACCACGATGCCGCTGGGCTGGGCCAGCGTCGCCTGGGCCAGCGGGCCGTTGTCGATGTTCTCGCCGCCGGTGCCGGCGTGGGGACAGACCGTGCCGTCGGCCAGCGACAGCCGCCATAGCTGGTGGGTGCCGGCCATGGCGATGTACAGGATGCCGTCGTGGTGCGCCAGGTCCCACGGGCTGCTGAGCGCGATCTGAGCGCCCGGGCCGGAGGCGCGGCGGTCGTGTCCCTGCTGACCGGTGCCGGCGATGGTGTCCACCATGCCGGCGGCGAGGTCCACCCGGCGGATGGCGTGGTTCTCGGTGTCGGCCACGTACAGCACATCGCCCACCAGTTCCATGCCCTGGGGGTGGTTGAAGGCGGCGGTGGCGTAGTCGCCGTCCGCGAAGTCCTCCGCGCCGGAACCGACGACGGCCTGCACCTGGCCGTCCAGATCGGTGATGACGATGCGGTTGTGGTTGGTGTCGGCGATGAACAGGCGGTTGCCCGGGCCGTCGGCCAGCGCTTTGCCGGGAAAGGCCAGCGCGGTTTCCTCCACCGCCTCCGGCGTGAGGCCCAGGTCGCGGCGGTCGATGATGCCCTGCTCGTCGAACTCGGCGATCATGCGGCCCAGCAGGTCGTCGAACGCCTCGTAGGGCAGCTCGCCCTCGTGCTTGCCGATTACCTTGCCCTCCGGGTCAACGAACATCAGCGTGGGCCAGGCGCGGCAGGCGTACTGCCGCCACACTTCGAACTCGGCGTCGTTGACGATGGGGTGCTTCAGCTCGTAGCGCTGGGCGGCCAGCAGCACGTTGTCGGCGTACTTCTCGTTGGGGAACTTGGCGGAATGGACGCCTATGACCACCAGCTCGTCCGGATACTTCTCTTCCATTTTCCGCAACTGCGGAAACACATGCACGCAGTTGATTCAACAGTAGGTCCAGAAGTCGAGGATCACCACCTTGCCGCGCAGGTCGGCCATGCTCAGGGGGCGGTCGGTGTTGATCCATTCGACGCTGGCAGGGAAGTCCGGCGCGTTGACGTTGCCGGCGAAAGAGCGGGTGGCCATGGTTATGCCTCCAGAGGTGGGTTGATACCGGGGTTGCGGCGCTAGTCAGTACGGCCTTGCCGCACTTCGCGGGCGCGGTCGATGATGCGCTGGGCGTCGGCAACGGTTAGCGTCCGGTAGTCGAGCTGGTCGGTGAGGAGCGGCTGTGTTCTCGCTTCTTCCTCGTATTCCTGCTCACCGGCATACGCGGAGTAGATGTCCGGTGGGATGCCGAGCGAAAGCTCACGCAGTTCGGGGTCAACCTGTCGGATGCGGCCCAGCAGATGACCGATATTGTGGGTGCGCTGGTATCTGACGCCGTGGGCTTCGAGCAGGGCTTTCATGCCATGCTCCAGCGCGGCTTGAGCCTGCTGTCCTATCATCAAGTCGTTCTTACCGGTCTCAATGGCCGTGTTGAACAAGTCGAGATGCGATTCGGCATGAAACAGCCGGTTGTTGTAGTTCATCCAATCGTACTCGCACTCCGTTTCTTCGTCCTCATAGTATGTGGAACCATGCCGTTTCGGGTCTCTTGCCATGAGGACTCCATCATGCACTGCGCGAGTTTCCACACTGTTCACGTAGCGCCGCCGCCGCCGGAAATCCTCCGTAGTGCGCCATACCAACTGTACCGTCACCGGGTATTCATAGATGGCCCGAGCAATTCCCTCAGCCCATTCGGCAGCCCGATCTTTGTAGTGTTGGTCCGGCATTCCCGGATTGAGCAGCATGATGTCGATGTCGGAGCTATGCTCCTCGAAGTCTCCTCTAGCACGGGAACCGAACAGGATAGTGGCCTGGCACCACAGCCGTTCGTGTACGGCTTGCGCGACGGTCAGCGCGCGGGGGTCGCAAGTGGTTTTGGTCATGGCGGCCATCACCCTTGCTTACTGCGGAGGCTGGGACTCGAAGGCCAGGGTGGCGTAGCGCATGAAGATGGCGCCTACGGGCTCGCCCAGAGGGGCGTTGGCGACCAGCACCGCGATGACGTGCTCCTTGCCCGGCTCACCCGGCTCCTCCACCAGGACGCGCTTGGGCGTGTTGTTGCCGGTCACGACGCCGATGTTGCGGTCGATCTTGCCGTCGACGAATACCTCACCGTAGTTGTCCACGTTGGTCTCGAACCAGACGCGGCAGGTGTTCACGTCCTGTCCCTTGACGGTCTCGGGCATGGTGAACCGCAGGCGATACCAGGCGAAGGTGAGGCCGACGGAATAGCGCTGCTGGAAGTCGGCACCGCTCTCCCAGCCGGAATCGTCGTAGTCGGGCAGGCGGGCGTCGCTGCCGCGCTTCTCGGCGACCAGGCCCTGGTTGGGCTCGCCGGGTTCGAGACCCTGCGCCACGCGCCAGCCGTCGGACTTGATCACGGCGAGGTCGTCTTTCTGTTCCAGGTCTAAGGCTACTCGGGGCATGGGGGTTCTCCTTTGTTGGGTGGTGGCCGGCATTATACGCCATAGCCGCCGGCCCATGCCGGGCGCGGACGCTGCGGTAGCTTGCCGTGATATGCTGGGCCGGGCGGCAATCCATCCGCAACGTCGCAACTACCCTGGCAGTGTTCAGCATCACCACAGCCTGCGCGCAGTTCGTGGGAAGCGAGAGCCTTCAACCAAAGCATACCGAAGAGCAAATAGAGCAGGCCGACGGCACAGATCCACGCCGAACACGTCCTCAAGGACTGCTACGTCTCCCACTGGGACCAATGGGGCATGAAGCCTCTCTACCGGCCAATACCGTCGCCAGATGCGCGGTATGGTGGCAAACTGTCCCACCGCCGGGGCACCCTTATTAACGCCTGATAATTGGGCGAAAGCGGACGAATGATGCGAATACGGGAACAAGCATCAAACCTCAGCAGAACGGCATGGCCGTGGCTAAAGGCCATATTGACAATAGCCTTGGCTGGCACAATGCTCACGGCGGGCTTTCTGCCGTGGACAACCCGGCACGTCATCCAAATACCGGGGTCCGTACTGTACGACTGTCAATCAGAGATACAAGTGGTAGTGGCTACCGTCGCTGGTTTGGTATTTGCAGCGCTGCTATACCTCGGGACAGGACGAAGGTTCGGTGCCACAACCTTGATAGCGCTTATCGGAATGAGTGTGATAGCAGTATCCGGGGTATTGGTCGGCATTGCTGAGGAGAAGCTAGGATTGGCGACATTCTTGGGGTTGGTATCGATGCCGCCATTAGCGGCAGTGGCCACTAAAGCAGCCAAAATAGCGTCGGAGAAAGAAGATGACACCGGCATTTACAATAAGTGCATTGACTCGTTCAATGCCGCTCTGACCAGCGAAAATATCGCAGAACTGATCCTGTGGACCATCGCATGGGCCTCGGGAGGATTGGGAGTATTCCTACTAATCAAGGCCATCGAAATGTGGTGATGGCCGCCGCCGTTTGTGGGCGTGTGGTGTAGCACGCCTTCCACTCCGCCGATTGGGAATGAGGCCATTACCCCTTGGAGCGTTCAGCAAAAGCTCCAGCGTGTGCGGCCAAGGCGCGGACGGCGGCGGCGTCCACTCACGCCGTGGTGGTAAGCGCATCCCTGGTGAGAGAGCGCGTGCCTACCTACGCCATCGGTTCCAGCAAGCCGACGAACCGCTCTACTACATCCAATGCCTCGGCGACATCAGAGGCGGAGTCAACGTTCTCGTAGAAGTTGGAATGCAGATGATTGGCGGCTCGGAAAAGCCGGGTCAGGCCCATGCTGGGATTCTCGTCGGTCAAGCGCCGCACGGCCACCCAGATGTGCCGGTGGGTTTTGTGTTCCCAGCCTCTGCGGTCGGCGATGGCCTTGACTATTTGGGCAGTGGCGTGGTCGTCATCCGCCTCTGCGCGGCCGGGTACAATAAGCCCACACTACGCAAATTTGACCATGGCCGGATACTATCTGCCACTAGTCCAATGCCGCCGGAGGGATGAGGTTGAGGCAACGTTCACGCTTGATGCAAAGAATCCTCGGCGGACATTCTGACGCGAATATCAGGTTTAGCGATTTGTGCGCCCTGCTGCGCCGCCTGGAGTTTGACGAGCGGATACGCGGCGGTCATCATATCTTTCGCAAACCCGGCGTGGAGCGAATAAACTTGCAACGGATTGGCAGCGATGCCAAGCCGTACCAGGTAAGACAGGTTCGCCGTGTTATCCTGCAATACGAATTGGAGGAACCGTGATGCATAAATACGAAATCATCATCTACTGGAGCGATGAGGACGCGCTGTACGTGGCTGAGGTGTCGGAGTTGCCCGGCTGTATGGCCCACGGGAACACCTATGAGCAGGCGCTGCAAAGCATAAAAGAGGCGATGGGACTTTGGCTTGAGGACGCTGGCGAGTATCAAGATACGGTTCCGGAACCGTTGCCCCGACCACTGCTGCCGGCGTGGGAGCGGCCCGTGTGCCGCTATGTTGACCCCACGCGGGAACCGGAATCGGCCGCAGTCTGATACGCCATCGGTTCCAGCAAGCCGACGAACCGCTCTACTACATCCAATGCCTCGGCGACATCAGAGGCGGAGTCAACGTTCTCGTAAAAGTTGGAATGCAGGTGATTGACGGCTCGGAAAAGCCGGGTCAGACCCATGCTGGGATTCTCGTCGGTCAAGCGCCGCACGGCCACCCAGATGTGCCGGTGGGTCTTGTGTTCCCAGCCTCTGCGGTCAGCGCTGGGAGATCAGTCTTGTATCAGCGTGCTGACAACGGTATAGTGTGCGCACGTAATGATTTGATAAGCGTTACTGGCGTGGGAGCGTTTAGCATGACAACCAGCAACCGATTGCGCAGCGGCAACGTTAGCGCGCCCGAAACCGGCGTGTCCGTTTACGAGGCGATTCACAACCGCCGCATGAACAACGACTTCTCCGATGCGGTCCCCGACCGGGACGCCCTCCGGCGGATGCTGGACGCCGCGGTGTGGGCGCCCAACCACCGGCTGACCAATCCGTGGCGGTTCTACGTCCTGGAGAAGGGCGGCGAGAAACGCGCGCAGGTGGCCCAGCTGGCTTACGACAACCTGTTCGCCCGCAGCGGCAACCACGAGCACGCCGACGGCAGCCGCCAGCGCGTGCTGGACGCTCCGGCGCTGATCTACGTGTACAGCGTTCCCGGCGACAGCGAGGAACTGACCCAGGAGAACTACGCCGCCGCCTGCTGCGCCGTGCAGAACCTGCTGCTGGCCGCCGTGGCCGAGGGCCTGGCCGGCGACTGGAGCACCGGCAACACTACTCGCCATCCGCAACTGGCGGAGACGCTGGGCGGCGAATCCGACTGGACCATGGTGGGCGCGCTGTTCATCGGGCAACCCTCCCGGCCTTCCGCGTCCGTGCGCGCGCCGGCCGACGAGGTTACCGCCTGGCTGTCCTAGCGCGACCGTCCGGTTCCCGAAATCGCAGGACGCCCGTCTCTGACCACTACCCCTTCAGGTGCTGCGCGAAGAACTCCAGGGTGCGCGGCCAGGAGCGGTCGGCGGCTTCCTTCTGGTAGCGCGGGCCGGTGAAGTCCATGAAGGCGTGGTCGGCGTCGCGGTACACGTAGAACTGGTGGTCCTTGCCCAGGCGGTTCAGCTCCTCGTCGAACTTGCGCATATCGTCCTGGGACGGGTTCTCGTCAACCTCGCCGAAGTGGAACAGCATGGGGCAGTCGATGTTGGCGGCCAGCTCGAAGGGCGGCGTCTCGCCCGCGCCCCAGGTCACCAGCAGGTTGCCGCCGTAGTAGGGGGCAACGGCGCTGAAGTGGGGGTTCGATGCCGCCGCCAGCCAGGCCACGCGACCGCCCATGCAGAAGCCGGTCACGCCGATGCGGTCGGTGACGGCGTCATGGTTGCGCAGCCACTCCACCGTGGCGTTGATGTCGGCGACGATGTCGGGGTCGCTGAGCACGTCCCAGGGACGGGGGCGCGGGTCGGCGTTCATCACCTCGTCGGAGTTGCGGTGGTACAGGTTGGGCGCGACGGCGGCGTACCCCTCGGCGGCCAGCCGGTCGCAGATGGTTTGGATGAACTCGTCCACGCCGCCGCCGTGCTGCGCCACCACCACCGCCGGATAGGGCGCGGTGAAGCCGGCGCTGCTGCTGGGCACGCTGGCGTACATATCCATCTCACTGCCGTCAACGGTGAGCTTTTCCCAGAAACTGGCCATGACGATACCTCCTGTGTGCGTTGTTAACCTTTCAGGTGTTGGGCGAAAAACTCCAGCGTGCGCGGCCAGGACGTGACCGCCGCGGCCTCGTTGTAGCGTCCGCCGGCGGGGTTCATAAAGGCATGGTCGGCTCCCGCATACGTGTGGAAGGTGTGGTCCTTACCCAGGCGGGATAGCTCGGCGTCGAGCTTTTGCATATCGTCCTGCGACGGGTTGGCGTCGATTTCGCCGAAGTGGAAAAGCATGGGGCAGTTGATGTTGGCGGCCAGGTCGAAGGGCGGAGTTTGGCCGGCGCCCCAGGTGGTCATCAGGTTGCCGCCGTAGTAGGGGACGACGGCCTTGAAGTTGGGGTTGCTGGCGGCGGCCAGCCACGCCACGCGCCCGCCCATGCAGAAGCCGGTAACGCCGATGCGGTCGCTCTGCACCGCGTCGTGATTGAGCAGCCAGTCCATGGCGGCGTTCATATCGGCCACGATGTCCGGGTCGCTGAGCAGCGCGCCCGGGCTGGGGCGCGGCCCGCCGTTAGCGGACGCGGCGATGGCCTCCTCGCTGTGCCGGTGGTACAGGTTGGGCGCGACGGCGGCGTAGCCCTCGCCGGCCAGCCGGTCGCAGATTTCCTGGATGAAGGCGTCAACGCCGGTGGCATGCTGCGCCACCAGCACCGCCGGATACGGCGCGCTGAAGCCGGCGCTGCCGGACGGCACGCTGGCGTACATGTCCATCTCCGCGCCGTTAACGGTAATCTTTTCCCAAAAGCTTGCCATGGTTAACCTCTCGATTGTCGGATCAAGGTAAGCTGCCCTACACCAGTCCCTCCGCGCGCACTTCGGCCAGGGTGGACTCGAAGGCTGCCAGCGTGGCGTCGATGTCGGCTTCGTTGTGGGTGGCGGACACCAGGAAGGCGTCGCGGCCCATGATGTCGATGCCGTGGTTCTGCAGGGCGCGCTTGATGCCGGTGACCGCGGCGGAGCCGGCGGCGGCCTTGATGCGGCGGTTCACGTCGGGGCCGAACTCGTGGTCAAAGTCGCCGTCGGCCAGCGTGAAGTGGATCATGGAGGCGACACCGTAGGCGTGGCCGTTGGCCTCCATGCGCGTGAACACCTCGTTCAGCCCGGCCTTGAGGCGGGCGGCCATGGCGTCGGCCCGCTCGTTGACGGGCTCGGCGGCGATCATTTCCAGGCAGGTCGCGCCGGCCACGGCGGACAGCGGGTTGCCGTTGAAGGTGCCGGGATGATAGACGCGCTCGGTGTTGTCCCACTCGGGGTCGCCGCGCTGGGCGATCATATCGACGATGTCGGCCTTGCCGCCCACCGCGCCGCCGGGGAGCGCGCCGGCCACGATCTTGGCCATGGTGGTCAGGTCGGGCGTGATGCCGTAGCGCACCTGCGCCCCGCCGGATGAGGCGCGGAATCCCGTCACCACCTCGTCGAAGATCAGGACCACGCCGTGCTGGTCGCACAGCGCGCGCAGGCCGGCCAGGTAGGTGGGCACGTCGAAGGGCAATTGGCCGTAGTGAGCGCCGGTGGGTTCCAGGATGATGGCCGCGATGTCAGAATCACGCGCCATGGCCTGCTCCACGGCGTTCAGGTCGCCGGCGGGAACGATGACCATGCTGCCCCACGATTCCGGCGGTATGCCGGGGGCAGGGCGGTCGGAGCCGGCCATGGCGTAGTCGTGCCAGCCGTGGAAGTGGTCCTGGAGCTTGATGACCTTGTTGCGTCCGGTGTAGGCGCGGGCCAGCCGCATGGCCATCAGGGTGGCCTCGGTGCCGCTGCTGTGGAAGCGGACGCGCTCGACGGCGGGCATCAGGTTCATGATGGCCCGGGCCCAGCGCACCTCCTCGTCGGTGCAGGCGCCCAGGTGGGTGCCCCGGCGGATCTGCTCGGCGACGGCGTCGGCGATGGCGGGGTGCGAGTGCCCCAAGATCAGCGCGCCGTGGCCGGAAACGTAGTCGATGTACTCGTGGCCGTCCACGTCCCACTTGCGCGACCCCTGCCCGTGGGTGATGTACAGCGGGAACGGCTCGGCGTAGCGGTTGTCGTGGGTCACGCCGCCGGGGAAGATGCCCACGGCCTCACGGTAGCGCTCGGCGGAGCCGGGGTGGGTGGCGATGTACTGTTCCAGGATGGTGGACATTTTCAAACTCCGCTGCGAGATTGGATCGCGTCTTGAAAAGGATGGAATCAATGGGCCGTCAGTGGGCGCATTGTAGCACGGGCGACGCCGATTCCCGGCTAATCGTCGGCGGCGGCGGGCGCATCCGCCATCAGTTCCGGCGGCTTTTTGATGAACAGGAAGCATGCGCCGGCGGCGAAGGCGCAAATCGCGCCCGGTATGATGGCGTAGTCGTAGTCGCCGAACCGGTCGGCGACCCATCCGGCGTACACCGGCGACGCCACCAGCGCCCAGGCATACGCGAACGTGATGTAGCCGCGCAACGTGGCGAACCGGTCGCGTCCGAAGTATTCGCCCAGGGCCGCCCACACGATGACTCCCGCGCCGTCCATCATGCCCTCGCACAGGATGAACCCCAGCACCAGCGTGATGCCGATGGCCGTTTGCCAGTCTCCCAGCCACAGGAAGAGATAGCCGATGCCCTCCACCGTGAGGCTGAAGAACATGATGCCTTTCTTGGAAATGCGGTCGCCCAGGTATCCCAAGGCCAGCCGGGACACGAAGTTGATGAAGGACATGACGCCGATGAGGTTGGCCGCCATCTGCGTGCTCATGCCCTTGTCGTCAACCAGGATGGGGAACAGGCTCACGAGGATGCCCAGCGTGGCCGTCTGACGCAGGCCGGCGCCCAACAGCAGCAGCCAGTAGGCTTGGGTCCGCAACGCTTCCCGCGTCGTGTAGTCGCGGGTCTCCCGGCGCACGGCGGAAGCGCCTCGACCGATGCGTGTCGTTGGCGGTCGGGTTGCCCCGTCGGGCAGCAGGCCCATGTCCTCGGGCTTGTTGCGGAACCAGATGCACAGGGGCAGCAGGATGATCGCGTAAAACCCGCCCGACGCGATCAGGCCCCACCGCAAGCCGGACTTGTCGATCAGCAGGTTCATGGTGGGGATCAGCGCCAGCCCGCCCAGGGACGACACCGCGGCCAGTATCGAGATCGCCAGGGAACGCCGCCGCTGGAACCACTGGTTGAGTCCCGCGAAGCAGGCGTGCTGGAACGCCATGCTGTTGCCCAGGGACACCAGGCCCAGGTAGATGAGCGCGAAGCCCCAGAAGCCGGGCAGCCAGAAGGCCATGACCGCGTATCCGACCACGGCAATGAGCAGCGACGGCACCAGCACGGCGCGGTTGCCCCACTTGTCAATCAGCCAGCCGGCAACCGGGCCTTCCAGCCCGCCTTCGGCGCGGGCGATGGAGAAGATCAGGTTGGTCTGGGCCTGGGTTATGCCCAACTGGTCGCGGATGGGAATGACCAGCACGCCGAAGCCGCGAAAGAAAATGCCGCTGGCGAAGAAGGACATCACCGAAGTGATGGCCACCATCCACCAGCCGTAGTAGATCCCTCCGCCCGGCGACTGCTGCCGCGACCCGGCCGCCGGATTGTCCGAAATTGCCACTGCTCCGAACCGATCAATACGCAAAAATTCAACCCGCCACAGGCGGGCCAGCGCGCAACGGATGGCAGTGTACCCGTTGGCCGGAGTCGGGGCAAACGGTGGACTTATCGGTCAGGCCGATTGGGCTTACTCATCCGCTTTAGCGCTCCGTGTGGCCGTTCCGTCTGGCCAGGCCCGCGCCGCCGGCGAAACCCACTATCGCCCCTACCGACGTCTTGACTGTCCAGTCCGCTACCTGAACCACCGTACTTTCTGCCGGCGTAAGCTGCGCTTCCGAAACCGACGCTACCCAGATCAGAACGCTGCCGCTCAGCAGAACCAGGGCGAACAGCATACCCAGCACCGCAAACGAAA
The DNA here is from genome assembly GCA_022825745.1 of Dehalococcoidia bacterium. Classification (GTDB taxonomy): domain Bacteria; phylum Chloroflexota; class Dehalococcoidia; order Lucifugimonadales; family UBA3495; genus Bin87. The sequence continues at coordinate 25,070 of JAJDWF010000113.1, read as the reverse complement.
CTGCGGTACTATTCACTGCCGACCGCCCCCGCCTGCTCCTCGGCAGCAGCGGAGCCTACCGCTCGGCGAGATGGCGCCACAACCCAGCCCTTCCACAACGTCCAGAATAGCACGGCGATGCTACCCAGCAGCAAAATCATCCCGGCGGTAGCCATAACTATTGCGATGATTGGCAAGAAAATGTCCATAATCATAGCCTCGTCCCCGCCATTCTAGCATGGGCCGCTCGCCGGGATACACTTTAGGGCGATGACATAGCGTTGATACATCATGGCCGCGTTCGGGGGTACAATTGGGGTGGCGCGGCTTGGCCTATCGGCTGCGCTTGTGTGATTGCGATGGTTCGCCATATCATCCACGCCGACCTGGACGCTTTCTACGCCGCCGTGGAGCAGCTTGACAACCCCGAGCTGCGCGGCAAGGCGGTGCTGGTGGGCGGCCGGCCCGAGGGGCGGGGCGTTGTCGCCACCGCGTCCTACGAGGCCCGCAGGTTCGGCGTGCATTCGGCCATGCCCATGGCCACGGCGGTGCGGCAGTGTCCCGAGGGGATCATCGTGCGGCCCCGCTTCGACCGGTACCGCGAGATGTCCGCGCGCGTCATGGACATATTCCGCGACGTTACGCCCATCATCCAGCCGGTGTCGCTGGACGAAGCCTACCTGGACATCACCGAGGCGTCGGCGCGAACCTCGCCCATCGCCATCGCAATCGACATCAAGGACCGGGTCCGCAGGGAGGTCGGGCTGACCGTCTCCGTCGGGCTGGGAACCGGCAAGTGCGTCGCCAAGATCGCGTCGGACTTTCAGAAGCCGGACGGCCTGGTGGTGGTGCCGGAGGACGGCGAGGCGGAGTTCCTGGCGCCGCTGCCGGTGGGTACGCTGATGGGCGTGGGGCCCAAGTCCGCCGGGCGGTTGCGCGACGACGGCCTCCACACCATCGGCGAGCTGGCCGCCATGCCGGACGAGTGGTTCGCCCGGCGGTTCGGCAAGCGCGGCCCCAGCATCCGCGACCGGGCGCGGGGCATTGACGACGAGCCGGTGCAGACGTCGCGGGAGGCCAAATCCATCAGCAGCGAGACCACGTTCCCGCAGGACCTGAGCGCGGTGGAGGACATCCGTCCCGTGGTGGAGCGGCTATCGGGCAGCGTGGCCGGCTCGCTTTCGCGCAAGGGGCTCACGGGCCGCACCGTCACGGTGAAAATGCGCCTCTCGGACTTCACCACCTTCACCCGGCAGACCACGCTGTCCCAGCCCACCAACGACGACGACACCATCGTCGCCACGGCCTGGACCCTGCTGGAGCGGGAGATGACGCCGGGTCGGGCGTTCCGGCTGCTGGGCGTCGGCGTCTCGGGGTTCACCGAGACCGGCGAGGCCGACGACGATGGCGAGCCGGCGGCGGAGTTGCAGCGGCGACTGGAACTCTGAACGGAGGCGCCAGCGCCGGCTACCGGAACAGGTCCTTGTCCGGGTCGCGCACGATGTCGTGGCTGTCGGCGTCTTCCATGCGCTCGTAGGGGTAGCCCTTGATCAGGGCCACCGGCACGCCCAGCAGCTTGCCCGTGACCAGCTCCGCCGTTGCCGCCAACTCGTCGGCCACCGCGATGGTGGTGGTGTGCAACTCGTTGCCGTGGGGGTCGAACTCGCCCACGTAGCTGACCACCGGGTTGAATCCGGCCACGCCGATGGACACGTTGATGGCGCCGTTGCGCCAGGGCCGGCCGAAGGTGTCCGAGACCAGCACGGCGGCGTCCACGCCCAGGTGCTGGTGGATGGCGTCGCGGATGCCCCGGGCCGATGCGTCGGGGTCCACCGGCAGCAGGCAGATGGCGTTGTCGCCGGGGATATTGGAAGCGTCGATGCCGGCGTTGGCGCAGATGTAGCCGTGGTAGGTCTCGCTGATGATGACGCCGCGGTCCATGCGCACGATGCGCCGGCTCTCGCGCAGGATCATCTCGGTGTGTCGGGGGTCGCGGCGGTGTCCCTCGGTGATGGCCACCGCCAGGGGCGACGCCTCCACGTCGTCGATGGTCATGACGCGGCCCTCGGCCTTGGAGACGATTTTCTGAGTCACGACCACCACGTCGCCGTCCTCGATGGGCGTGCCCTGGGCGGCGGCGGCGTCAATGATCTGGCCGGCCAGGTCGTCTCCGGCCTGCACTTCGGGCAGCCCCTCAATTCCAACGGCGCGAATTTCCGGCGGCATGGCGCACCTCTCGATGATATGGCAACGGGATTATAACGACGGATGGCGGCGTGATCGGCAGCCAGGTTGTACCAGTTTATCACCCGCGCTGGGGCGGCGATTTTTGGGATGTTGACGTAGAGTATCATTATTGATACTATCTGAATGATGCTACATGATCACTACACGTACCGGGTTACCTGGTCTGCTGCGGATGGGAAATTCGTCGGGCTTTGCGCCGAGTTTTGGCTGTTGAGCTGGCTGGCGGCCACGCCGGACGAAGCCTTTGCGGGTATTCGCTCCCTGGTGGCCGACTGCGTAGCGGATATGGAGGCCGAGGGCGAGCCGCTGCCGGAACCGTTGGCCGACCGCAACTACAGCGGGAGGTTCGTGGTACGGGTGCCGCCGGAAACCCACCGGGCCCTGGCGATAAGGGCCGCTGAGGAAGGGGTCAGCCTGAATCGGCTGGTCAGCGCGCGGCTGGCGAATGACGCTACTACGTAAGACGAGAATCTTGGTTGGGGACGTGCCAGCCTGTGCTACGATCAATCGCAGCGTCGCGCCAGCATGAGGCTTCATCTCGGTGGGAGAGCGACCGGTTTGCAAGCGAGGGACTGTTTTTACCACTATGCCACTAGCAATCGATACATCGAGACAGTTTCGCTCGATTAACGAACTCGGTAATCTCGTCAAGGTTATCTCATTGGCACCTCCAAGCGAATCCGAACCGGACTGGCTGGAGTGGAAGCGCGAAGCGGACCTGAGCGACAGACGCTGGCACGCGCTAATCGCGAAGTGCATAGTGGGATTTGCCAACCGAGACCCGGTTGTGGCCAAGCAATGGGCGGGCGGATGCTCCTATATGGTCATTGGTGCGGAGCCTGGAAATGCGAGCGGGGTGGCTCCAGTCGATAACGCAATTCTCCATGCTGGCATCTCAAGATTCGTACGGCAGACGGTGCGCTGGAATCCCCAGTACATAGAGTACGAAGGTAATCAGGTTCTTGTAATTACAGTCGAGCCTCCAGAATTCGGAGACCAAATCGTCGCGATGCTGACGAGCTACCAATCTCACGAACGAGGCTTCAGTGTCTGCCGAGAGGGCGACGTGTTCATTCGTCGCCAGGGTAAGACGGACCACGCAGTACAGGAAGACTTCGATATGCTCGTCCGCCGTTTCGCGGGGGGTGCAGAGCGAGCTAGGGGCATCAACGTTCGTGCTCTTGGTACGGCGACGGCGGTGCCGGTCGAATGCAACTCCGATGTCATCGCCGCTTTGGTCAAGCGCCAAGAAAGGGAACTCCTGGCACCGCTTGAGCGGGGTTCAACTTATGGATTTGCTTTATCAGCCTTATTGACCTTTGAGAATCGTAGCCCTGACGAGTACCGGCACCAAGTGGAATTATACCTCGCCCGACTGACTTCCTCGTTTCCATCCATAGCCCATGCTTCTGCTCTTAAAGATCGCGACCCAAATTTGCAACTCTCGGTTGTCAACGATACGGAGCATAACTTCGCTGGGGTTCGCGTTGAGGTACGAATCGAAGGAGATGTATCAGCATATGGGAGTGCTGAAGGTTCCCATCCGAAGATGCCAAAGCCTCCCAGCAAGTGGGGTTCAGAACCGAAGATATTCATGCCCACTCCGATGGTGATGCCAGGGTTAGAGATTAGGAGGCCGCGTATTGACAACTCTGGCCCTACAAGCATTAAATTCCCAGATGTCGATCTTCGGCCCGGTCAGCGCGTGGTGCTTGATCCCATCCACTTGGTCTGCGATAGCGAGCTTGCCGGCGCAACGCTTACGGCGAACTGGACAGCAACGTCATCAAGCGCCAGTGGGATTGCACGTGGAGAATTCCTCATCAAGGTTTCAACAGAAATCTTCGCGCTAAAGGCCTGATCAAGCAATTACGCGGGGCTGGGCTCGCGGCTAAGTGGCACTCAGTGGTCATACCCATTTCTGATATCGCCGCACGCTGTCCCACTTTGGATCGGTCAAACCTCAACGCGGCCGCCGGCGCCGGGTGCGATTTCCAGGGATGAGGTAGCGGCTGGTTCTCATGCGAGGTAGTGTCCGGCCTCGCCCTCCTGGATTCCCGCTTTCGCGGGAATGACGGTAGGGGGCTGGGAATGACGGGGGTCGGGCGGGAGCGACGGGTGGCGGTGCGACGGAATGACGGTGGTGGGGCGGGAATGATGGGTGGTTGGCCGGGTGGTTGGCCGGAATGACGGGAGGTTAGGCCACCTGAATCGGAACGCTGTCGGCGGCGGCTATTGACAATTTTGCGGGGGTTCCGTAACCTGTTAAGCCGACTGACGAAAACCGGATGGCCCCGGACTTGTCGGGGCCATTTTTAGGTTGTGGGGTGAAGGAATTCGCGCCATAGTCACCGTTGAAAATCGCGCCCCGGTGGCGCAATTGGCAGCGCAGCCGATTTGTAATCGGCAGGTTAGGGGTTCGAGTCCCCTCTGGGGCTCTTTCAACGGGTCTCTGAAACACATGGAGAATTAAAATAACGCGAATACGGAGGGGTGGGTGAGTGGTTAAAGCCACCAGACTGTAAATCTGGCGCCCTGACGGGCTTCGCAGGTTCGAATCCTGCCCCCTCCACCACTAAACCCGACATTCAAATCCCCTGCCCAAGTAGCTCAGAGGTAGAGCACGTTCTTGGTAAGAACGGGGTCGGCGGTTCGATTCCGCCCTTGGGCTCCACCAGCGTCGAATGCCCGCCGGGGGCGTCCCGCGGGAGCAACGAAACAAATCAAGGAGCAAGGAGAAACTCCCGACCATGGCTAAGCAAGTCTTCGACCGTTCCAAGCCGCACGTAAACGTGGGGACCATCGGTCACGTTGACCACGGCAAAACCACCCTCACGGCGGCCATCACCAACGTGCTGTCCCAGGAGAACAACGCCAACTTCCGCAGCTTCGACAGCATCGACAACGCGCCGGAAGAGCGGGCCCGCGGCATCACCATCGCCATCGCCCACGTGGAGTATGAGACCGAGAACCGGCACTACGCCCACGTTGACTGCCCCGGCCACGCCGACTACATCAAGAACATGATCACCGGAGCCGCGCAGATGGACGGCGCCGTGCTGGTCGTGTCGGCTCCGGACGGCCCCATGCCCCAGACCCGGGAGCACATCCTGCTGGCCCGCCAGGTGGAAGTGCCCTCCATCGTCGTCGCCCTGAACAAGGTTGACATGATGGACGACGAAGAGTTGCTGGAACTGGTGGAGATGGAAGTCCGGGAACTGCTGGACACCTACGACTTCCCCGGCGACGACACTCCCATCGTGCGCGTCAGCGGCCTCAAGGCCCTGGAAGGCGACGCCGACGCGATGGACGGCGTCCGCGAACTGGTCAAGACCATGGACGACTACATTCCGCAGCCGTCCCGCGTAACCGACCAGCCCTTCCTCATGCCCATTGAGGACGTTTTCGGCATCAAGGGCCGCGGCACCGTGGTGACCGGCCGTGTCGAGCGCGGCCAGTTGAACGTGGGCCAGGAAGTGGAAATCATCCGCTCCGGCGACGTGCGCCGCACCGTTGCCACCGGGCTGGAAATGTTCCACAAGCTGCTGGACACCACCGAGGCCGGCGACGCCGTGGGCGTGCTGCTGCGCGGCGTGGACCGGGACGAAGTGGAACGCGGCCAGGTGCTGGTGGCGCCCGGCTCCATGCGACCTTATCGCAAGGCGGAGGCCGAGGTGTACGTGCTGAGCCAGGCCGAAGGCGGCCGGCACACGCCGTTCTTCACCGGCTACAAGCCCCAGTTCTACATTCGCACCAGCGACATCACCGGCGAAATCGCGCTGCCCGACGGCGTGGAGATGGTGATGCCCGGCGACAACATCACGATGACCGTCAGCCTGATTACGCCCATCGCCGTTGAAGAGGGCCTGCGCTTCGCCATCCGCGAGGGCGGCCGAACCGTCGGCGCCGGCGTGTTCACCAAACTGTTGGAGTGATCCCATGGCGCGCAAGTCAACCGACGCCCGGCAGATCATCACGCTGCAATGCACGGACTGCCGCGAGCGCAACTACTCCACCATAAAGAACCGGCGCAGCCACACCAGCCGGATGGAACTGCGCAAGTACTGCAGCCGCTGCCGCAGCCACATCGTACACCGCGAAGTGAGGTAACCGGCCGTGGCCAGGGCATCAGCCAGACGACCTTCCCCGATCTCTCCCCAGTCCGTGGGGAGGGTCGGGCCCATCGGGTTCCTGCGGGAGACCATATCCGAACTGCGCAAGTCGGTGTGGCCCAGCAAGGAGGAAACGGCGCGGCTCACCGTGATCGTGCTGGTGCTGGCCATTGCCATGGGCTTCTTCCTGGGGTTGCTGGACCGGGTATTCGCCGAGCTGTTCACCCGGGTGATCCTGAACCCCACCCTCTTCTAGCGCGGAAGGCCGGCAGATTCTTGCAGCGGGGCGGCTCTTCGAGGCGTCCCGGTAGCGGGCGTCCCGGCGGCGTCGGTATTTTCAAACGACTCAACCTGATCGCAGGCTCCTTATGACCACAACGCAACCCTATGCTGACCTCCGCTGGTATATCGTGCATACCTATACCGGCCAGGAGGACATGGTCAAGCGCAACCTGGACCTGCGCCGGCACAGCTTCGGAATGCTGGACCGGATCACCCGGGTCGAGGTTCCGTCCGAGGACGAGATCATCCGCAACAAGGGCGAGCGCACTGCCCAGCGGCGCAAGCTCTTCCCCGGCTACATCCTGGTGCAGATGGTGATGGACGACGAGGCCTGGTTCCTGGTCCGCAACACCACCGGCGTCACCGGGTTCATATCGGCGGAGGAAGAAGGCGGCGACCGGCCGCGTCCCGTGCCGCTGGACGACCGGGAGGTTGACGAAATCCTGGACCGGGTCGCGTCGGGCGAACCCAGGGCCGTGATCGGCATGAACGCGGGCGACATGGTGCGCATCTCCGAAGGCCCGTTTGCCGACATGCTGGGTCGGGTGGAAGAAGTGGACGAACACCGGGGCCAAGTCAAGGTGCTGATCTCCGTGTTCGGCCGGGAAACCCCGGTGGAACTCGATTTCATGCAGGTGGAAAAGGTCTAATTCCTGGTAACTTCTTGATTCCGGCGCAAGCCGGAATGACGTCTGAATTGGGAGGCCGTTAGTGGCTAAGAAAGTAATGGCAGTCATCAAGCTGCAACTGGAAGCGGGCAAGGCCACGCCCGCGCCGCCGGTTGGCCCGGCGCTGGGCCAGCACGGCGTCAACATCATGGCCTTCGTCAAGGAATACAACGAACGCACCGGCAGCCAGTCCGGCACCATCGTGCCGGTCCACCTCACGGTCTATCAGGACCGTTCCTTTACTTTCGTCACCCGCACCCCGCCCGCGTCCGACCTGCTGCGCCGGGCCGCCGGCATCGAGAAGGGCCAGGGCGACGCCCGGGAGCCGCTGGGGGTGGCCATCGGCAGCGACGCGCTGCGCAGCATCGCGGAAGAAAAGATGAAGGACCTCAACGCCAACTCCGTCGAGCACGCCATGAACATCATCGCCGGCACCGCCCGCAGCATGGGCATCACGGTGGAAGACGAGTAGGAGAACAGCAAAATGCCCAAGCACAGCCGCCGTTACAACACCGTCGCCGAGCGAGTGCCCGAGGGCGCCGTGTATCAACCCCGCGAGGCCATCGACCTGGTGAAGGAGCTATCCACCGCCAAGTTCGACGAGACCATGGAGGTACACCTGCGCACCAACGCCGACGTGCGCCACGCCGAGCAGCAGGTGCGCGGCGTCACCGTCCTGCCCCACGGGCTGGGCAAGGAAACCCGCGTGCTGGTGTTCGCCAACGGCGAGGCCGTTGACATCGCCCGGCAGGCCGGCGCCGACTACGTGGGCGACGACGACCTGATCGCGCAGATCGAGGGCGGCTGGCTGGAGTTCGACGTGGGCCTGGCCATCCCCGAAGTGATGTCCAAGATCGGCCGGCTGGGTCGTATCCTGGGCCGGCGCGGCCTGATGCCCAACCCGCGCACGGGAACGCTGGTGCCGGCCCGCGACCTGCCGCGCGTCATCCAGGAATCCAAGGCCGGACGGCTGGAGTTCCGCACCGACCGCACGGCCATCATCCACGGGCAGTTCGGCAAGTCCTCGTTCGAGACCGACTCGCTGATGGACAACCTGACCGTGTTCATGGACTCCGTGATGCGGGAACGCCCCGACGCGGTGAAAGGCGCGTTTATCAAGTCCGCATACATCACCTCATCCATGGGTCCCGGCATCTCCGTGGACGTGGGAACGCTGTCGGCGATGAGGCCCGAATAGCCGCGCCTTGCGTTCCCGGAACGCAGGTGATAGGCTGATCCAAATCCGAATACAACAGTCAACGCTTGAGACAGCGGGTCCCGATTTCGGGGTAATGGCACGTCAGCGCCGCCCGCCGAGGCGACCGGTCCCGTGACGCGTCCCTATTGTGGACGTTATCGCCCCGCGCCCAGGTCTCAAAGCGCGGGGTTTTTGCTTGGCAATGCTGCCGCAATCCCCGACTGCAACCCAGATACGAGGAGGAAACCATTGCCAACCCAGGCAAAAGTTGACCGGGTGGCCGAACTGCGGGAGAAACTGGAGAACTGCTCCATCGTCATCTCCACCGGCTACTCCGGCATCGGCGTGAACCAGATGGTGAACCTGCGTCGCCGGATGCGCGAAGGCGGCGTCGAGTTCATCGTCGTCAAGAACAGCCTGCTGAGCCTGGCCGCCGACGGTGCGGACATGCCCCAGCTGAAAGACGTGCTGACCGGCCAGACGGCCATCGCCCTCGGCTACGAGGACGCGGCCGCCACTGCCAAGGCGGTCTCCGACGCCGCCAATGCGGACGGCACCCTGGCCATTAACGGCGCCGTGGTCAGCGGCGGGCCGGCCATGCCCACCGATGAGGTCAGGCGGTTGGCGTCGTTGCCGCCGCAGCCCGTGCTGGTCGCCCAACTGCTGGGCAACATGCAGGCGCCGCTGTACGCGCTGGCCGGCGTGCTCAACGCGACCATCAGCGGCCTGGCCTACGCGCTCCAGGCCCGCATCGACCAACTGCAACCCGCCGAGGCTGCCGAATAGCAGTCCGCCATCCAACCAACCAACAACGCAAGCAAAATCAGGAGGCAGCAATCATGGCAGTAAATCAGGAAGTACTGGACGCCATCAAGAACATGAGCGTGATGGACCTGGCTGATCTGGTCAAGGCGATTGAGGAAGAGTTCGGCGTCTCCGCCGCCGCGCCCGTGGCGGTAGCCGCCGCGCCCGCGGCCGGCGTGGTGACCGACGACGCTCCGTCCGCCGGCGGCGGGGACGACCAGACCGAATTCAACGTCACCCTGGCCGACTTCGGCGCCAACAAGATCAACGTCATCAAGGCCGTCCGCGAAGTGACCGACCTCGGCCTCCGCGAAGCCAAGGAACTCGTTGAGTCCGCGCCCGCCCGGGTCAAGGAAGGCGTGAACAAGGAAGAGGCCGACACCATCAAGGGCAAGCTGGAAGAAGCCGGCGCCACCGTGCAGGTTGCGTAGTTCAACCCGCACCGCCAACGTCGTCCTTACCGTAGGGGCAGGTCTTGTACCTGCCCCTTCACGTTTGCGGTGGTGTACAATGCGGCCATCCTGAACGGGAGGCGCCTGGGCGCATGGATCTGGAACTCAACGGCAAAAGCGCGATAGTTACGGGCGGCAGTCGCGGCATCGGCAAGGCGGTGGCTCGCGTGCTGGCATCGGACGGGTGCCGCGTGGTTATCACCGGACGCTACTCCGACACCTTGTCCGTCGCCGCTGAAGAAGTGGCTGCCGACACCGGAGGCTCGGTGACTCCCATCGTGTGCGACATGACCGACACCGAGCAGGTCAACGCCATGGTTGCCGCCGCCGCCGATACCCTGGGCGGGCGCATCGACATCCTGGTCAACAACGCCGCCGCTCCGGGCGGCCTGGCGCGCGGGTCGCTGGACGAAATCCGCGACGAGGACGTGATGCTGGACCTGGACACCAAGGTGATGGGCTACCTGCGCTGCGCCCGCGCCGTCGCGCCCTACATGCAGCAGCAGGGTTGGGGCCGCATCGTCAACATCGGCGGACTGTCCGCCCGGCGGGGCGCCGGCAACGTCAGCGCCGGCGTGCGCAACTCCGGCCTGTCCAACCTCACCAAGTACCTGGCCGAGGAGCTGGGCGAGTCCGGCGTCTGCGTCAACCTGGTGCATCCCGGCACCACGCGCACCGAGCGCAGCGGCCCGATGTACGCCGAGCAGGCGGAACGGGAGGGCGTCACCGTCGAGGAGATCGAACGCCGCGTCGCCGCCGGCAATTCCACCCGCCGCATCGTGGACGCCGAGGAACTGGCGTGGGTGGTGGCATTTTTCGCCTCGCCCCGCAGCATCGCCATCAGCGGCGAGACCATCGCGGCCGGCGGGGGCGCCGGCATCAACGTCTATCACTAGGGAGATTAGCAAGATGATCAAGGTAACCGTTTTCTACGGCAACGAGGAAGGCAAGTCCTTCAACATGGACTACTACGTCAACACCCACATGCCCCTGGTGCAGGAGCGGCTGACCCCCTTCGGCATGCGCTACTACAACGTGGAGCAGGGCATCTCCGACACCGACCCCAGCGCGCCGCCGATGTACGTCGCCGTCGGCTACCTGCTGTTCAACGACGTTGACGGCGTCCACGAAGGCTTCAAGACGCACGGCCGCGAGCTGGTGGGCGACGTCAAGAACTTCACCGACATCGAGCCCAAGTTTTTGATCAGCGAACTGGTGGCGTAGCCAGAACGGCATCAACCGGGTCGGGGCAGGTTTGTAGCCTGCCCCTAAATTTATACGCTGCACATCGGAGTCTGCCGCCATGAACCCCGCCGTCCACATCCTCGCCGAACGCGCCATTCGGGAGCATTGGGACTTCCTGCCCACCGCCGGCAGCCGTATTGGATTGCATGAGTATGATGGGCGGCTGCCCGATTTCTCCGCCGGCCGGATCCGCCGCCGCATGGAGGGGCTGCACCAGACCCTGGCGCAACTGTCGGCGCTGCCCGTGGACCCGGAGTCGAACGGTTCATCGGACCGCGACGCCCGCATGGACCGACTCAACCGGAGCCTGCTGGAGCTGTTTCTGCGTCGCGAGCTTTTCAACCTGGAGGAGATGCGGACGCTGGAAACCAACCCCCAGCGGCAGGTGGGATACATCGGCGTGGGCAGCTACGTGCAGCGCGATTACGCGCCGCTGCCCGACCGCCTGCGCTCGGCCACATCCGCGTTGCGGCAAGTTCCCGACTTCCTGGCAGCTCTGGATACCCTGACCGAGCCGGAGCTTGGGGAGCCGGTGAGGGACATGGCGGTGCGCGCGTATCGGGGCATGGCGTCGTTCTATGAGACCGGGCTGTCCGACGCTGCCGAGCAATGCGCCGCCATTGCTCCCGACGTGGCCGCCGAGTTCAACGCCGCCCGCGAGGCGGCGTCCGCCGCAGTAATCCAGTTTGCCGACCGTATCCAGGCCCGCCGGGTGCGCCCGGAGTTCGCCATCGGGTCCCAGCTGTACCACCGGATGCTGTCGGTGGGCGAGGCGGTGGGCACGCCGCTGTCCGACGTGCTGTCCATCGGGCAGGCCAACCTGGAACAGAACCTGCGCCGGCTGGACGAAGCGGCGGCCCGTGTTCTGTCTCAGCTAGGCGCTCCGGGCAAATCAGTGCGCGAGGCTGTGGCCATGGTCAGCGCCAACCATCCCACCGCCGAGAGCCTGATCCCCGAAACGAGGGACATGCTGGAGGACATACGCCAGGCCCTCATCGACCATGACATCATCGGCCTGCCCTCCGAGGAACGCTGCCAGGTAACCGAAACGCCGTCCTACATGCGCTACGCCTTCGCCGCCATGGACTCGCCCGGCAGCCTGGAGCAGGTCGCCACCGAAGCATACTACTACGTAACGCCGGTGGAACCCGACTGGACGCCGCGCCAGCAGGAGGAATGGCTCAGCAACTTTAACTACCACACCCTCAAGGTCATCAGCATCCACGAGGTCTATCCCGGCCACTACGTCCACAACCTGCACAACCGGCATGGGCATACGCAGCACGGGCGCGAACTGTCGCTGATCAACCGGGTCGCCACGTCATACGCCTTCACCGAGGGCTGGGCGCACTATACCGAGGAGATGATGCTGGAAACGGAGTACGGGCGCGACAATCCGGCCCTGTGGCTGACCCAACTGCTGGAGGCGCTGGTGCGCAACTGCCGCTACCTGTGCTCGCTGGGGATGCACACCCAGGGCATGACGCTGGACGAGGCCACCAGGTTCTTCCAGGCCCACGCCTACATGGAGGAGCACCCCGCCTCGCAGGAGGCCATCCGCGGCACCTTCGACCCCGGCTACCTGAACTACACGCTGGGCAAGCTGATGCTGCTCAAACTCCGGCAGGACTGGCGACGGCAGGAAGGCGCCGGCTACACCCTGCGTCGCTTCCACGACGACGCGCTGTCCTGGGGCGCGCCGCCCGTGCCGCTGCTGCGGGCCGCCATGCTGGACGCGGACGACGGGGCGATTTTGTGACACTTGAGCATGTAGTGGGTTGCCGTCCTGTGATAGCATTAAAATCAATCGCGCAACGATCCCCTTGATTGCCACCCACCATGACCACTGCCGACGACACCGAACTCCTTGACCTCATCCCACCCGAGGCGGAGATTGTTCGTCGCATCGTTGACGAAGTGCGACGTTACCCACGCATACGCCGGCCGCTGCTCCGTTTCCTCGCTGCCGATGATTTCGATGGGCTGATGGCCGCAGTTCGTGAGAACTCCGATAACATCAAGCTGATTCTGGAGCGCATGGGCGTGATGGATGACCGGATAGGCACCATGGATGACCGGATGGGCACCATGGAGAACCGGATGGGCGTGATGGAGGAACGGCTTACGTCAGTAGAGGAGGCCGTAGAGCGGATCGACCACAACGTCAGGTCTCTCCAGGGATCAGTCGGACAACTGCGCGGCGATTCCTACGAAAACAAGTGCGCCGAAGAGATTGAAGGCATCCTCGATGGCTACTTGAAAAACGCCGTCCTGGCCGACCGTGAAAGGATTAGAGTTGCGTTCCGGAATGTCCGCGATAACAACCTGATAACAAGGGAAGAGTTCGTGGATGCCTATCGCCCGGACATCATCGCCCGCGCCGCCCATGACGACGACGAAACCGAAGGTCTGGCCGTCGTCGAAGTGTCGGTCACATTCAACCGCGAGGACCTGGAAGCCGCCAGCCGCCGCGCAGAGTTGATCGGAAGAGTCACCGGCGTTCCTACAGCCGCCTACCTGGTAACCCATCACGAATGGCCGGCGGAAATGGACGCCGCCGCCCGCGATTTGGACGTTACCATCATACGGCACGCGATTCCCGAGTACGCTATCTAAGTGTGACCGGTTACTGCGGGAAGCCCCATGCTGAGCGGGGCCAGTAGATGGCCCACACCTTGCCGATAATGTGGTCGGCCGGCAGCGGCCCCCAGTGGCGGGAGTCCTGGCTGCCGCTGCGGTTGTCGCCCATCACGAAATACTCGCCCTCATCCAAGCGCACCGGGTGCATGTCGCTGGTGGAAATGCCGCGCAGGTAGGGCTCGTCCAGCCGGGCGCCGTCCACGAAGACCTGCCCGCTCTCGATCTGCACCCGCTGTCCCGGCTGCCCGACGATTCGCTTCACGAACTGACGCTGCGGGTCCTCGGGGTAGTCAAACACCACCACGTCGCCCAAGCGCGGCGACCGGCCCAGGTAGATCCGGCCGGGCTCGTCGGGCTGCCAGAAGGGGATGATCATGCCCAGCCGCTCGGTGTCCACTGGGAAATAGACCAGCTTGTTCACCATCAGGTAGTGGCCGGGCAGCAGCGTGGGGCGCATGCTGGAACCCTCGACCCGGAAGTTGACCACCGCCAGCTGGATAGCGATAAAGACCACCGCGCCGATGTACGCGGCTTCCACCAGTTCCTTGATCCAGTTGGACTCTTTCACAGTTCGTCCCAGCGCCGGGTTGCGCGTTCAATTCTATCAAACCCTTGACTCTATCAAACCATCTATGGCTCAGGCGTTGACTACCGTCGGCTGCCGAATTACCATTACCCTCCCGTCCCGTCCGCTACGCTGCCGGCTTGTCGCCGGCCGCCCCATACAATTCGTCGCGCCTGCGAAAAGGTGGTCCCATGGCCATGACCGTGCTTGATGCCAATGAACTGAAGGTGTTTTCCGGCAACGCCCATCCCCAACTGGCCCAGGATGTTTGCGAATACCTGGGCATCCCGTTGGGCGACAGCGAAACTTTCAAGTTCGCCAACGACAACACCTTCGTCCGCATCCGCGAGAACATCCGCGAGCGCGACGTGTTCATCGTCCAGCCCACCGTGGCGCCCACCAACGACAACCTGATGGAGCTGCTGATCATGATCGACGCCTGCAAGCGGGCGTCGGCCGGGCGCATCACCGCCGTCATCTCCTACTACGGCTACGGACGCACCGACAAGAAGGACCAGCCCCGGGTGCCCATCACCGCCCGCCTGGTGGCCGACCTGATTTCCACCGCCGGGGCCGACCGAGTGCTGACCCTGGACCTGCACGCCGGCCAGATCCAGGGGTTCTTCAACATCCCGGTGGACGAGCTGACCGCCGAGCCGATCCTGTCCAACTACTTCTTCGAGAAGGGGCTGGAAGACCTGGTGCTGGTCGCCGTCGATTTCGGCATCAGCAAGCGCGCTCGCGACATGGCCGAGCGATTGGGCGTGCCCGTCGCCGTCATCGAGAAGCGGCGCACCGGCAACGACGACCGCAACGAAACCCTGAACGTGATCGGCGACGTGCGGGGCAAGCGCGCCCTCACCTTCGACGACGAGATTCTCACCGGCGGCACCATCGTCAACGCCGCCAACGCGCTGCTGGACGCCGGGGTAACCGAGGTGTACTGCTGCGCCACGCATCCCGTCTTCTCGCCGGCGGCGCCCAAGCTGCTCGGGGAAAGCGCGTTCAAGGAGGTGGTGGTGACCGACTCGGTGCCGCTGTCCTCCTCGCAAAAGGTGGGCAATCTCACGGTCCTGTCCGTCGCCCCGCTGATGGGCGAGGCCATCAAGCGGATTCACGAAGGGCGGTCGGTGGGAGAGTTATTCCAGTAGTTCGCCACCGACCTTTTGAACCGACACGCTACCGTACGCGGGAGACTGCGAACCCAGCCTCGGTTGCAACGGAGTCCGATATTCCGTTAGATTGTCGAGCTATGTAAATCTGATACAGGCTTTACTACGCAAGAACGCCACAAGGAAGAGTAACAGGAGTGCAGTTCCAAAGAGCGTTCCACAATCTGATGGACGTGCCTCTTGTCCGGGATCCGGTAGGTTCGCGGTCAATTTTGGTTCGTACTCATTAGGATGACGGAAATGCCTTAGTATGTTCACACTTGCTTGGCCTATGTCGTTGTACCTGTTTAGGATAATTTACTATGGTTAGGCGACTATCCCTTCCCTATCCTTCCCTCGAAATTATCCCGACTCCCGCCATCGTGGAATGGGAATGGCTCTCTAAGCAGATCGGTTCTCGCTTGGCCAGTGGGATTAGCGTATGTCTTGTGGCGGAACACGGACATGATTTGCGGGGCGGATACTTCTTCCATATCCGTCGTGTGGAGAATGGCTTTGAGTTCTTGGATTTCGACGGGCGACTTTCTCTGTCCCTCTCCACCAGTGCGGAATGCGTGGCCTTCATTAATCACGCTACGGGCCGAGCATTCGACGATGATATGTGGGCTCGGTGCCGTCTGTTAAATCTCAGAGTGGACGACGTGTCGTGATAGAATGCCATTTCTCCTTAGCCCAAGCCGCCGCCGGTGCTGGCTTTTTGCCGCTGTCGGCTTTTCCTTTCGTACCGGCGACGTAAGCGTTCCAGCTAAAGTCCTTGTTCATAGCGATGATGTTCGCGGCTTTCAGTTCCTCCATGACATGGCGTACATCTTTTTCTCGGGGCATTTTCTCGTCGCCCAGTAGCGCTAGTCGGTGTTCACCGTCCGTTATAAGCCAAGTCATTGGCATACCCGAGTTGATTATGCTCTCATCGGCGTAGGTGCATTCCGCGATCACCTCTCTAAATATCTTGCTCATGCCTAAGCGTCGGGTCTCGCCCTTGAAGCGGTAATAGGTCCGTAATGTCTCGCCTTCCAGCAGATCCTTGGAGAGCATATCCTCTTTACTGGGATCGAATATGCGCATCAATTTCCCTAGGTTGCCCTCTTCTTGATTGAAGACACCGCCACTGGCATTGATTGCGAACCGGAGGTCAAAGCCTTGCCTGCCACTCCCGGGGTGCTTGCGTGGAGGTGTATCCAGCCAGTACGTGTCACGGAGTAGTGCCAGTTGGTATGCGTCCATTACGTAGAACTGGTGTATGTGAGGGTAGATCATATCTCTGTCCGCAGCCTTTTCCCATTCCCAAGTGAATGTCACAACAAAGTCCTTGTCCTTGTATATGTCTTTGATCAGGGCGTCGAAGTTGGCCGCTTTTTCTTCGGCGATGGCCTGCACCGCTTTCATCTCTAACCTTATGCCCAGTTCGCCAGCTTGGGAACGGAACGCCAAGTCTGGGAACTGGTTAGCGACCACATGAGTCAGTCCAATACCTGCCTTAGTGACCGCCATCGGTAGAGTTTCGTTGACCGCTGTAGCGAACTGATATTCCAATAAGGTTCCGATTCTTGTCCTGACGTCGGCGAGCTTCCTCTGGTTGTTGGGTATTACATCATCTGGGAAGATCGGCATTTGGATCGGCAGCGTGGTGTCGTTGAGGAGTTTTACTGCTGGTGGTATAAGATCTTCGTTCAACATCCGTAACGTGGCATTGCTGTCTTTCCGCCGTCCAGCGAGGAGATCGATTGAAGTGGCGTGGATCGTCATGGTAAGTCTCCGTAGAGTGCTGCGTGGATAATGCCGTCATTAGCTGCTGTGCGGATGCTCTCCGCCTGCCGCGTGGCTCGCTCCGCTTGCGCCGTCAATTCTGCTACTGCACGCTGGGCGGCTTGGTATTGCTCTAGCATCCGCCATTGCTTTTCCGCCGGTGGCGTCGGCACTAGTATGTCCAACACGGCGCGCTCGCTAATACGTGGGCGTCCAATGCCCGATACTAGGTGCGCGGTCTGCCATTGGGCTAGATCGGAGCGTAGCATGGCGGCCAGCAACTCTGGGCTAATGATATACGTCCCAGTGTTCGGATCCACTCGTGGACGTAGTACCAGACATTCAGTGGAGGTCCATGCCTCCTCGTGTTGGTCGTCAGCTAGGCAAACCTTGCGGAGCGTCGGGCGCATCTTGGAGTACAGAATGTCACCCGGTTCAAACCTCCGGGCAGCACTCTTGAGGGATTCTCCAGTGACCATCTTAGCTAGATACTTGCCAGTACCAGCTTCAATCTGGGAGAGGCCTACGTAAGCAATCTTCGCGTCTGGCATCTCTATGCATGGAATTATGGTCTCGTTCCTGACTTCGCATAGGTTACGAAGAGAGGTCAACGTGTGCCGGGACGATAACAGGGCTTTCTCTGTGCGTTTGCGTCGCGGATCGTGATAGGCAATGTCCAAACGTGTGCCGTTACGCTCATACCCGGTTTCGCTAATATCGGCGATCTTGGTCCAGAAACGGTTCGGCGCGTTCTCTCGGTCAGAGCATTTTGGTTTGCACGACCCAGCCTGCCATGTTTCCAATATGGTAGGAAGGTCGGAGTCCAGGGATCTGCCATCAGTTTGCAGGAGGGGTTCGCCATTGGGCTTGCGGCCCACCGTGCGTGCCTCAGCAAAGAGCGTCTGCACGATATGGTCATGAGGCCTATTCTGCTGGGAGCGTTTCTGGAGTATCAGAATCGATGCCTTCACTGAGGCGTAAGGCATGAACGCTGTCTCCGGCAAGCTTACGATTGCTAGGGGTATCGAGCGTTCCAGTATCAGATGACGGGCGTCCTTGTTAGAGTCTCCAGCGAGTGCGCCGTCGTCAATGATGATTGCCACGACGCCGCCGGGGCGCAGCAGGTCGAGGCATCTCTCGATGAACAGCGTTCCGCGTCGCCGCGAGGATTTGCCGGCACCAAGTCTGAGCCGGGAGAGAGCCTCTTGGTCACGCAGGTCGCTACCGAATGGTGGGTTTGTCACTATAGCGTCTATAGTGCCCGCATATTGTTCTGCTGACACACCTAGGGAGCCTGCTCCGTCTAGGTGATGGACGCGGAATGGTGTCTGGTCAGTGCCGATGCTCAGGTTCATTCCTGCGACCCATGCCAGTCTTTCATCTATTTCGAATCCCAGAAGTTCGGACGGTCTCTTTTCGGGCAGAGAACGTAGTCGTCGGGCTGCGTATAGCAGGAATCCACCGGTACCGCAGGCTGGGTCGCAGATCGTGCCCGAAAGATGGGGAGCGATGGCGTCCACCATGAACTCCACGATGTGGCGCGGTGTAAAGAACTGCTGGTTATCTCCTTTGTTGAAGGTGTTGTGGACGATCTCCTCGTAAAGGGTCCCAGCCACATCTTGGCCGGCTCTAGTGATGTCGATAGTCGTCGTGATTTCGGCGAGCCTTCTGATGGTTGCAGGTGCAGCCTGGAGACTGCTAAATCGATCTGGGAAAAGGTCGGGGCGCTCCGAGGCTAGCTGGCGGAAGCGTCTGTAGATTCGCTCCGACACTATGCTGTCGGTATCGTGTGATCCGAAGCGAAACACTGAATCCCAAGTATATCGCTCTGGGTAAATTTCCTCCTGAGCTTTGCAGTATGCGATCTTGGTAATCTCGTCGAATCTCTCAATTAGGTTGCTGTTGCTCTGGTAGTCTCGCGCGGCCCTTTGTAATGCTCTTACTTTCGAACGCAGACCGTTCGCGGACGTAGGTTCGCAGATGGTCATGTTGGTCTCCGTTTATTGTTGTGCCTATTCGGCGACAGTCTAATTTGCCACTCTGCTTGGGGACATTTGTTGGTTGTGTGCCTGATTCTACCATGCAAAGTCCGTTTTCCCTTGCTTGGGGTGTCATCGTAAGGGGTTGTCCGCATCAGGAACCAACGGTCGGTAGGGCACGGTAAAATGATGGGCGTAGATGTGCTGCTTGCTCCTGAAATCCTGCGTCGGCATGGCGAATCCTCCCGTCCGCCCGCGGCGGATCACCACCGATGATAGCAGGCGCAAGGGCAGCAGTGTCAACGACCCAGCGTCACCCGGCCAGCCGTTTATCTGCTCTTACACCACATACCCGCGACTCTGCTACAATCTTGCCATCGACCAGCCAACTAAAGGATGGTCGGCGGCGACATGAGGGAACGACGCAATGGGTGATTTTGCTACGGAAGTGTACATCGGCAACATTGATGGGGGCGACATGCACCCGGTATCCGCCCTGGTGGACACCGGCGCTACCGAGTCGGCCTTTCCCGCTGAATTCCTGGAGCATCTGCGGGTTGAACCCACGGAGAAGCCGATGCAGTACGTCCTGGCCGATGGCAGCGCGTTGGAATGTCGCCGCGGGTTCGCGCGCATCTCCATAACGGTCCGCTCAGGTGAAACTCTGAGCGGCATATGCCCCGTTGCCTTCTGGCCGGACGAGAGCGGCCAGTGCATCGGGGCGACGACGCTGCAAATCCTGACGCTGGCAGTGGATTCCGCCAACGAAGAATTAGTGCCCGTTGCGGCGCTCAGGAGGGGATGGCCCGGGGCAATCCCCCCGCAGTAGCTCCATCCACAACGCTGGACATTGCGATGGCGTATCGGTATCATCCTTTCCAATAGGTTGCAGCGCAGTATCGCGTCCCAGTAGCGTGTGCGGAGTTTGGGGCGGGCTGCGGGAGGAGGCCGCCTATGGTCGAAGTCGCCAGCGACTCCACTGATCTTATCGCTCGCGTATCCGAGTACGTGGAGGAGACCGCCCAGGTTGACGCAATTCGGGCGGCCTACGACTTTGCCGCCCTGTGCCACGATGGCCAGAAACGCCTCTCCGGCGACCCCTACATCGTCCACCCGCTGGCCGCCGCCACCATCCTTGCCGACCTGTACCTCGACCCCGACACCATCAAGGCGGCCCTGCTGCACGACGTGCTGGAGGACTGCGGGGTGGACGTGGAGGAACTGGATGACCGCTTCGGCCCCGACGTGGCCCGCCTGGTGGACGGCGTCACCAAGCTGGAACGCGTGGATTACCGCCCGCCCGGTTCCAATGGGACCAGTCCCGTCGTAGCGGAAAACCTGTATGCCGAAAGCCTCCGCAAGATGCTGGTGGCCATGGCGGAGGACATTCGCGTCGTCCTGATCAAGCTCGCCGACCGTCTCCACAACATGCGGACGCTGGACGCTTTGGCCGAACCCAAACGCCGGCGCATCGCCCAGGAAACCCTGGACGTGTATTCGCCGCTGGCGCACCGCCTGGGCATCTGGGAACTCAAATGGCAGCTGGACGACCTGGCCTTCCGCCACCTGAACGAGGGCAAGTACCGGGAAATATCCCGGATGCTGGCCGCCCGGCGCTCCCAGCGCGAGGCCTACGTCGCCGAGGTGTCCGAGCGACTGCGCGAAGAGCTGGCGGCGAACCACCTGAACGCCGAGGTCAACGGCCGACCCAAAGGCATCTACTCCATCCACCGTAAGATGCAGAAGTACGAAGCCGACGGCAAGGAACTGAGCGACATCCACGACCTCTACGCCATGCGCGTGATCGTCGATGACGTGGCGGACTGCTACGCCGCACTGGGCGTGACCCATCGTATGTGGAGTCCCATACCCGGCCAGTTCGACGACTACATCGCCACGCCCAAGCAGAACATGTACCAGGCCCTGCACACCACCGTGCACTGCGAGGGCGGGCATCCGCTGGAAGTGCAGATCAAGACCCGCGACATGCACCAGGTGGCCGAGTACGGCGTCGCCGCCCACTGGCGGTACAAGGAGCGCGCCGGTTCCGCGGCCGGCGGCCAGTTCGAGGAGCGCATGACATGGCTGCGCCAACTGCTGGAGTGGCAGCGCGAGACCCCGGACACCGACGAATTCCTCCAGTCGGTGCGGGAGGACCTGTTCCACGACCAGGTCTTCGTGTACACCCCGGCAGGCGACATCATGGAACTCGCCTCCGGCGCCACGCCGATTGACTTCGCCTACAAGATTCACACCGACCTGGGGCATCGCATCTCCGGCGCCAAGGTGAACGGACGGCTGGTGTCGCTGGACACGCCGCTGGAGAACGGCGACACGGTGGAGGTCGTCGCCGGCAAGACCGGACGCGGCCCGTCGCCCGACTGGCTCAACCGCGACCGGGGCTACGTGGCCACCAACAGCGCCCGGCAGAAGATTCGCTCCTGGTTCAACCGGCAGGCCCGCAGCACCAACATCACCCGCGGCAAGGACCTGCTGCGCCGCGAACTGCGCCGCATGGGCGTCAAACTCTCCGACCGGGAAGTCATCCAACTCTGCCGGTACGAGACCATGGAGGACCTGCTGGCGGCGCTGGGGGCCGGCGAATTGAGCGATTCCGCCCTGGCCGACCGCCTGGCCGACCATCGCGGCAAGGACGCCGAGGCGGAGGAATGGCAGATTCCTCTCAAGGGTTCCCCGCGCCTGGACAGCCCCACCTCCGGCATATCCGTGCTCGGCGTCGGCGACCTGCTCACCCGCATCGCCGCCTGCTGCAACCCCATCCAGGGCGACCCCATCATCGGGTTCGTGACGCGCACCCGCGGGGTCAGCGTCCACAAGGTTGAGTGCAAGAACGTGCTCAACGAGGACGAAAAGGAGCGCCTGGTGCCGGTGTCGTGGGGACTGCAAAAGGAAATGCACCCGGTACGCATCCGCATCGAAGCCTTTGACCGGGTGGGCCTGTTGCGCGACGTTTCCTCCAAGTTGACCGAGGACAAGATCAACATCGCCTGGGTGGTCACCCGGGAGAACGACGACGCCACCGTGAGCATGGAACTCACCATACACATCGGCGGCCTGCCCGAACTCAACCGGGTGTTCTCCCGCATCGAGGGAATACGGGGCGTAACCTCGGCCAGCCGGGTAACCGGCAGCCCGCTGCGGCAAACCGAGCGGTGAAATCGGGCTCCCCGCCGGGAGTCGCCGCTGTCTCCCGCGCGGTTTTCACCCCCACGGCGGCCAAGTACCTGGTCGCCCTCGCAGTATTCGCCGGAATACTGCTGATGCCCACACCGGAGGGCCTGACCCTGCAAGGGCAACGCTCCCTGGCCGTCATGACCTTCGTGGTGGTGCTGTGGGCCACCGAGGCGGTCCACTCGGGCGTGGCCGGGACCATCGGCGTGGTCCTGCTGGTGCTCTTCGGGGCCGTGCCCGGCATCGGCGAGGCCGTGTACGGGTTTTCGCAGCCGGTGTGCTACTTCCTCATCGGCATCCTGACGCTGGGGCTGGCGGTGCATCACTCCGGCCTGGCCGAGCGGATGGCGATCTTCCTGATGCGGGGAGCCACCGGCCGGCCGATCCTGCTCTACGTGCAGATGCTGTTCTCTTTCGCCGCGCTCACCTTCGCGCTGCCGTCGGCCAGCACGCGAGGCGCGATCATGGTGCACGTGTACGAGCAGGTGCTGGAGCAGTGGAACATCCCGCAGGGGCATCCCTTCTACAAGGCCACCATGATGGCCATGGGCAGCCTGAACCGGCTGGGGTCCACCGCGCTGCTGGCCGGCGGCATCACGCCGGTGGTGGCGTCGGGCCTGCTGGGCGACTTCTCGTGGACGCAGTGGTTCCTGATCATGAGCGTGCCCTTCTACGCCAACCTGATCGTGGGCGGCGCGCTGCTGTTCCTTTTCTACCGTTCCGGCTTTCGCCCCGAGCACATCGGCGACGCCACCGCGCCGGCGGCGGAACCCATCAAGCCGGCCGAATGGCGCGCCGGGGCCATCGTCATGGCCACCGCGCTGATGTGGTTCACCGACTTTGCCCACGGGCTGCACCCGGCGGTGCCGGCGCTGATCGCCCTGTGCCTGATCCTGTTGCCGCGCGTGGGCATCCTGACGTGGAGCGAGTTCGAGCGCAACGTAGGGTGGACCAACTTCTTCGTCATCGCCACGTCGCTGTCGCTGTCGCACGCGCTGGTGTCCAGCGGCGCGGCGGCCTGGTTCTCGGAGACGCTGGTGGGCGGGGTGTCACAGCTGGTGACCTCGCCGATGCTGATCCTGCTGGCCCTGTGCGTGTGCTTCGCGCTGCTGCGGATGCTGCTGCCCAACATCGCCGGCTACCTGGCGCTGGTGATACCCGTGACCATGGCCGCCGCGGAATCGCTGGGCCTCAATCCGCTGGTGTGCGGCTTCGCCGCCGTCGTGGTGGGCGACTCGGCGGTGTATTACGGGGCCGGCGGGACTTCCGCCGTGTTCGTGTTCCAGCGGGCCAACATCTCCAACACGGAGATCTTCCGGTTCGGCATCACCATGACCGTCGCGGTCATCGCGGTGCTGCTGCTGCTGGTAATCCCATACTGGAACCTGGTGGGCTACCCGCTGGCCCCGTGAGCAACGCCGCCTAACCAAGCCAGGCGCGCGCCAACACTACCGCCGCCAGGATAACCAGCACCACGCCGGCAATCACCAACCGGGTGAGCAGCCGGCGTCGCCACCGCCGGCGTTCCCGCGCGCGCCGCAGGTCGGCACGGTGGTCCCAGGGGCGACGGGCGCGCCGGCCGTCTTTCCACACGCCGCGCCGCTTGCTGATGGCCTCGGCCTCAGCTTCAGGGAATCCCAGGTCGCGGCCTCCGTACCGGCGATACCAGTAGGCCATGCCGGAGCGCACCATGGCCACGTTGATGGGCTCGCGGCCGCGCCGTGCGGGGTAGAGCAGGCCAACCGTGCGCCCGTAGCGGTCGGTAGCCATAGTGTCCATGCGGATGCCGCCCCGACGCACCAGGGACGCCAACTGCTCCCGGGCCTCCCGTCCGTAGGGTTGCGCCAGTTCCGGCGCGTCGATGCCGTACAGCCGCACCGGGAAGGGCCGGCGCAGGAAGCTGAACCAGCCGGCGTATTTGACCTCCACCGAATCGCCGTCCACCACACGGCGAATTTTCACCTTACGGGCCATGGGCCCGCTACACCGTCAGCGGCGTGTCGTCCCGGTTGGCCCACTCTCCCATGGAGGCGTCGTAGTTTTTGGCGTTGTCGAAACCGACCAGGCGGAGTACGAAGTTTCCGTGCGCCGCACGGATGCCGGCCTGTCAATAGGAGTAGGCCGTCTTGTCGGGCGTGATGCCGTGCTCGGTGAGGATGCGGCGGATCTCGTCGGCGGGCTTGAACTCGTGGGTGTTGCGGTCCATCAGGTGGAACCACTCCAGGTGCACCGCGCCGGGGACGTGTCCGATCCGCTTATTGCGGTAGTTCTCGGCAGTACCGTCCCACTCGGCGTCGCTGCGCACGTCCCATACGACGACGTTGTCCAGATTGCAGGCTTCTTTCAGCTCGTCGCCGGACGCGATGAACGACACGTCGGCCCGGGGCGTGAACGTAACCGACGCCGGCGGACGGGGCCGGCCGAAGTCGATGGGCTGCCCGGCGTTGACCCAGGCCCGCCAGCCGCCGTTGAGCACCTTGACGTTGCCGTGGCCGTAGTAGTTGAACACCCACCAGATGCGGGCGGCGGTGAGGCCCTGGGCGTGATCGTAGGTGACCACGGTGGTGTCGTCGCCGATGCCCAGGCTTTCGGCGTAAGCCTTGAACTGCTCCGGCGTCATGACGTGCTGCCGGTCGTCGGGGTTCTTGGCCCAGTTGTCGGACAGGTGAGCCGCGCCGGGGATGTGCCCGCGCTGCCAGGCGTCGGCGGTGTTGGCGCAGTCCAGGACCACCACGTTGGGATCGTCCAGATGGCCGGCAACCCAGGCCGGATCGGTGAGGTATTCGGGG
>JAJDWF010000035.1 GCA_022825745.1 Dehalococcoidia bacterium | reverse complement strand
TTCGAGAGCAACTTCCCGGTGGACAAGGTGTCCTACTCGTACAACGTGATGTACAACGCGTTCAAGCGTCTGTCGGCAGGTTATTCGGCCAGCGAGCGGGCGGCCATGTTCCACGACACGGCGGTGCGGGTGTACTCGGTGGACGAGAGCTAGCCGCCGCGAAAATCGCCTGCTGGCGGCAAAAGTGGGGCAGCATAGTGCAAAACTCGTACAAACCGGCGAATTGAGTGAACCTCTATGACTGCCCTTGCGTATTAAAATTGATGCACCCAGGTCATAGGTTGCGGACACTTGGCACATTGTCTATTGACAAATGCCTTACCCTAAAAAGGTATTAGCAACCATCGAAACCCTGATGTGCAGGACGACACAACCGGCTGTAGCGCGGAGGATAGCAAATCATGTCAAGCGCCATTTATAACTTGCGAAAACACTGGCTTGCTTTGTCTGCCATTGCGGTTCTCGTCGCTATCGTGCTGACGGCCGGCACCCTGGTCGCCGCCAACGCGCGGCCACAGCCCGAACTTCCGACGCCGGTCGAGCAACAATTGGTCGCCGACGCTGCTGACCCCGGCCCTGCCGCCGATCTCCCGGTGGCCGCCGCGCCCCCCGAGCGAGTCTTGGTCCAGCCGGATGATCAGGAGGTGGAGACTGACCTGCCCCCGATTGTCAAGGAGCCGCCGGCGTATCCCAACCTTGACTCCAACCTGAACCGCTTGGCGGAACAGGCCCAGGCCGCCGAGCAGCAGCCCAACACCCTGGATCGCCCAGGGGAGCAGTCTCTGGGCGGTGGGCAGCAGCCCGACACCTCCGACGACAGCATCCTCGCCCCGGTGTCGCCAGCGGAACCAGTGCTGGTGACTTTTTACGTCGAGCCGGAACAGCTTTCCGCCGTGCAGCAGTTCCTGCAAGACAATGACGTTTTCATTCGCAACGTAGGCGAAGACTATATCGAAGCCCTGATTCCGCCCGTCTTGCTTCCTACGGCTTCCGAACAGCCCGGTGTCCGGCGCGTGGATTCCATCATCCCGCCCGAGCCCGACCAAAGCTCGAGCCGGGGGGCGGTCAGCCAAGGCGTGGCCTTGCACCATGCCGATGTCTGGCACCGGATGGGCTACCGAGGACAGGGCATCAAGGTTGGCGTCATTGACGGCGGTTTCGAGGGCTTCAGAGAATTGCAGCTCAGTGGAAGGCTTCCAGGCAATGTAATGGCTCGCTGTTACCCTCCTCGGGACTCCCAGCTGCCGGTGAGCTCATCCATAGCAGACTGCGAGGTGGATTCTGTCCACGGCACAGCGGTTGCCGAAACGGTGATTGACATTGCGCCCGAAGTCCAACTATACATAGCACATCCGCAATCGCGAGGAGACCTTAGGAAGGCCGTTGACTGGATGGTGGAAAACGAGGTGGACGTCATCAACCGTTCGCTAAGCAACTCATATGAAGGACCTGGCGATGGCACGTCCTACGACAGTGACGGCGTAATCACGAGCATTGACGCGGCGGTAGCCGGCGGCATCGTATTTGTCAATAGTGCCGGAAATGCGGCTGAAGAGGTTTGGTACGGTACGTTTAACGATCCTGATGGTAATAATACCCACGATTGGAGAATAGGAGACATAGGAAATACCTTTCATTTATCTTATGGAGGTAGATTGTCGGCATTTATGAGATGGGACGACAGCTGGCCTCGTGCTGATTGCGATTTGAATTTACTTTTGTATCATAGCGGCGATAAAATCTTCTCAGATGAAAGGGTACAATCTGGCGGTGCTAACGATACTCCCCGCGCCTCCTTCTCCATAGAACTTCGTCCTCCTCGTTCACCCGAAGAAGAAGACGCAAGATTACCATTCTATCTAGTTATAAGAAAGGGTACTTGCGCCGATGAGCCGGATTGGATACAGTTGACCGCTCGGATACGGAATCCTGGTGACAATCTGCAATATTATTCCTCGGGACACCACATCGGGAATCCTGCCGAGAGCCGGAACCCGGGTATGCTGGCGGTGGCCGCAACTCACTGGGGCAGTCCTGATGTCATCGCCTCCTACAGCAGCCGCGGCCCTGCCGTTGACGGCCGCGTCAAGCCGGACATCACCGGGATCGCCTGCGGACGTTCGACGGTTTATCCGCCCGGAACCAGTGATGGCACGGAGTGCTGGTTCTCTGGTACCAGCCAGGCCGCTCCCCACGTGGCGGGCCTGGCGGCGTTGGTAAAGCAGCGGTTCCCCGACTACACCCCGGTTGAGGTGGCCAACTATCTGAGGAAGTACGCGGATGAAAGGGACTCTCTGGGGGCCGACAGCACTTGGGGGCATGGCTTGGCGATCCTGCCGCCGGCGCCGGAACCCACGCTGCGCGGGTCGCTGCCAACGCCCGACTTCTATGTGTGTCCCAGCGATGACCCCAAGTGTCCCGACGATATCGATATCCCGGATGATCAGGCCATCATATTCTGGGATCCCGTGCCGGAAGCCACCCATTACCGCATCGGCTACATCAACATGGAGGTTGACCTCTACCTGGCCGAGGAAGCCAGTTGCACCAATGAGGCTGATGATTGGCTACAGGCGTTCATCTATGTTGACGTGAAAGCGCCAAACGTGCCGGTCAGGAACGGCCGCGCCGAGTGGACCATCCGGCGACTTTCTCCGGGCGCCAAACATGCCTTTACCGTGCTGGCCAGCAACAACCTGTACAACAACAAGCTGAACGTTGGCGCCGACTTCTCCTGGCCCCAGAGCCCGCGTTGGTTGTTTGTGGACGGGCGCGACGACCGGCTGCCGGGCCTTGTCATCCCCCAGCTTGATTGCGATCCTTAACTGTTGCTGACCAAAACCGTCTGTACAGGGCCGCTGCGCGACAATGCAGCGGCCCTTTTCGGTCATGCGCCGGCGGTGGGTGGTACAATTCAACTCTGATCCGCTCCGGAGAGTAAGCATGACCACCAGGGAAATGACCGCCGCCGAACACGCGCAAACCGCTCGCGACTTCCTCCTGGCCTCTGACCGGGAGTTTGCCGCCGGCGACCACCTGCAAGGCTCGGAGAAACTCTATGGAGCGGCGACGCAGGCGATTATCGCCATCTGCCAGCAGCGGGGTTGGCGTTACAAGAGCCACCGGGCCATGCAGCAGGCGGTTGAAGCCTTGTCCCGGCAATACCATGACCCGACTCTTCTGAACGGCTATTTGGCCGCCAGCAAATTCCACGAGAACTTCTTTCACGACAACATGGAAGACTACGAAGTTGAAGCAAACCGACCAGGAGTGCATTACTTCGTTGGTCAAATGCTGGCGCTTCTGGACAACGAGTAAGGGTGATAAACATGGCAGCCCCCATTAACGACTGGCTGGCCCGCACCGTGGAGCCGGCCCTGGAACCCGATTTGCCCATCTGCGACCCTCACCACCACTTGTGGGATGGCCGCGCCGACCGGGTGGAGCCGCGCTATTTCCTGGATGAGCTGGAGGCCGACACCGGCAGCGGCCACAACATCGTTTCCACCGTGTTCATCGAGGCGCGGGCGATGTACCGGGCCGACCCGCCCATGGAGCTGCGGCCCGTGGGCGAGGTGGAATTCGTCCAGGGCATCGCGGCGCAGTCCGCCAGCGGCATGTACAGCCGCACCAAGGCCGCCCACGGCATCGTCGGCCACGCCAACCTGCACCTGGGAACCGAGGTGCGCCGCGTGCTGGAGGCGTTGCAGGCAGCCAGCCCCAACCGGTTCAAGGGCATCCGCCACGGCGTCAGCTGGGACCCGCACCCGGAGATTCCCATCGTCGGCGCGTACCCCATGCCCGACCAGTTGCTCAGCGACGACTACCGGGCCGGCGCACGGGTGCTGGCCGACATGGGCCTGTCGCTGGACGTGTCGCTGCTGCATCCGCAACTGCCGCAACTGGTCGATTTTGCCAACGCTGTGCCCGACCTGACCATCGTGCTGAACCACGTGGGCGGCCTGATGCGCACCGGCCCCTACGCCGACAACCCCGACGAGGTGATGGCCAACTGGCGAAGCGGCATCGCGGCGGCGGCCCAGTGTCCCAACGTGGTCATCAAGCTCGGCGGCGTCGGGATGCCCCGGCTGGGCTACGACTTCCACCAGAGGGAGACGCCGGTGGGTTCCGAGGAGCTGGCGTCTGCGATTGACCCCGTGATGCGCCACTGCATCGAGCAGTTCGGGCCGAGCCGCTGCATGTTCGAGAGCAACTTCCCGGTGGACAAGGAATCGTTCTCGTACTGCGTCATGTGGAACGCCTTCAAGCGCATGTCGGCGGACTTCTCGGCCGACGAGCGGGCCGACCTGTTCTACGGCTGCGCGACGCGGGCCTACCGGGTGGGCTAGGGGCGAATAACCATTCGTCCATTAGAAGGCCGGATTGGCCTGATCAGGAGGTTGGGTTTGGCGATGGATCCGAGCCGTTTTCCGCCGGAGTTCTTCCAGCGCGAGGACGACAGCAACGACGCCGAGTTTTACACCATGCCCCGCCTCGTCGTGCACATCGACGACGGGGCCATCCTGGCCGTGGGCCGACTGTTCCAGCAGTTGATTCCCGAACACGCCGAGGTGCTGGACCTGATGAGCAGCTGGCGGACGCACTGGCCGGAGGCCCATCCCCGGCAGCGGATCGTCGGCCTGGGCATGAACGCCACCGAGATGGCCGACAACCCGCAGCTCAACGAGTACCTGCTGCAGGACATCAACGCCGACCCCGGGCTGCCCTTTGACGACGAGTCCTTTGACGCGGTGGTGATCACGGTGTCGGTGCAGTACCTGACCCGGCCGGTGGACGTGTTCGCGGAGGTGTCGCGGATCCTGCGACCCGGGGGCGTGTTCATCGTCACCTTCTCCAACCGCTGTTTCCCCACCAAGGCGGTGCGGGTCTGGCGCTCCACCAATGACGAGGACCACATCGAGCTGGTGGGGCAGTACATGCTCCACTCCGGCGGGTTCAACGGCGTGCGTGGCGGCCTGGCCAACCCCGACATGGCGCCGCCCGGCGACCCCCTGTTTGCCGTGTACGCCTACAAGCAGGCGGACGGCGGCGAGCCTGCGGGAACGTGATACACTGCCCGGTGTATTGGAGGCGCTGCGATGACTACGGTGAAACCCAAGCTGTTGACTGCTGACGACCTGTTGCGCCTGTACAGCAAGGGCGTAAAGGGCGAGTTGATACGCGGGGTGCTGCACGAAACGATGGCATCAGGAGTGAGACACGGCAAGATAGCAATGCGGCTCGGGGGGCGGTTTGATGCCCACGTTGCGCCGGCGGGACTGGGCCATGTTTTCGGCTCCGATGCCGGCGTGTTGCTGGAAACCGACCCGGACACGGTGCGGGAGCCGGATATAGCCTACGTTTCCGCGGAGCGCCTGTCCCTGGATGCCGACATTGATGGTTACTGCCCCGTTCCGCCCGACCTCGTTGTGGAGATCAAGTCGCCCAGCGACTCCGAGCGGGAAATCGATGACAAGGCCACCATGTGGCTGGATTTCGGCGTGCGGATGGCGCTGGTGATAAACCCGGAAACCGGAACGATACGGGTGCGCCAGCCGAACCTGCCCACGGCCGTACTTACCATGGACGATACGCTGGACGGGGGTGAGGTTCTGCCGGGGTTCAGCTGCCCGGTGCGGGAGATCCTGGGGAGCTAGGACGCCGGGCGGTAGCGGTTGACGATGGGCAGGCGGCGGTCCTTGCCGAAGGCGCGCGGCGTGATCTTGACGCCCGGCGGCGCCTGGCGGCGCTTGTACTCGTTCCGGTCCACGTAGGAAATAACCTGGCTGACCCACTCGGGCCGGTGCCCCATGGCCACTATGTCGGCGTAGCCGTAGTCGTCCTCAACGTAAGCCTTGATGATGGGGTCAAGGTCGTCGTAGGGCGGCAGGGTGTCCTGGTCGGTCTGGTCGGGCCGCAGCTCGGCGCTGGGCGGCTTGTCCAGCACCGCCTGGGGGATGATTGGCCGGCCGTTGTGGGAGCCGGCGTTGCGCCAGCGACACAGCCGGTACACCAGCGTTTTGGGCACGTCTTTCAGCACCGCGAACCCGCCCACCATGTCGCCATACAGCGTGGCGTAGCCCATGGCCATCTCGCTCTTGTTGCCGGTGGTCAGCACCAGCCAGCCGAACTTGTTGGAAATGGTCATCAACACGTTGCCCCGGATGCGGGCCTGCACGTTCTCCTCGGCGGTGTTGGCCTCGGTGCCGGCGAAACGCTCGGCCAGCATATCGGTGAACGCCAGGTGCGCCGGCTCGATAGGGATGCGCCACAGCTGGATGCCCAGGTTGTCGGCCAGCTCCTGGGAATCGCCGACGCTGCCCTCCGACGAATAGCGCGAGGGCATGGTGACGCCGACCACGTTGTCCGCGCCCAGGGCGTCCACGGCGACGGTGGCGGTGAGGGCGGAGTCGATGCCGCCGGACAGTCCGACCAAGGTCTTTCGGAAGCCGGACTTGCGCACGTAATCGCGGGTGCCGACGACCAGGGCCTGGTACACCTCCTCCACCTCGTCCAGGGGCCGACACATAGCCGCCTCGGCGGAATTGCTGCGACCGGCGCGGTGGTAGTCGGATATGCGAACGACGGCGGCCTGGCCGACCTCGCGCAGGATGTTGGGGTTTTCCTTGCGCTGCCGGGGATCGCGGAGCCGCTGGCGGAACACTGAATCCACGTCCAGGTCGGCGACGATGAGGCGGTCCTCGAACGACGGGCCGCGGGCGATCACCGAGCCGTCGGGCGCGCACACCACGCTGGCCCCGTCGAATACCAACTCGTCCTGGCCGCCCACTGTGTTGAGATAGGCCACGAATACGCCGTTGTCGGCGGCGCGGGTGGCAATCATGCGCTCGCGCTGGGCCGCCTTGCCGGCGTGGAAGGGCGAGGCGTTGATGTTGACGATGACCTCGGCGCCGGCGTCGCGCTGCACGGCAATGGGGCCGACGGGATACCAGATGTCCTCGCAGATGTTCACGCCGACGGGACAGCCGTTGATGACGTACACGGGGCAGGAGTCGCCGCGCCGGAAGTAGCGGTCCTCGTCGAACACGCCGTAGTTGGGCAGGTACATCTTGCGGTACCAGTCCAGCACGCGGCCATCGTTGATGACGGCGGCGGCGTTGGCGATGTCGTCGCCCACCTCGACACAGCCCACGATTACGGCGATGCCCCGGGACGCGGCGGAGATGCGCTGGACGGCGGCGGCGTTGTCGGCCAGGAAGGACGGCTTGAAGAGCAGGTCCTCGGGCGGATAGCCGGTCACGGCCAGCTCGGGAAAGGCCACCAGGTCGGCGTGGGACGCCCGCGCCTCGTCAATCAGCTCGATGATTCGGGCAGTGTTGCCGGCGATGTCGCCGACGGTAGGGTTGAACTGGCCCAAAGCCAGCCGGAGCGCGCGCTGCATTGCAGCATTATAGCGCAGGCGGCAAGGCGGCTATGTTACCATGCCTCACGGAGACCTATCGGCCATGTCCATTGCAAATGCCAACCGCCACACCGACCTCAGCCGCCGCCTGGTGGAGCAGGCCAATTATGAGCTGCATACCATGGGCGACCGGGTGCAGGCTTCGGACAAGGCCTCCGGCGCCGTGGCCCAGGCCGTGAAAGCCATCGCCGAAGACCGCAATTGGCGACACCGCTCACACAACTTGCGCCGGGACATCGTTGCTTTGCTGTCCGAAGAGTTCCAACAGCCGCAGATGCGGCATCTGCAAGCCATCGCCGACCAGCTGCACGACAACTACTACGAGGACTGGTTGGCCGAAGCGCTGGTAACGGGTTTGCTTGCCGACGTTAATTCGCTGATACCCTTGCTGTGGGAAGCCCGGGAACGGGGACCGAACCGGAACTTTACGCCTACCCCCGCGCAGCAGAGGATCATCGACCGCCTGCTCCTCTCGGAAGCAGAGGCCCTTGCCGACGAAAGCATCGACCTGCCTCCACCGATGCCGCCCTTCAATCCGCCGGCCCGCTGAACGGAAGCACTGGCATCTGATCATGATTGCAAGGATACCCTTGATACTGGACCCTCAGCCAGAAGGCGGATATACCGTTACCTCACCGATGCTGCCGGAGCTGATAACCGAGGGCGACACTATCGCGGAGTGCCTGGTTAACGTGGAGGATGCGTTTGCGATAGTCCACGAAATTTACGAGGACGAGGGGCGTCCGATGTCCGACGGCATTTACGTTGACGACGCCAATGGCCCGGTGTCCATTGAGGCTGTCGTCTCCGTCCCATGAGGTACCGGGAAGCCGCTCGTAGTCGGAACTATGATCTTGTCAATCAGGCAGTTGGGCTTGGGTCGGCCTACACGTCATCGTCGTGTAGCTTGGTTCGCATCAACGTCAAACCCGGCAGTCTGAAGCTCAGTTATGAGTTTCAACTTCCAGCCGCCTTCATAATCAAAAGGGATGTACTCTACACCTGCGTAGTCCGACGGTATCTCCACGTCGCCTTTGTACAAGACGCTTACCTTGTCGCGGCCTAACCTCCCTATGAAGAAGCCGAGCTCGAATATCACGTTTTGACGTGCCCGTAGTTGGGGATTGCTGTACTCTCCGACTAAAGCCCCTTCATCGTCCGGCGTAAAGAGAACGACGGCGAATCCTGCTTCTCTTGCGTGCTCCTCAAATTTTTCCGCAATCGTACGGCCTTTGCTCGGCCGCTCTTGCAAGACAATAGGTTTGAGTTGCAGATCACTTAGGAATCGAACGACACTATCCCTTACTCCGACGTCCCTGCCATGAACAACGAAAACTTCCTTACTAGCCTGCTGATTCGGAATGTCCTCGATAGTATGCTCAACCTTTGGACTGGTTTCTTCAATAGCTCTCGGGTAGGGCTTAGAGCCATTGAATACAATCTCCAAATGACAACCCAATGGGGTTACCATGTAACCGCCTGTAGCAATTTGGTCAATTAGCCGGAGATCCGCCAACTCGTAGAATGCCATTTGAGTGGCGGCGATGTCATCACCATAAAGCATTTGGTAGTGATTGCCGATGACGAGGCGTTCGCCTCCGCCCATGGCAGGAGAAAGCGAAAGCATGCCTTTAACGGGTCCGTCAACCGCTAAAGCGTCGGTCAGCAACTCCTTCGCTCGGTTCGAAATCTGGTCAAATCTCGTCGCCATTTCGATCCTCCTTAAGGCTGTCAAATTTATAAATTCTTGCTATTCTCAAATAGCAGTCCAATCTAGGGCAGTCGTTCCACTCTCATCCTACAACAGTAACCTG
The DNA here is from genome assembly GCA_022825745.1 of Dehalococcoidia bacterium. Taxonomy (GTDB): domain Bacteria; phylum Chloroflexota; class Dehalococcoidia; order Lucifugimonadales; family UBA3495; genus Bin87. Next base: position 50,209 of record JAJDWF010000035.1, on the reverse strand, counting down.
TCCTTCGCCAATGGTCTAGGATGATTGAGGCTCTTCTCGCTCTATATAGCGATACAGCGCTGCAAATCGGAAGCGCATCGCTACGGCGGCGCGGCCTGCCCGTACTTATTGTCGCCCCAGCAAACTACACGCCCATCCGTCCTCACTCCACATGTGTGGAAGGTTCCTGCGCTAACGGACTGGAAGGAACCCTTTGGTGGCGTGGCTTGCCCGGCATGGTCGCTATCAGCTAGCACATAGCCCCAGCAAACCACTGTGTCGTCCGTTTTCACTCCACAAGCGTAATCGGACATCCCAGAACTGATGGATTGGAAACGTCCCGCCGGGGGTGAGATGTTGCCGGAACCACCACCGTAAAAGTGTCCCCAGCATTCCACTCCATGGTCCAGTCGTAGGCCACAAGTGTCATTGATGCCTGCACTAACCGCAGCGAACTTGCCTTGAGGTGCTGAAGTTTTCCCGCCACTATCATTGCCCCAACACACTACAGTTCCATCCGTGCGTACTCCACATATATGCTCGTAACCGGCGCTGACGGATTGGAAAGAACCTTCGCTTGGAGTGCCTTCAATCATCCAATCCTCGCCCCAGCAGGCGACAGTACCATCCACCCTCACGCCGCAAGTGAACCCGTTCCCTGCGTTGACCGATAGGAAAACGCCACGGGGTGGGAACGCCTGTCCAAAGGAGTTGTCGCCCCAACAGGTTACGTTGCCATCCGTACGCACACCACAAGCGTGCCCCTCACCGACGCTTACCGACCTGAAAGAACCTTCCGGTGAGGCGACACCACCATGGAGTTCACCCATGCAAGTAAGGGTTCCGTCTCCCTTAACCCAGCAAGTGTACGTGCGTCCGGCAGAAACTGAAGTGAAATCGCCCGTGCCGTCAGATGGCAGCACGCTTTGCCCGTAACGGTTGCTGCCGGCGCATTCTACGCTGTCGTCCGCTTTTAGGCCGCAAGCGTGCTCGTCGCCGACGCTGATCAATAGGTAAGAGCCGCCGTATATTTCGGCATCGCTGTCGCCCCAGCAGATGGATTCGCCGCCGGTCGTTGCGGCACACGTGCTCTTGCGCCCCGCGCTGACTGCGTGATAAGAACCCTCTACCATCGCCGGCGCTTGTCCGTCAGGGTTGGCACCCCAGCAGGCGATGCTTCCATCCGCCTTTATGCCGCAAGTATGCGCTGATCCAGCACTGACGGCGTGGAAACGGTCGCCTTGCGGCGTGGACTGTCCATAGTGGTTGTCTCCCCAACATTCCAGGACGCCGCCCTCGCGCAGGCCGCAACTGTGCTCTTCGCCGGAGGACACAACGACAAAGCGACCCGCTGGCGCATCCGTTTTCCCATATTCGTCGCTGCCCCAGCATTGGGCTGTTCCGTCTTGACCCACCGCACAGGTATGCGCCCGTCCGGCGTCAATGGCAGTGAACGTTCCTGCCGGCGCGGTGGATTGGCCGCTGCTGTCATCGCCCCAGCATACCGCTATGCTAGTGTCGGTGATACCGCAGGTGTGTTCATAGCCGGCAGTGACGGCGGTGAACATTACTCCCTCCGGCGGCGTGGACTGCCCCTTACCGTCATCGCCCCAACAGAGGACGGCCCCGTCAACCCCTATCCTGCAGGTGTGCTTGCCGCCGGCTGCCAGCCGAGGGTTGCCGCTGGCAACCGGGACATCCGCGATGGGCATGGGCGTCGGTCGCAGGATTGGGACTGGCGTTGAGGTTGGCAGGGGCATTGGAGTAGGCGGTACGGCGGCGATGGTGGCGGAAACCGACGCGGCTATAGTTGCAGCAATGTCTGGCGTTGCTGTCGGTTCTGGCGTTGGGGACGGCGTGGGCTCGGGTGTCGGCGTCGCGGTGGGCAAGGCGGACGTGACGACGGCGACGATGGTAGCGTCCAGGTCAGGAGTCGGCGTCGCGGTGGGCAAGGCGGACGCGACGACGGCGACGATGGTAGCGTCCAGATCAGGAGTCGGTTCTGGCTCGCTATCACCACCCGTGCAGGCTAGTGCTCCGACCAGTAGCAACACGCTGACTATCGACAAGCCAACGAACTTCAAAAACGGTAGTCTGCGGCGCATAGGGTCGCCAATATAGCACAGGAAATCCCCTCGCCGTGCCCTTTCCCACCGCCAGTGACACTTCCCCCTTGCCCCTACTCACCATTCATCCGTACCATTTAACCTAACCATCCAATCGCCCCAATCCAAATGACCGTAACCCCTCAATCCTGAAAATTCTCTAATCCCAAAAATCTTGATTCAGACAGTCACGAGCCACCCCAAGCGCCGCTCCCCCAAATCCGCCCACTGGCCCGCCAAGTCCATCCAAATCGCCCCCATCCCGCCCCTGGCATCCGCTCTACGTCCTACTCAAATGAGCGAAAATGAGAGGAAATAAGCGGGATTTCGCCAAAATAGCCACCTTACCCAATTCCGAGAATCGAAAAGCCATGGCAGAAGGTTATGGCGACCAGGAATGGGCGGCAGCGAGTGCTATAATCAGCCGCCATGCGCGCGCTGCAAACCCGAACGGCCCGGGCGACGCCTTTCTATTACGGCTGGGTCATCCTGGGCCTGTCGGGAGTAGCATCGTACTCGGCGCGGCCGCTCATGTCGGTGGCGGTGCTGACGGTGTTCGTGGTGCCGATGTCGGAGCAGTTCGGCTGGACGCGGGCGGAGTTCGCGGGCGCGGTCAGCCTGGGCGGAGTGTTCGCGGCGGTGATTTCGCCGCTGGTGGGGCCGGTGCTGGACCGCTATGGCGCCGGCATGGTGGTGGGCATGTCGTCGGGCATCGCCGGACTGTGCGCGGTGGCCATGGGCGCGGTGAGCCAGATCTGGATGTTCTACCTGGTGTACGTGCCGGGCCGCACCATGTTCGCCAGTCCGCTGGAGCTGGGCACGTCGGTGGCGGTGAGCAACTGGTTCGTGCGCCGGCGTCCCTTCGCGCTGGCCCTGAACCACGTTTCCCAGGGTTCGGGCCTGGCGGTGATGCCGCTGGTGGGGCAGGCGATGATCGGCGCGTGGGGCTGGGACGTGGCCTGGTATTCCCTGGGCATCTGGACGGTGGCGGTGGGCGTGATTCCGGCGATCCTGCTGATGGCGCGGCGTCCGGAGGACCTGGGACTGGAACCCGACGGCGGCGAGAAAGTTGAGCGGCGGGAATCGGCGTCGGGCCGGCGTCCGCAGTCCGCGGCCGACGAGATCAACTTCACGCTGCGGCAGGCGATGCGGACGCGGGCGTTCTGGCTGATGATGGTCTTCGCCTTCGCCGGTTTCATCGTGCAGGCGGGGGTGTCGCTGCACCAGGTGCCGCACTTCGTGGACCAGGGAGTGCCGGCGTCGGTGGCGGTGTGGACGCCGAGCACGTTCGCGATTTCGCAGGTGCCGGCGAGCGTGTTCTTCTCGGCGATGGCGCAGAAGACGCAGGCGCGGTTCGTGATGACGGCGTCGGGCCTGGTGGTTGCCGCCGGCGCCATCACCACGGCCTTTGCCAGCGAGATCGCCGTGGGCGTCCTGGGGGCGTTCTTCCTGGGGTTCGGCGTCGGCGGCCTGCACATCATGGCGCGGCTGGCGGGAGCGGACTACTTCGGGCGGATGCACCTGGGCGCGATACGGGCGTGGAGTCTGGCGGCGCAGGTGGGCGGGCAAGCGCTGGGGCCCACGGCGGCCGGCCTCGCGGTGGACCGGTTCGGTACCTACCAGGGAGCGTTCCTGGCGTTTGGCATCAACCTGGCAGTAGTGTCGGTCCTGATGCTGACGGCGACGCGGCCGGGCCGGGAGGCGGCCGGGGGCGGAGAGGGTATTGAGGGCGGCGGCTAGCGAAAAAGGCGGGAAAGCCAGTCGAGAAACCGCCGGGATAGCGGATTGGCAACGTCAAGGTCGCGAGTTCGGATAGCCAGGCCCATCTGCCTCGGGTCCTCGCGGGCGGCCAGCCAGGCGTGAATCTGGGCGCGCAGCGTTTTGCTGTCCGCAAACTTTCTGTCCATCGGCGGTATCCCGTCAATGTATTGCTGCGCCAGTGGCCAAACCGAGTCGCCGGCGGGAATCATGTCGGCGACGAAGTTTTCCAGTTCACCGTCGTTCGAATTGTCCGGCATCAACCATACGCCGATGCGGGGGTCGCCAGTAAGCGGATCTCCGGCGATGATAGTACCGTTCGGTTCCGGGTTATCAGGCAAAGGAATGGCGCGTATCGTATTCAAGAACTCGCCGCGAATACGGCGCCACGTTCGGCTGACATCGCGGTCTGAGTCCACTACAAAACCAACCGCGGGCCGACCGGAGGTGTCAATGTGGCCGTTCATGCTGGCGAGTACGTTCTCAATACCCTCGTAGTCCCGGATTCCGAACGTCAGCGATGGATCGCTATGTTCGGCCAAGTGCCTGATTACGTGCAAGTCGTCTTGCCCCTCCACCACTAGCAGTGGGTCGGATGCGCCCGGACGGGGGATTATCACTGTTAGCGCACCTCAATGTCGTATTTCACAGCCGCATTCAAGCGGGATTCATCGTAGGAGAAAACGCGAAGTCCCGCAGGCGGACGCTCCAAGCGGACCAACAAACCCTCCACATCCTCCAACTCGTTGGCGGCCTGAGCGAACCCGGTTACGCAGTCCCAGCTGTGCGTGGTAGCCAGCACCTGCACGTTGTTGCGCTGAGCAGTCTGCAACACCATCTTCCAGAACTTGGCCTGCACTGAGTGGTGGATGCCGTTTTCGGCTTCGTCGATGAGTAGGAAGCCGCCGCTGCTTTTGGCAAGGGCGAGAGCGACGGCATAGGTACGCATCGCACCGTCGCCGAGGGAGCGCAGGGGTACTTGGTAATCAACACCCTTTACTTTGACCATCATCCGCCGTGGCTGGGTTGCTTTGCTATTTGTGCTTATAGGTGGACCCAAGGCGGCGACTCGCTCAACTTCTGCGGCGGTAATTAGGTTGAGTGCTTCGAGCGCCCGGTCTTCGTCGGGCGTGAGAGCCACCTCGCTCCAATATTGTTCGACCGTTTCATCAGTTGCCCCATTAGGGCCTAGGGTGTTGCATGGAATGGTAGAAGGCAATGAAACAACGTCGCCATCGTATGGAGGGTAGATTTTGGAATCACCCAGCCGCATGACCAACGATGGCCGCGCTCCACTCAAAAATTCGTTAGGCCCCAGCATCGTAGGTTGATCTGACTGCAATCTAACACCGGATTGCCAACCGATCTGAAGTACATCGGAGCTTGCGCCGGATCCAATTGAGATTGCAATCTCGGATGAGTTGCGACGATCCGTGAAAAGCGCGTACCAGTCCGCAACAACGTATTGTCCATCTTTCTGGTTGGCCGCGACGAAAGCGTCCCCCCGTTTGACCAATACATCGTCAAGAATGTGGAGTTGGCCTCGGCCTGCATAAACCCGCACCGCATCCAGCACTGTGGTTTTGCCGACGCCGTTCTTCCCCGCCAGCAGCGTCACGCGACCCAGCCGCGGTATCGTCAGTTCGTCGATGCCGCGGAAGTTTTTGATGACCAGGCTGGGCAGGTGCAGGGTCGGGTCGGGCGATGGCGCTGCGTCGGGCATGGTGTTCACCTGGCGGGCGGGTCGCTCAGTCGGCCGTGGCGGCCAGTTCGGCCTGTTGCAGGGTTGCGCGGAGGTAGCGGCCAGTGTGGGACGCCTCGATCTGCGCCAGCATCTCCGGCGTGCCGCAGGCGATCAGGTTGCCGCCCTGGTCGCCGGCGCCGGGGCCGAGGTCGATGATCCAGTCGGAGTTCTTGATCAGGTCCAGGTTGTGCTCGATGAGCAGCACCGAGTTGCCCTGGTCCACCAGGCGGTGCAGCACGCGCAGCAGCGCGGCGCAGTCCTCGAAGGACAGTCCCGTAGTCGGCTCGTCCAGCAGGTACAGGGTGCGCCCGGTGGCGCGGCGGGACAACTCCGTGGCCAGCTTGACCCGCTGGGCCTCGCCGCCGGACAGGGTCGTGGCCGGCTGGCCCAGGCGGATGTAGCCCAGGCCCACGTCGCGCAATGTCTGTAGCCGGTTGCGGATGCGCGAGTAGTTCCAGAAGAAGTCCAGCGCCGTTTCCACGGTCATGGAGAGCACGTCGGCGATGGACTGGTCGCGCAGGGTGACCTCCAGCGCCTCCCGGTTGTAGCGCCGGCCCTGGCATACCTCGCAGGGCACGGTCACGTCGGGCAGGAACTGCATCTCAATCTGGTTGTAGCCCTCGCCCTGGCAGGCCTCGCAGCGTCCGCCCTTGACGTTGAACGAGAACCGTCCGGGCTTGTAGCCCCGGATTCGCGCCTCGGGCAGGCCGGCGAACACCTCCCGGATGGGCGTGAACGCGCCGGTGTAGGTGGCCGGATTGCTGCGCGGCGTGCGGCCGATGGGCGACTGGTCGATGTTCACCACCTTATCGATGTTCTCAATGCCGGTGATCTCGTCGTGTTCGCCGGGGCGGTCACGGCCCTGGGCGACGGCCTGGGCCAGCCGCTTGTACAGGATGTCGTACATCAGCGTGCTCTTGCCGCTGCCGGACACGCCGGTTACGCAGCCCAGCAGGCCCAGGGGGAACTCCACGTCGATGCCTTGCAGGTTGTTCTCCCGCGCGCCTCGTACGGAGATGACGTTGCCGTTGCCGGGCCGCCGCTCCTCCGGCGTGGGGATGCGCTTGCGCCCGCTGAGGTACGCGCCGGTCAGCGACGCCTCGTTGGCCATGACCTCCGACACGTCGCCGGTGGCTACGATGTGCCCGCCGTGCTCGCCGGCGCCGGGGCCGAGGTCAACGATGTGGTCGGCGGCGCGCATCATGGCGTCGTCGTGCTCCACGACGATGACGGTGTTGCCCATGTCGCGCAGGCGGGTCAGCGTGCCGATGAGCCGGTGGTCGTCGTGGGGGTGCAGGCCGACGGTAGGCTCGTCGCACACGTAGAGCACGCCGGTGAGTCCGCTGCCAATCTGGGTGGCCAGGCGGACGCGCTGGGCCTCGCCGCCGGACAGCGTGCGCGCCGTGCGGTTCATGGTCACGTAGTCCAGGCCGATGCCGTCGAGGAATTGCAGGCGCCCCTCGATTTCCTTGAGGATCTGGTCGGCGATGAACATTTCGCGCTCGGTGAGCGTGGCCGGCTGGTCAATCGCGGCGGCGCGCTTGCCGTTCCTGCGCGTGCGGCGGGTTTTGGGTTTCGCGCCGTTGGCGTCCGCCGCGCTCTCGGATGCCAGCGCCTCATCCGGATGGTGTCCGTTGGTGGGATGATGGCCGTTGGAGCCGTTGAGCGACGCATCTGCGCCGGGCTTGATGCTGCGTACCCATTGCAGCCCGGTTCCGATGGTGAGGGCGGCTACGTCCATGATGTTGCGTCCGCAGACCAGGACGCCCAACGCCTCGGGCCGCAGGCGCGCGCCGCTGCACGACCGGCAGGCGCGCTGCGCCATGTACCGCTCAATCTCGCTGCGGGTGTGGTCGGACTCGGTGTCGCGGTACCGCCGTTGCAGGTTGGGTATGACGCCCTCGTAGGTGGTTTTCCACGAGTAGGTGCGGCCCCGCCCGGTGCGGTGGCGCACCGAAACCTGCTGCTTGCCCGCCCCGTAGAGGATGATGTTGAGCTGCTCGTCGGTCAGCTCGCGGATGGGCGCGTGGGGCGAGAAGTCGTACTGCCGGGCCACCGCCTCCATCATGCTGGCGTACCAGGAGTTGGCCGCGCCGGAGCGCGCCCACGGCACGATTGCGCCCTCCAGCAGGGACAGGGAGCGGTTGTGGATGACCAGCGACGGGTCCACCTCAAGCTGGTAGCCCAGGCCGGTGCAGGTGGAACATGCGCCGTGGGGACTGTTGAAGCTGAAGGTGCGCGGCTCGATTTCAGGCAGGCTGATGCCGCACGCGACGCACGCGAACTGCTCGCTGAACGTCAGGTCGTCCTTGCCCTCGCGCCCCACCGTCAGCACGCCCTCGCCCTCGCGCAGGGCCGTCTCCACCGATTCGGTAACGCGGTTCGGTTCGGTGTCGCTGCGGATAATCAGTCGGTCGATGACGATGTCGATGTAGTGCCACTTCTGCTTGTCCAGGTTCAGGGTGTCGGTTTCCTCCACCAGCATGATCTCGCCGTTGACGCGCAGGCGGACGAACCCGCCCCGCTTGGCGGCCTCAAAGACCTCGCGGTGCTCGCCCTTCTTGCGCCGGATCTTGGGGGCCAGTAGGGTGATGCGCGACGATTCGGGCAGGGCCAGGATGGCATCGACAATCTGCTGGACGGTCTGGCGGGCGACCGGGTTGCCGCACTTGGGACAGTGGGGCCGGCCGACCCGGGCGAACAGCAGGCGCAGGTAGTCGTAGATTTCGGTAACGGTGCCGACCGTTGAGCGGGGGTTGTTGGAGACGCCCTTCTGGTCGATGGAGATGGCGGGGGATAGCCCCTCGATGTAATCAACGTCGGGCTTGTCCATGCGGCCCAGGAACTGGCGGGCGTAGGCGGACAGGGACTCGACGTAGCGGCGCTGGCCCTCGGCGTAGATGGTGTCGAAGGCCAGGCTGCTCTTCCCGGAGCCGGACACGCCGGTGATGACGACGAGCTGGTCCCGGGGGATGGTGACGTCGATGTTCTTGAGGTTGTGCTCGCGGGCGCCCTTGATGTAGATAGTTTCCTGGGGCATTAGAGTGCCTTCTTGCGTTGGGTTGGCGGTTATCGGTTCGGATTGGTTGGCTACTCCAATTCTACCAGCGGGTCGTTGGCGTTGACAGAATCCAGGGGCTGCACGAACACGGTCTTGACCACGCCGTCGCGGTGGGCCAGGATGCTCTGCTCCATTTTCATGGCCTCCACCACGCAGACCTCGTCGCCGGCGGACACGGCATCCCCGGGGCGCACCAGGATGGACATGACCCGGCCCGGCATGGGCGAGCGCAGGATGTCATCATTGACTGGTACGCCGGACGGCGGCGCCGTGGAACCCGACGGCGCGGACGACGGCGCATCCGGCACGGTGAAACCGCCGGGGGGCCGCCCCCGGCGCGGCGGCGTTGGCGCTATCTCCGCCTCTACATCAACCTCGAAAATCTCGCCGTCAACCGTAACCCGGACGGGCGATTGGCCGAGGTCGCCAACTTCAACGGTGTACCAATGCTCGCCGACGCGAACCCTAATCGTGGTCAAGTTACCAGGACACGCTCCCCAGCCGCGAGCGGAAAAGTTCACGACGCCCCATGGTCCGCCAGCGCGAGCCGCCCTGCGGGATGGCGGAGCCGTTCTGCTGCTCGTTCCGAGCAACGGCCACGGCGGCCGCGCCGATGGCGGCGGCCAGGGCGCGCGGATCGAGTTCGGCGTCCGGCCGGTGTCCGTTGCCTGAGGTTCCGCTTGGGTGCATGGTCGTCGTTTTGCCCGTGGCTTGTAATCGTCGCTCCAGGATGGCGCTCAGGCTGCCCGTGTGATATTGCCCCGACGTGAATTCGGGACTGGCCAGCACGTCGCGCAGCAGGGGTATGTTGGTCGTTACGCCGGCCACGTGGAAGTCGGCCAGGGCCGCGTCCAGCGTGGCGATGGCGGCATCGCGGTCAACGCCCCAAGCCATCACCTTGGCGAGCAACGGTTCGTAGTGTAGCGAAACCTCGTAGCCGACGCAAAGCGCGGTATCGACCCGCACGTGCTCGCCCTGGGGCAGCCGCAGTTCGCTCACGACGCCGACGTTGGGGAGACAGGTGTCCGGGTCTTCGGGATAGACGCGGGCTTCGATGGCGTGGCCGTTGGGCTGGAGGTCGGGCTGGCGGATGGAGAACGGGAAACCGGCGGCGGATTGCAGTTGCAACTCCACGATGTCCTGCCCGGTGAGCAGTTCGGTGACGCCGTGCTCGACCTGGAGGCGTGGGTTCATCTCCATGAAGTAGAAATGGCCGTCGGGCGTGACCAGAAATTCCACGGTGCCGGCGTTGGTGTAGCCCACCTCGCGGCCCAGCTGGCGGGACAGCCGGCCGATCTGCTCGCGCACTTCGCCGGGCAGCTTGACGGAGGCCGGCGTTTCCTCGATGAGCTTCTGGTTCCGGCGCTGGATGGAACAGTCGCGCTCGTAAAGATGCAGCACGTTGCCGTACTGGTCGGCGATGAGCTGCACCTCGATGTGGGACGCGCCTTCCAGGTAACGCTCGTAGAACAGGCTGGAATCGGCGAATGCGGCCTGGGCGACTTTGCGGGTGCGCTCGATAACGGGTTCCAGCTCCGCCATGTTGTGCACCACGTGGATGCCGATGCCGCCGCCGCCGGCTGCCGCCTTGACCATCATGGGAAAGCCCAGCTCCCAGGCCTTGTTGATGGCTTCCTCATCCGAAACCGGCTCCTCCGTGCCCGGCATGACCGGCAAGCCGGATTTCCGCGCGACCCGGCGGGCGGAGAGCTTGTCGCCCATCTGGTTCAGCACTTCCTCGACGGGGCCGATGAACACCACGCCCTCGGACTTGCAGCGGCTGACCAGCCGGCCGTTCTCGGAAAGGAACCCGTAGCCGGGATGGATGGCCTGGGCGCCAGTGGCGTGGCAGGCGTTCATCACGGCGTCGATGTTGAGGTAGGAATCGACGGCCGGCGCGGGGCCGATGCACACCGACTGGTCAGCCAGCTGAGTGTGCAAGGCCCCGGCGTCGGCCTCGGAATATACCGCTACCGTAGCCACGCCGAGGCGCTGGCAGGTGCGGATGATGCGGGCGGCAATTTCGCCCCGGTTGGCTATTAGCACTTTGTTGAACATGAGGACCCTTCTCAATGAATCCGGTGGCCTGGATACCCGCCTACGCGGGAACAACCTTTGCGGCTGAGTTATGGAAAGGGTTTTACGCCTTTACGGGCCGGCGGTTCAACAGCAAGGTGTGCGGATTCAGGCCAATTTGGCGGCATCGAGAAAAGACTGGGCGCGCAATTGGCGGTCAAGCCAGTATTGCAGCGTCTCGCTCAGGATGCCGTGGACTTCTCGTTGCACGGTCGCCGGCATGTTCAGTTGAGGCAGCCGGTCAACCGATTCGGTGCGGTGCAGCAGGCGCAGCACTTTCAGCGCCGGCAGGGACAACGGGCGCACGACAATCTCCGGCGGCGTTATGCAGTCGGCGCAGAGCGCCCCGCCGGCGCCGGCGGCGAAGCGGTGCCGCTCCGGCTCCAGCCCGTCGCCGCACTCCACGCACTGGTAAAGCTCGGGCAGGAAGCCGGAGAGTTGCAGCAGTTGCAGGTCGAAGTACCGCAGCGGCAGGTCGGGAGAATGGTCGTCGGTGGCGGCAGGGGACTGCTTGCCGATGGCGTCCAGCGTTTGCAGCGCAAGGTCGAGCACCTGGGGATTGGACGCAGAGGACGCGCTGAAACCGTCAATGAGTTCGGCCACGTGCAGGCCCCGTGCGACGCTGGCGTAATCCGCTTTGACGTCGGGGAAGGCGTTGACCACCTCGGCCTCCGCCACGATGTCCAGGGTACGCCCCCGGGCAATGGACAGGCGGACCAGCGTCAGCGGCTCAAAGTGCCCCATGAGCTTGCTGGTCAGCCGGCGCGCCCCACGGGCCAGCACGTCCAGCTTGCCGTGCTCTCTGCTGTACAGCGACGCAATGAGATCCGCCTCGCCGGCCGGCGACTTGCGCAGGGTGAGGCCGACGGCGCGATAGGTTCGTGGCTGGGTCATTCGAGCTGGTTGCGGCCGGCCAGGGCGCGGCTCAGGGTGGTCTCGTCGGCAAATTCCAGGGAGCCGCCGACGGGCAAGCCCAGCGCCAGGCGGGTGATACGTATGCCGCTGCCGGCCAGGCGCCGGTAAATGAAATCGGCGGTGGCGTCGCCCTCCAGCGTGGGGTTCGTGGCGACAATCAGTTCCTGCAAGGGGCTGTCCTGATCCTGTAGGCGCGCGAACAGTTGAGGCAGGTGGATGTCCTCGGGGCCGACGCCGTTCAGGGGCGACAGTGTGCCGTGCAGCACGTGGTACATGCCGCGATAGACGCGGGTGCGCTCCAGGGCCACCAGGTCGCGGGACTCCTCTACCACGCAGATCTGGTCGCGGTTGCGCTGCGGGTTGGCGCAGATGGCGCACGGCGAGGCGTCGGTGAGGTTCCGGCACTCGTCGCAGAACAGGATCATATCCTTGACGGCGACGATGGCGTCGGCCAGCGCGCGCGCCTCATCGTCGGGAACGTGGGCGATGTAGTAGGCGATGCGCTGGGCGCTCTTGGGGCCGATCCCGGGCAGTTGGTGCAGCCGGTCGATCAGCTGCCCCAGCGAGCGCGTCGTGCCCGGAGTGGGATCAGGGGTCATATCCGCTAAAAAAGGCCGGGTATGTTCATTCCGCCCGTTACCGCACCCATCTTCTCGGCGGCCAGCTCCTGGGTGCGGGTGAAGGCGTCGTTGACGGCGGCGGCCACCAGGTCCTGCAGCAGGTCGATGTCCTCGGCCGCCTCCGGTTCGATCACCACGGCGGTCACTTCCTGCTTGCCGGTCATGGTGACGCGCACCACGCCGCCGCCGGCGGAACCCTCGACGCTCATGGCTTCCAGTTCCTCCTGGGCCTTGGCCAGGCGGTTTTGCAGTTGCTGGGCCTGGCGCATCATGCGCTTGTTCATCATAATGGTTTCGGGGCCTCCTGTTGTTCGTCCAGGATGCGCGCGCCCAGGCCCATCGCCGTGCGGACCAGTGGGCTGTCCTGGATGGAGTTGCGGGCTGGTTGGGCGCCCTCTCCGTTGGCGCCGGCCAGGGTCACCTGGAAGGTGTGTCGTGAGCCAAAAAACTGTTCGATGGCCTGCTCAATAGTATCACGAACCCGGGGGTCGTTCAGTTCCTCCTGCATCCGGTCCAGGTTGGCGGCGTTGCTGAAAGGCAGCACCAGCGTGGCGCCGTCGTCCGCCAGGTGGACGCTGCCGGAGCGACAGTCGCGCAGCAGCGCCCCCAGGTTGTACTTGCTGCCCTTGACCCGTCCCAACTGGCGCACGGCCTGCTCCCAGCGTCCCTGGAGGCTGTCGGGCGCGGCGGCGGGCGCCCGCGACGGCGCGGGCCGGCTGTCCGGCGGTGGCGGAGGCGGAGCCTGGCGGGGTGGTGGCGGCTGCGCAGGGCCGGCGTTGCCCTGGCGCGGTTGGCCGCGACCGGATTGTTGCGGCGACGGCGGCGGGCGCTGGGGTTGACGGCCGGCAGCGGCTTGCTGCGGTGGCGGAGCCGGCGCCGCCATGGGTGGTTCTGCGGGCGCGTTATTGGTCAACGGCGCGGGCCGGCATATTTCGGCGGCGGCGATTTCCAGCGCCAGCGCCGACGGCGCGTCGTAGCGCAGGCCCGCGCTGGCCTCGCCCCAGATGCGCACCGCCCGCAGGATGTGCTGCGAGTCCGTCTTTTCAATGACGGCGCGCAGGCCGGCCAGCGTGTCGTCGGGAAGGTCCAGCGTCTGCCCGGCGTCCCACGAGAGCAACAGCATGGAGCGCAGCAGGTCCAGAGTCTGGCGATGCAACTGCCGCGGCTCGCCGCCCTCCCAGACCACCTCGTTGATGGTTTCCAGCGCGCCGGTGGTGTCGCCGGCCAGCAGCTTCTGCGCCAGGGCCAAGTAGGCGTCGCTGCGCACCAGGCCCAGGGACTCTTCGACGTGCCGCAGGGTGATGTCGCCGTCGGATGACACCGCCAGTTGCTCCAGGATGTTGAGGGCGTCCCGCATGGAGCCGCCGGCATTGCGGGCGATCATGCGCAGCGCGTCGGGATGGATGGCGATGGCTTCCTGGTCGGTGATGTAGGCCAGCCGGTCGTAGATGGTCTGGCCGGGCAGCCGGCGGAAGTCGTAACGCTGGCAACGTGAGAGTATCGTCGGCAGCAGCCGGTCGGCCTCGGTGGTGCACAGTATGAATATGACGTGCTCGGGCGGTTCCTCCAGGGTTTTCAGGAAGGCGTTGGAAGCCTCGCGGGTCAGCATGTGGGCTTCGTCGATGATATAGACCTTGCGGCGGTTCTGAGCCGGCTGGAAGTGGACCTTGTCGCGGATCTCGCGGATTTCCTCCACGCCCCGGTTGCTGGCGGCGTCCAGCTCGATGATGTCCAGGTTGCGCCCCTCGTTGATCGACACGCAGATGGCGCACTGGTCGCAGGGGTCGCCCTGCTGCGGGTTGAGGCAGTTGACGGCCTTGGCCAGCACGCGGGCGGTGGTGGTCTTGCCGCTGCCCCGGGTGCCGCAGAACAGGTAGCTGTGGCTGACGCGCCCCTGCGTCACCGCCTGGCGCAGCGTATTGCCCACGTGCTCCTGCCCGGCCAGGTCGCTGAACGTGCCGGGCCGCCACTTGCGGTAATAAACTTGCGCTGACGTGGTCATAACTTCAAGCAGAATGCCGGCAATCTAAAAGCGCCTGCCAACAACCCAAATAATAACGCCAATAACCCCGCTTGCGCCAGAGTGCCCGCGCGCGAGCGCCGACGATCCTGAACCTCCCCGACCCGAATCAATCATCCAACCACCAACCCCAAAGGGGCAGGCCAATCGAAACACCCGCCGGAACTTGCGCGTGGTTGCCCGTGCCGTTACTCTGAAAATATATTCGTCGCATTGATTGAGGGATACCGGCATGACTACCACGACTACCCGCGTAGTGGACTACCCGCCCAAGCCCGTCGTTGACCGCGCTGGACTGCCTCCCGGCCCTCCCGAGTGGCCGCTGGTGGGGCAGTCGTTCAAGTACGTGTTCAACCTGCTGGACTTCATCCAGGGCGCCGCCGCTTACGGGGACCTCGTCACGCTGTCGGTCAAGCCGGCCCTGGTGTACCTGGTCAACCACCCCGACCTCGTTCAGGAACTCTTCGTCACCAACCATCAGAAAGTGGGACGGGGCCGGATCACCGCGACCCTGCAATACCTGATGGGTTTCGGGCTGGTCACCGCCGACGGCCCGCTGCACCTGCGCCAGCGTCGCCTCATGCAGCCCCAGTTCCACCACCGGCGCATCGCCGGCTACGCCCAGACGATGACCGACTTCACCCGCCAGCACGAGCAGAATTGGCAGGACGGGATGCGAATCGACCTGGCCCGGGAGATGAGCGACCTCACCCTGCGCATCGTGGTCAAGACCCTGTTCGACCTGGAACTGCCGGACACGGTGCGCCGCATCGGGGCCGCCTTCGAGCTCAGCAATAACTACATCAAGGCTCGCGACAACCAGCCTCCCGCCCTCCGCCGGCTGTTCCACCGCATGCCCCTGCCTTTCACCCTCCGGTTCCGGCACGGGCTGTCCTACCTGGACCAAACGGTCTATGGCCTCATCGAAGAGCGCCGGCGCACCGGCCTGGAGACCGACGACCTGCTGTCCCTACTGCTCAACGTGCGGGATGAAGAGGCCGAGAACCCGGACGACGCCGTGATGACCGACATCCAGGTGCGCGACGAGGCCATCACCCTGTTCGCCGCCGGACACGAGACCACCGCCGTGGCCCTGGTCTGGACCTGGTATCTGCTGGCCACTCACCCGGAAATACAGTCCCGGTTCCATGCCGAGCTGGACGAAACCCTGGGCGGTCGCACGCCCACGCCCGACGACCTGCCCAAATTGGCCTTCACCGAACGCATCCTCACCGAGTCCATGCGGCTGTACCCGCCCATCTGGTCCACCGGGCGCATGACCTTTGAACCCATCACGCTGGGCGGCTACGACATTCCCGCCGGGGCGGCCCTCACCGCCCCGCAACTCAACATCCAGCGCGACCCCCGCTGGTTTGACGACCCGCTGGACTTCCGCCCTGACCGCTGGACGCCCGAGTTCCGCCAGGAGCTACCCCGGTTCGCCTATTATCCCTTCGGCGGCGGCCCCCGCCTCTGCATCGGCGAAGGTTTCGCGTGGATGGAAGCCATGCTGGTGCTGGCCGCCCTGGGACAACGCTGGGCCATGCGCCACGACCCGGCGCACAGCATCGAGCTGGAGCCGCTGGTGTCGCTCCGCCCCAAAGGCGGCATGCCCATGTTCCTCACCCGCCGTGGGTGAAATAAGCTACACGTCCCGCTCAATCGGCGCGCCCACGATGCTGCCCCACTCGGTCCACGAGCCGTCGTAGTTGCGCACGTTGTCGTACCCCAGCAGTTGGCTCAGCACGAACCACGTATGCGATGAGCGCTCCCCGATGCGGCAGTAGGCGATGGTCTCCCGGGAGCCGTCCACCCCCTTGCCTCCGTACAGCGCGCTCAGCTCGTCGGCCGACTTGAAGGTGCCGTCCTCGTTGACCGCCTGCCCCCACGGGATGTTGGCCGCGCCGGGGATGTGCCCGTTGCGCTGGGAACCCTCCTGCGGCACGTTGGGCGGCGCGTTCAGCGCCCCGGAGAACTCGTCGGGCGAGCGCACGTCCACCAGGGCGTGGCTGCCGCTGTTCACCGCCTGCAGCACGTAGTCGCGCAGGGCGCGCAGGTCGGCGTTCTCGGCGGTGATGCTGTAGGCGGTGGCGGCATGGCCGGGCACGTCGGTGGTGACGGGCCGGTCCTCCGCCAGCCACAGGGCGCGGCCGCCGTTCATCAGGCGCACGTCGGCGTGGCCATAGTAGCGCAGCTGCCAGAAGGCCCAGGCCGCGAACCAGTTGTTGTTGTCGCCGTACAGGATGACGGTGGTGTCGGGCGAGATGCCGGCGCCGCTCAGCAGGGCCTCCATCTCGCTGCGGGACACGATGTCCCGGACCACGTTGTCCTGCAACTGCGACTGCCAGTTGAAGCTGACGGCGCCGGCGATGTGCCCCTGCTCGTAGGCGGACGTATCGACGTCAACTTCGACCAGCCGGACGTTGGCGTCGCCGCCGTGGTCGGCGACCCACTGCGTGGATACCAGGGATTCGGGATGCGCGTATTCGGCCATGATTGCACCTCATCAGGGGGGATTATTCAAGCAGACAGATGCGGCGCATTATACACGTCGGCCCAACGAAACAAAAAAGTAACGCATAAGCAACAGTTTGTTAATCACGGCGCAATCGTCGGTTAACACACTGAATCTACGATTTTGGTGGTCACATTCAAATCGGGACGCCGCCCACAGTCCGCCATCGGCGGACGCGACGACGCCTCAAAATCCATCAGGAGGCACAGATCACAAATGCTTTCGGCGACCAAATCGCTATTCAGTCATGAGGTGCTCAACCACGGCGTCGCCGCGGTAAAGGAGTACCCGTTCTCGTTGCGGCGGACGCTGCTGGCGTTGGCCGTAGGGCTGCTGGCAATCGGACTGCTGGCGTCCTTCAACATCGCTTTCGCCCAGGATGACGGCCCCACCACCGAGTGGCTCAACGGCTACTCGGACAACATCGTCACCGTGGTTGCGGCGGCGTTGGTCTTCTTCATGCAGGCCGGTTTCGCGTTCCTCGGCGCGGGCCTGATTCGTTCCAAGAACACCACCAACTACCTGACCAAGTCCTTCATGGACTTTGCCATCGCGTCCCTGGGCTTCTGGGCCTTCGGGTTCGCGTTCATGCTGGGCGACACCGCCGGCGGGTTCATCGGCCTGACCGGGTGGTTCCTGACCAGCGGCGACTACGTGGGCTGGATCTTCCAGATGGTCTTCGCCGCCACCGCCGCCACCATCGTGGCCGGCGCCATGGCCGAGCGCACCAAGTTGCAGACCTACCTGGCCTACAGCTTCATCGTCTCCGCCCTCATTTACCCCATCTACGGACACTGGGTCTGGGGCGGCGGCTGGCTGGCCGAATTGGGCGCGCTGGACTATGCCGGTTCCGGCGTGGTGCACGCGGTTGGCGGATTCGTGGCCCTGGCCGGCGCCGCGGTGGTCGGCCCCCGCATGGGCAAGTTCGTCAACGGCGTGGCGCAGGAACTGCCGGCCCACAGCACGCCTTTCGTGGTGGCGGGCACGTTCATCCTGTTCTTCGGCTGGTTTGGCTTCAACATCGGCTGGGGCGACGACATCGGCCTGAACGCGGTCAACACGCTGCTGTCCGGCGCGACCGGAGCGGTGGTAGCCCTGTACATCACCCTCATCGTCAAGGGCAAGGCCGACATCCTGATGGCGTGCAACGGCGCGCTGGCCGGTCTGGTGGGCATCACCGCGCCGGTGAACTTCGTGGACCCGTGGGCCGCCGTGGTCATCGGCGCCATCGCCGCGCCCATCATGTACGGCTCCGTGATGTTCATGGAGCGGGTGCTGAAGATCGACGACCCGGTGGGCGCGATCAGCGTGCACGGCGTAACCGGACTGTGGGGCCTGCTGGCCATTGCCATCTTCGCCAATGACGGCGGCCTGGTGGGCGGCAGCGCGTCGCTCATCGTTCCGCAGATCGTCAGCATCGTGGCGGTGGTGGTCTGGTCCCTGGTAACCGGCTTCGCCCTGTTCTTCCTGCTGAAGTTCACCATGGGCGTCCGGGTCAGCGAGGCCGAAGAGATCGAAGGTCTGGACGTATCCGAGCACGGCATCCAGACGTACCCCGAATCGGCTGCCACCAGCTAAACCCGCAGACGGAATTTTTCCTCTCCTCACTACGGGGGTCGAGGGTAGTGGCCACCCTCGGCTCCCGTTTCTTTCGGACAGCCGCGTAACAACTTTGTAACATTTCCGTCATTCGTACGTAACACCGGAAATCTACCATCCTTTGATACCTTGCGCCTGCCCTGTGAAGGTCAAAAACGTCGCCGACGGCACGGCCATTCGCCTCCAGGCGGATCCGCGGCGGTGAGGCAGGAAAGGCGCATTGGCAATCAACCAGAGTGAGGAGCTAGCAGATGGAGTTCACGGAGCTGGAAGTACTGACCTTCCTGATATCGTCGGCGCTGGTGTTCATCATGGTACCGGGGCTGGCGCTCTTCTACGGAGGCCTGGTACGGCACAAGAACGTCATCGGAACGATGATGCACTCGGTCGCGGCCATCGGTGTGGTGAGCATCGTTTGGGTGCTGTGGGGCTACAGCCTGGCTTTCGGCAACAGCGTGGGAGGGTTGGGCTTTGTCGGCGACCTGACCAAGTTCGGCATGATCGACGTGTTGCCCGATGAGCAAGCGTTCATGGTGTTCCAGGGCATGTTTGCCATCATCACCGTGGCGCTGATTGCCGGCGGGTTCGCCGAACGGTTCAAGTTCTCGTCCTACATCATCTTCGCGGCCCTGTGGGTAACCATCGTGTACGCCCCGCTGTGCCACTGGGTGTGGGGCGGCGGCTGGCTGGGTAACCTGGGCAGCGTGCTGGGCATGAGCGAGGCCGGTTTTGCGCTGGACTTCGCCGGCGGCACGGTGGTCCACATCGCGTCGGGCACGGCGGCATTGGCGGCGGCGTTCATCGTGGGGCGTCGCGCCGGGTTCGGTACGATCCCGATCGCGCCGCACAACGTGCCGCTGGTGCTGCTGGGCGCCGGGCTGCTGTGGTTCGGCTGGTTCGGATTCAACGCCGGCAGCAGTTTCAACCTGTCCACCTATGACGCCGCCAACGCCTTCGTGGTCACCAACGTGGCGGCGGCCACTGCCATGTCGTCCTGGTCGTTCGTGTCGTGGTTCTTCTCGCATCGCCCGTCGGCCAGCGGCGCGGCGGCCGGAGCCGTTGCGGGGTTGGTGGCGATCACCCCGGCGGCGGGATTCGTGGGTGTGATGCCGGCCATCATCATCGGAGCCGGCGCGGGCGCGGCCTGCTTCTTCGCCGTTGAGCTGATTCACAAGCTCCGCATCGACGACTCGCTGGACGTGTTCGGCATCCACGGCATCGGCGGGATGTGGGGCGCGCTGGCGACGGGCCTGTTCGTGGGCATCGGCTTCGGCGCGCTGGACGCCGACGTTTCCCGGATCGAGCAGGTGCTGTACCAGTTGATCGGCATCGGCGCGGCGTTCGGCTGGTCCTTCGTGGTGTCCAGCATCATCCTGCTGGCGCTGAAATTCACCATCGGGCTGCGCGTCAACGACACCGAGGAGGAAGTGGGCATCGACCTCGCCCAGCACGGCGAGGGTATGGGCCAGTAATGGAACCGATGGCCCGGTGGTACAATTGCCGGTAACGAATGAGTGCGTAAGGGCGAATAATCATTCGCCCTTACGCGCGACATAGGCCCTTGGACCGCTGGCACGACCACCCCGGAGGTCAACTACCATGGCACAGTACGAAGTGGTGTTGGTCAAATATCCCGATCTTGATCCCCCCGACAACCTGTGGTGGACGGCGGTTTGCCCGGCTATGCAAGGCTGCGTCTCCGACGGCCAGACCATAGAAGAGGCGCTGCTGATGATTGCCGACGCCATGGCATCGTATCTGGAAGACGAACCTGGGTGGGAAGTTGCGGTTTTGGAAGGCGAGCAGGCGCGGGCAGAGAAAGAAACAACCCTCGCCGAGTGCCATGAAGAAGGCGGAATTACCGGAGTGCATTGGGTTGAGCCACGGTTTATGACCGAGGAGGAAATGCTCAGGTACGATCGTCATCTTGAGCCTGTTGAGTCCCCAATTGTTTGATGCCGCCGTATTTTCGCAACTTGAGCACGGCGGAAGTGTTGTCCGCTTTCCTGCGACTTGGCTTCCGGCCAGAAGGCAGTGGAAGAGGCTCTCATAACAAATTGCGGCACGAGAGATTGGGCTTGTTCGTAAATATCCACCGACACAGAGGGCCGATGCCCCAAGGTACGGTAACGCGGATGGTGCGCAGGTCCGGGGTCAGTGACGAAGAGTTCCTGATGGCTCTGGGCGGCGATGTTCCGGAACGGTTCAGGTAGGTTGGTAGTTTGTTTAAGTATCTTTGAATAGTTACCGACGGGTTCAGTAGAAGCAGGAGATTTTTTGATGTTAACCGACCACCATGCCGCCGAGCGCGAGTATGTGCTGCGCAGCGCCCGCGACTTTGACGTGAAATTCGTGCGCCTCTGGTTCACCGACATCCTGGGGAACCTTAAAGGGTTTGCCATCACCGTGGACGACCTGGAGGACGCGCTGGAGCTGGGCGTCGGTTTTGACGGGGCCGCCATCGACGGTTTCA
Organism: Dehalococcoidia bacterium; assembly: GCA_022825745.1. GTDB lineage: Bacteria > Chloroflexota > Dehalococcoidia > Lucifugimonadales > UBA3495 > Bin87. The sequence goes on along the minus strand of JAJDWF010000035.1, from coordinate 29,344 downwards.
CCACCGACGAGGAGAGCGACCTGCGCGCTTTCCCGGACCCCACCACCTTCTCGCTGCTGCCCTGGCGACCGCGTCAGAACGCCGTGGCCCGCATCTTTTGCGATATTCGGACGCCCCGGGGCGAGCCGTTCATCGGCGACCCGCGCCAGGTGCTCAAGCGCAACCTGGAGCGGTTGGCCAGTCTGGGCTACATCTACTACGTGGGGCCGGAACTGGAATACTTCTACCTGAAAGACGCCGAATCGCTGGAACCGCTGGATACCTACGGCTACTACGACCAGCTTTCCAGCAACCCCGCCTCCGACCTGCGCCGGGATACGGTGCTGAACCTGGCAGAGATGGGGATTCCCGTCAAGTATTCGCACCACGAGGGCGCGCACAGCCAGCACGAAATCGACCTTCAATACACCGACGCGCTGACCATGGCCGACAACGTGATGACGGCCCGCATGGTCATCAAGGAACTGGCCCAGCAGCAGGGCGTGTATGCCTCGTTCATGCCCAAACCCTTCCGCACCAAGAACGGCAGCGGAATGCACACCCACCAGTCGCTGTTTCGGGGCAACGCCAACGCCTTTTACGACACGGACGACGACCTGCACCTGTCGGTAACGGGCAAGCGTTTCATCGCCGGCCTGCTGCGGCACTCGCCGGAAATAACGCTGGTGACCAACCAGTGGGTAAATTCCTACAAGCGGCTGGTGCCGGGCTACGAGGCGCCCGTGCACGTCTCGTGGACCATGTCGAATCGGCTGGACCTGATCCGCGTGCCGTCCTACAAGACCGGCTACGAAACGTCGCTGCGGGTGGAGTACCGGGCGCCGGACCCGGCGTGCAACCCCTACCTGGCGTTCAGCGTGCTGCTGGCGGCCGGGTTGAAGGGAATCGAGGAAGAATATCCGCTGCCGTCGCCGGTGACGTCCGACGTGTCGCGGATGCCGGCGGAGGAGCGGACGGCTCGGGGCATTTCCCGCCTGCCCACGAACCTGGGCGAGGCCATTGCCCTTTCGGAGGAAAGCGCCCTTTTGCGTGAAACCCTGGGCGACTTCGTACATGAAACGCTGATTCGCAACAAGAAGAAGGAATGGGAAGACTACAGTTCCGCCGTGACCGATTACGAAATTGCCCGCTACCTGCCGTTGCTGTAAAGGTAAAACGAAATGCAATTCTCCGGGAAGCTGGTCATCATCGCCGCGCTGGCGGTTACGGTTTTGCTGGTCAGCAACATCATCGCCATCAAGCCGGTGACGCTGTTTACGCTGCCCTTCACCTTCATCGGCAGCAACCTGTTCGTGGTGTCGGCGGCCATCGTGTGCTTCCCGGTGGGCTACATCATCAGCGACATCCTGACCGAGGTGTACGGGTTCCGGGTAGCGCGCGGGGTCATCTGGCTGGGGTTCCTGTGCAACCTGCTGATGGTGTTCCTGTTCTGGGTGGGAGACATGATTCCCGGCGCGGTGTTCTGGGAAGACGAAGCGTCGTATGAAACCATCCTGGGCGCGACGGGCTGGATCATGCTGGGCTCGTTCGTGGCCTACATCGTTGGCGAGTTCACCAACGCCGTGGTGATGGTGCTGCTGAAGAACCGCACCCAGGGCCGGCTGCTGTGGCTGCGCACCATATCCTCAACGGTCGTTGGGCAAGGGATAGACTCGATACTGTTCTTCACCATCGCTTTCGGCGTTTCGGGGCTGTGGGTCGGCCCCGACGGTTCGTGGGCGCCCGTATTCAACGCGGCGGTGTGCGCCTGGATCGCCAAGTCGCTGTACGAAATCATCGCCACCCCGCTGACCTACCTGGTGGTGGGCTGGCTGAAGCGCACCGAGCGGATGGACGTTTACGACGCGCCCCGGTCCCTCAACCCCTTCGGCGTGTTCGGCGCGGCGCCGGCGGGGGCGTCGGTCAACCGGGCCTGAAGCAGGGGAACCGGCAGCGCATGGCCGAGCGCGACCCGCAGGAACCCCACGGTTATGGGCATGAGCATAACGGGCACGGTCATAACGGGCGCGACCATAACCGGCCCGACAGCCTGGGCTCGGTGTTCGCCAACCTCCGGGGGACGGGCCGGCCCTGGCGCGAGGTGCTGGCCATCGCCGCGTCCAACATGCGGCGGAAGATAACCTCGCTGCGCGGGTGCTGCGGCAACCCGGGGCAGCCGGGGTGTTGACGGCGTTAGCGGCGCCGGCGTGGCCGGCCGTTACCCGCCGACTTCAGTAGGGTCGGGACTCTTCCGCGTAGAGGTGGTCGGGCAGCCGGTAGCTGATGCCGGCATCGTCGTATGTAGAGGCTTCCAGCAGCGCCGCGAACTGGCCGAACCGATGGCTTTGGCGCCGCACTTTGAACAGATGGCCCAGCGTTTCCTGATACTGTTTCTGTAGCCGGAACCAGGGCAGCACGCCCAGGGTGGAGGTGTTGGGATACCCTAACTGATCGGCCAGATCATTGCCAATTAAGGCACGCGAGACCTTGTACACATACCCGACCAGGTTGCGGCGATCTCCGGAATCGGTGATGCCGATAACCAGGGGGGCAGACTGGATGAGGGCGTTTGCCATAACCACGGACTCCACATCCGGTTCGGGCTCAATGAGCCGGCCGATCTCAAAGAGTTCCAGGGCGTCCTTTTCGCCGCGGTACAGGATAGTCTCGGGGATGCCCATCAGATAGCCGGAGTAGCGCCAGACGGCGATGAAGCTATCCTTTTCCTCGTTGCTGAACCGGCAGCCCAGGCGTCGCATGTGGCGCACCAGCCGGGCCGAAAAAGCGGCGACGGCAAAGCCCAGGTGCGCCGCGCTCAGGGGCGTGCCCCAGGCGGCAATATCCCAATCGTCCGAATTGGCCAGCAGGTGCCTGATTTGGGCGTGAACCAGACGCACCCGCACCGAGAGTCTCCACCCGTCGCCGTTTCTTTCCATGCCGTGGGGCATGAACAGCTCCAACATGTGGCGGTTGTTCTGCATCAGCCGGCGCACGCCGGCTTCGCGCAGTCTGCCGGTGATGAAAAACGACTTGGCGATGTTGGTGGAAAATCCTTCCACCAAAGTGCCGCCGACGAAAGCGCCCAGTATCTCGGACGAGTTGCGGTGAAACATCTGGACGCCCGGAACGAAGGCGTCCTGGTCAACCCAGGCGGGTGGCGGTTCCAGCGACTCAAAAAATTCGAGCACCGGAGCGGGCGCGTCTCCGAGGGCGTCCAGATCCCGTTCAATGCCGGCGTGGATGTAGCGAGCTATTTGCGGCGGTCTGAGTTGTAGTAGTTCCGCTATGGCCGCATCGGCGTACGGGTCTCCCATCATGGTGTGGGCGACATACCGGTCCGCGAGCTCCGGATCGATGGCGCGCGCCTTTGCGTAGCCCGGAAGGTAGTCGCCGGGTATGTTGATTTCTAAGGCCGTCACTGGATGCCCCGCGCGAAAGACGCGCTTCAGTTATTCCCCGGACGGCTCCGGGGCTGGCTCCGGGGCCGGCTCCACGCGGACGTCGGGCAGCCAGGCCAGCCAGGATGGCAGGTACCAGTTGCCGCGCCCCAGCATTTCCATGCTGGCCGGCACCAGCACCGACCGCACCAGGGTGGCGTCCAGGAAGATGGCAACCGCCAGGCCAAAGCCCACCTGCTGGTTGATGATGGTCTCACCGGCCGCGAATGCGCCGAAAACCGCCACCATGATGAGCGCGGCGCCGGTGATGATGCTGGCCGTGGAACGCAGGCCGTAGGCCACCGCCTCGGCGTTGTTGCCGGTCTGGTCGTAGCGTTCCCGGATCCGGCTGAGCAGGAATACGTGGTAGTCCATGGACAGGCCGAAGAGGATGGTGAACAGGAACAGCGGTATCCAGGCGTCAATCACCTCGGCGTGCTGGAAACCCAGCAGGTCGGTGGCGAGGCCCTTCTGGAACACCAGCACCAGCAGACCGTAGGCCGTGCCCACGGAAAGCAGGTTCATCACCACCGCTTTGACCGGTATGACGATTGACCGGAAGACCAGCAGCAGGATGAGGAAGCTGAGGCCGAGGACGAAGGCAAAGACGATGGGGGTGTAGCGATCTACGATGTCGAACAGGTCGGCGCTGACCGCAGAAACGCCGCCAACGAACACCGTGGCCGGGGTCCCGTCAAAGGCTGCCGGGACGTGCTGTTCCCGGAGTTGGGCAACGGCGCCGACGGCGTTGGGGCCGCTGGGTTCCCCGTGGATGGCGACGGTCATCAGGGCCAGGTCGCCCGACGGGGCGGGAATCACGGCGGGAGGGATGGGGAAACCCGGATCCTCAATCAGCGTGGTTTCGAGATCGCCGATGGCTGCCTGCACCCGGGGATCGCTGAGGTCGCCGTCGATGACGATTTCAACGGGGTTCACCAGGCCGAACGAGAACTCCTCTTCCAGGACGAAGAACGCTTCCCTGGTCTCCGCGCCCTCGGGGAATGTGTCAACGCCGTTGATCCCGGTGTTGATGTCGAAGTAGAAGACGATGGCGACGATCATGGGCACGGCCACGATGAGGAAACTGACGATGGGCACCTTGGTAACGATGCGAGTGGTGGCTTCCCAGAAACCGTGCTGCTCCGTAGTATCGTCGCTGGACCGGCGCCGTCTGAAGAAAGGAATGGAGAGGAAGTTGACCTTGTCGCCGAGCAGAGAGAGCACGGCGGGCAGCAGGGTCAACGTGGCGGCCAGCGTCACCAGCACGACGACGATGGCTCCGATGCCCAACGACTGGAAGAACGTGGCGGGGATAATGAGCATTCCACAAAGGGCGATCACGACGGTGAGACCGCTGAACAGAACCGCGCTGCCCGCGGTGGCTCCGGCCCGGACGACCGCTTCTCGCTTCTCCAGGCCCCGTTCCAGCTCTTCACGGAAACGGGACACGATGAACAGCGAATAGTCGATACCCACGGCCAGGCCGATCATGGTGATCATCAGCGTTACGAAGAAAACCAGGTCGAACACCTGGCCGATCAGGGCCGCGATGCCCAGGGCGACTATGATTGAAACGATGCCCAATCCCAGCGGGATCAGGGAGGCTACCACTGCGCCGAATAGGGCCAGCAGGATGATCAACGCCACGGGGACGCCGATGCGTTCGCCCTGCTCCAGGTCTTCGGTTGCCAGTTCGTTGGACTCGTGGGCGATGCTGGCGGCGCCGCTCATCAGGACGCGATAGCCCTGGGCCTGGTTCGCATCCTCGACTACATGGAGCAGTTGCTCCACGTTGTCGGTGGCTTCTTCCAGCGTCCCGGTCATTATCACCGGGATGATGGTGGTCTGCCGGTCCTGCGATACCAGGGATTCATCTCCCGCCTGGTAGTAGTGCTGGGCGACGGTTACGACTTCGGGTCCGAGGGCCGCAATGCCGGCGAACACCGCCTCCACGGTTTCCTGGAACGCGGCGTCGTCAACGGTCAGCGCATCCGATTGGACGATTACGATTTCGGTTATGGGCTCGGGCCCGCCGCGCAGCCGGGTTTCCAGCAATTCGGCGGCGCGCTGCGAGTCAACGCCTCCGCCCAAGCGCAGTTCGGTCGTGGTTGCGCCGGCCAACAGCTGTGCGTTGATGCCGAGGGCGACGACCACCACAAGCACCCAAATAGCGATGATCACCAGCGGACGGCGTGAACTGATCCGGGCCAATGTTTCGGGCATATCTCCCTAACCTCCGGTTTGGCATAGTATCGTTCGAGGGGGGCGAAATCTGCCCCCGCCTCAAAATCAAGGCCAGCCTAATGGTCAGAGCGGTTGGCTGACTACCTTCAAGAATTCTCTTTGCTAACGGTATTCCGTAGCAGATGCTTGGACAAGATTGCACAACTCGTACACTACCATAATTATCGACGATTTTCACATGTGCAAAATTGCACACTTCGGGGAAATCATGGCCCTTCCGGACAGCTGTCCCGGTCTTTCGTAGTTGCGATGAGCGCGCCGGGCGGCGCTGCGATACAATAGAGCGGCAATGGCGGTCAGCGCCGCCAATTGATCCCAAGGGGCAACTGATTCCAAGGAGCAGCGTAGATGCACGCCCAACAACGCAGGGTAGCCGACGACGGCCTCCACTACCTGGCGATATTCCCCGACGATTACGACGCCGAGGCCGACTACCCCTTGGTGGTGATGCTCCACGGGTTCGGCGCCAACATGCAGGACCTGGCCGGCCTTGCGCCGTCCATCAACCGCAAGGGGTACGTGTACGTGTGCCCCAACGCGCCCATACCCTTTGAGCTGGCGCCGGGGATGATCGGCTACGGATGGCATCCGCCCCGGGGGCAGGCCACCGAAGAACATTTCGAGCAGGCCGAGACGTTGCTGGACGCTTTCTTCACCGAAGCGCTGGCGGAGTTCCGCGCCGGCGACGGCCGGGCCGTGCTGCTGGGGTTTTCCCAGGGCGGCGGCATGACCTATCGCATGGGCCTGGGGAGTCCCGACCGGTTCGCGGCGCTGGTGGCGCTGAGCGCGTCGCTGCCCGACCCTGAGGTGCTGCGCCCGCGCCTGCCCGACCACCGTGAGCAGCCGGTGTTCGTCGCCCACGGCCTCCATGACCAGATGGTATCCATGGACAGCGCGCGGCGCACCCGCGAATTCCTGGACGCGGAGAACTATAACCTGTCGTATCACGAGTACAACATGGGCCACGAGATTCCGGTGGAAGTGCTGCGGGACATGGTGCCCTGGGTGGAGGCCATCCTGCCGCCCCTCGTGGCTGAAACCGACCGCATCTTTTAGGAGAGGTATTGCCGTTATGAAAGCTACTGCCAAGTTGCGCCGGATGCTGGCGTCGGACAAGATGGTCGTCGCGCCGTTCGTGCTGAACGCGCTGCACGCCCGCATCGCCGAGGACGTGGGACACCAGGCCGTGTACATGACCGGCGCGGGCACCGCCGCCGAAAAGGGGTTTCCCGACGTGGGCCTGCTCACCATGACCGAAATGGTCGCCAACGCCAAGTACATCGCCGACGCCGTGAACATCCCGGTGATCTGCGACGCCGACACCGGCTACGGCAACCCGCTCAACGTGGGCCGCACGGTGAAGGAATACGAGTCGGCCGGCGTCGCCGCCATTCACCTGGAGGACCAGGTGTTCCCCAAGAAGTGCGGCTTCTTCGCCGGCAAGCAGGTGGTTCCGGTGGAAGAGCACGTGCAGAAGATCCACGCCGCCCTGGACGCTCGTAGGGATCCCGATTTCGTCATCATCGCCCGCTGCGACGCCTACGCGGTGAACGGCTGGGAGGACACCGTGGCCCGGTGCCGCGCCTACATGGACGCCGGGGCCGACCTGGTGTTTGTGGACGGCATCAAGTCGCAGGACGACATCCAGCGCTACGCCCGGGACCTGGCCGACGTGCCGCGCATGTACAACGGCGACCTGGCGACGACGCAGACCATGGACGAACTGGGCTACAAGATCATGATCTGCGGCAGCACCATCTGGCTGATCTACAAACAGGTGCGCGCGGCCTACGAGGAGCTGATGAGCGACGGCATGGTCGATCCCGACCGCTACGGCACCCGTTGGGACGTGGCCTCGGTGCTGGGCCTGGACGCCATCTACGAGCTGGAGAAGAAGTACGGCGTGCAGGACGTGGGCACCGACGTGGCCGCTCTGGCCGCGGCCCAGGCCGAGCAGATGGCCGCCGACGCCGCGCCGGTTCCGGCTGACGACTGAACACGCGAACCTTTGCCTTGCATGAGATGATGCGATGAGCGACCGCTACCAGTTGTTGTACGACGGCGATTGTCCGCTGTGCAGCCGGGAAGTGCTGATGCTGCACCGGCGCAATCCGGACGCCATCGAGGCGGTGGACATCATGGCGGAGGACTTTGATTCCGCCGCCTACGGCCTCACCGCCGAGCAGGTGCGGGCGGCGCTCTACGGCATCAAGCCTGACGGCACGATGACGGTTGGAATGGCCAGCCTGCGTGAAGCGTACCGGTTGGCCGGCCGGGGCTGGCTGATTGGGTGGACGGGATGGTGGCCGGCGCGCCCGCTATCCGACGGATTCTACCGCTGGTTCGCACGCAACCGCATGGGTATCAGCCGGGCGCTGGGCCGGGCCGAGGACTGCGACGAACATTGCGGGGTTTAGGCTTGAAGCATCCACGAATGATGGTCAACCACTGAGGCGAAACCTGGCGCAATGTGGGCTATCCTTGCTCTGGGCAGTTCGCTGGCCTTCTGCTTTGTCAGCGTTTGCGACAAGCGGCTGCTGTCCTTCCACTTCCAGGGGGTGCCGCCGCTGTGCCTGTGGTGCGGCATCTGCGGGATGGTGTACGGCAGCATTGTTACGCTGCTGGTAGGGATTCCCGAGGGCACACCCTGGCAGGTGGCGGTGTCGCCGGTGGCCGCGGGCCTGCTGATGGGATGCTCGGTGGTCCTGCTGTTTCGCGGGATGCGGTTGATGGAAGCTTCCCGCGCCGTGGCCATCGCTCAAACCAATCCCATCTACGTTGCCATCCTGGCGCTGCTGTTCCTCGACGAACACATCTCCATCGGCCAGTGGGCCGGCATAAGCCTGGTGGTGGTGGGAGCGGTGCTGATTTCCGTGCGGCTGTTCCAGGAGCGGCCCTACGGGCGCATCGGGCCGGGGATGAGCCTGCCCACCACGGCGGTTTTCACCCTGGGCGACCGATCTGCGGTATATGGCCCGGCGATTCTGCTGCTGAGCGCGCTGTGCGCCGCCGGCAGTTTCGTGGTCACCAAGGCATCGCTGAACGCCCACCTGCCCGTGTTGACGGTTTTCGGAATACAGCAGGCTACGGTGGGGGCGGTTTTCTTCATGGTGGGACTGAGCGGCGGCGCGTCCGCGTGGCGACGCCTGTTCGCCGGCGTGCGGCAGCCCACGGCGCTGGGGATGCTGATTACCGGGGAAGCGTTGATGCCAGCGATTTCCATTCTGCTATCGGTGTACGCCTATAGCCTGGGGCCGGCGTCGCTGGTGGCGGCGGTGCTGGCGACCCGCCCGCTGTTCGTGTTCGCCGCTTCGACCGTCCTGTCGCGGGTGCGCTGGCAGTTGCTGGACGAGTCGCTGTCTCCGCAGGCGCTGGCGGTAAAAGGCGCGTCAATCGTCATGATCGTGGTGGGTGTCGGCGCGCTGAGTCTGGGTTAGCCGTATGTAATTTACGCATATGATGCGTGTGAATGCTCAAATAAACCGGAAAATCGTCGTGGTTAAGACGAATAATGACAATTGATTGCCATTGATGGTTGACAATCGGCAATAGAAAGACTATTATCGTTCGGCAATTATTTCGCCGGAGATACGGAAAACATAGCGTGCCCGGCGAATTTCGTATGGAGTCAACCAACCAATGGATGAACTTGACCTCAAGATTATCGGTATTCTCCAGTCCGACGGGCGCGCGTCCAATGCCAAAATAGCGCGGGCCGTCGGCGTGAGCGAGGGTACCGTGCGCCGCCGGCTGCGCCGCCTGATCAAAGACGACATCGTCCACGTGGTGGCGGTGCCCAACCTGGAGAAGATGGGCTACGGCACCACCGCCCTCATCGGGCTGGAGACCGGGCCGGGCAAGTCCGACGCCGTTGCCGAGCGCATCGCCGACCTGGATGAGGCCCACTACGTCGTGGTGGCCACCGGGCCCTACGACGTTTTCGTCTGGACGGCCCTGGAGTCCGCCGAGAGCCTGGGCGACTTTCTGCGCACCCAGATCGGCGTGATCGACGGCGTGCAGAAGACGCAGACCTTTGTGACCCTTTCCACCAAGAAGCGGTTCACGCGAGTGTAGTCGCCGGGTTATTGGGAGCCGCTCGCGGTTGCATAGGCTTCCCGCCGTGCTATAATTTCGCATCAGTGGCAGTAGCCCATACTACGACAGCCGCATTGATCAGGGCATTGCCCGCACGCACACCACATTAACCGAGGGGAAAGCCGCTATGACCTACATCATTACCGAGCCGTGTGTCGGCGTGAAAGACGCCGCCTGCGTCGATGTCTGCCCGGTAGATTGCATCTACACCACCGACGATGACGACATGTACTTCATCAGCCCCGATGAGTGCATCGACTGCGCGGCCTGCGAGCCGGTGTGTCCCGTGACGGCCATCTTCGCCGAAGAAGCGGTGCCGGCAATGTACGAGGAATACATCAAGATCAACTACGACTACTTCGACAAGTAGTCCCGCGCCGGCCGCGACCAGCCGCCCGGCCAAAACGGGCGGACGCCATCGCAGCAAAAATCCCAGCATTTTCCCGCCCGGCGCTCAGCAGCCGGGCGGACGTTTTATCGCATCCCGTTTACTGCATCCGGGCAGCACGCCCAACATCGCAACGACATGAGCGCAACATCCGCCGATTCCGCCACGCGCCCCGACGTCAACATCGTCGTCTGCACCGACGAGTATGGCTGCGCGCGCTGGTATCACCGGGGCCGGAACGCCGACGCGATTCTCCGTGAATTCAACGACGCCGTTGGAGTTGATGACGCCGCCAGGGTGCAGATCACCACGGCGGGCTGCATCCTGGGCTGCACGTATGGCCCCAGGTTCGACGTGGCGCGGCGGTGGTCCGGGGAAAAGACGCTTTACGGTTCCATCTGCGGCGAGGCCACTGTGACCCGTCGCGGGCGGGTGAACTTTGCGCCCATACCGGATGATCTGGCCCAGGTTATCGGGGACCACCTGCCGGAGAGCGCATCGCTTCCGGCGCGCCGGCACGCCACCGCTCAACCGGCCGACATTGACCTGCTGCGGAGCGTGCTCCGGGCCTGCTGCGCCGGCATGGGCGATATCGGCATCGGGCTCGGCGAGGCCGTGGTGATGGTGCACAACGCGGCCGCCACGGTGTCGATTCCCGCCACGCTGGACTGCCTGGAATTCGTGGACGGCAGCGGGAACCCCGACCCTGACGGCGGCATCGCCGTGCTCACCACCGATGGCGATGGACGAATCGCCCTGCAACTCAGCCGCATCCGCCGTTTGGAATTCATCCATCGCACGCTGGGCAACGGAATGCCCAGCTACGCCATCTGGATGGGAGACGATCAGCTGGAAACGGTCTATCGCATCTACCTGCGCCGTTCCGAAAACGCGGCGGCCAATCCGGTACGCCACCGGCTGTTCCTGGCGCTGATGGACAAGTACGGAAGCACAGTTACCTTCTGAGGAGGAGAGACCAAGATGAGCAACATTGATTCCACTCCGGAATTCGTGCGGGAAACCTACCGCAAAATGGACGAAAAGCTGGCGCAAGTTCGAGCCCGTCTCAACCGCCCGCTGACCCTGGCGGAAAAGCTGCTGCTCTCTCACCTGGACGACGTGGCAGAGGCCGACCTGCGCCCCGGCGACAGCTACATCAACCTGCGGCCCGACCGGGTGGCCCACCAGGACGTGACCGGCCAGATGGCGATTTTGCAGTTCATGCAGTCGGGACGCGACCGGGTGGCCGTGCCCACCACGGTACACTGCGACCACCTGATCCAGGCCCGCGTCGGCGCGTCATCCGACCTGCAGGACGCCCTGAACGAGAGCAACGAGGTTTACCAGTTCCTGGAATCCGCCAGCCGGCGCTACGGCATGGGATTCTGGAAGCCCGGTTCGGGCATCATCCACCAGGTGGTGCTGGAGAAGTACGCTTACCCCGGCGCGCTGATCATCGGCACCGACTCCCACACCGTGAACGGCGGCGGGCTGTGCTCCCTGGCCATCGGCGTGGGCGGCGCGGACGCGGCCGACGTGATGGCCGGCTTGCCCTGGGAGGTGCGCTACCCCCGTATCATCGGCGTCAAGCTGACCGGCTCCATGAGCGGGTGGACCGCGCCCAAGGACGTCATCATCAAGCTGGCCTACGAGCTCACCGTGGCCGGCGGCACCAACGCCATCATCGAGTACTTCGGCCCCGGCGCGGCGTCGATTTCCGCCACCGGCAAGGGAACCATCTGCAACATGGGCGCGGAGCTTGGCGCCACCGGCGACGTGTTCCCCTACGACGAGCGGATGGCCACCTACCTGCGGGCCACCGGCCGCGGCGAACTGGTTGACCTTGCCGAGGAGTACGTCCACCTGCTGCGCTCCGACCCCGAGGTTGAGGAGCAGCCGGAGCAGTTCTACGACGTGATCGTAGAGATTGACCTGTCCACGCTGGAGCCTCACGTTACCGGCCCCCACTCGCCCGACCGGGCGCGGCCGATTTCCGCGTTGAAGGCCGAAGCCGAGCAGGAAGGCTTCCCGGAAACCGTGTCGGTGGCGCTGGTGGGCAGTTGCACCAACTCGTCCTACGAAGACATGGAACGCTGTGCCGACGTGGCCCGCCAGGCGGCGGCTCGCGGCGTCACGGCGGCGTCCGGCCTGCTGGTTACCCCCGGCTCCGAGCAGGTGCGCGCCACCATCGAGCGCGATGGGCAGCAGGAGGCCCTGGAAGCCATCGGCGCGACGGTGCTGGCCAACGCCTGCGGCCCGTGCATCGGCCAGTGGAACCGGCCCGAGGCGCGCGGCACGGACAACAGCATCGTAACGTCGTACAACCGGAACTTCCCCAGCCGCAACGACGGCAACGCCGGCACCATGAACTTCATCGCCAGCCCCGAGCTGGCCATTGCCATGGGCCTGGGCGGACGGCTGTCCTTCAACCCGCTGACGGACCCGCTGGTGGACGCCGACGGCAACGAGTTCATGCTGCAGCCGCCCTCGGAAGCTCCCGAGGTTCCGCCCACCGGATTCGACCCCGGCGCCGACATGTACGTGGATCCGCCGGAAGACGGCAGCGACGTTGAAGTGCGGGTTGACCCGGCCAGCAACCGCTTGCAGGTGCTGGAGCCGTGGGAAGCCTGGGACGGCAACGACTTTGAGGACATTCCGGTGCTGGTCAAGACCGAGGGTAAGACGACGACGGACTCGATTTCGCCGGCCGGCCCCTGGCTGCGCTTCCGCGGGCACCTGAACAACCTCAGCGACAATATGTTCCTGGGCGCGAACAACGCCTACACGGACGACACCGGCACCGGCAAGAACCAGCTCTCCGGCGAGGAGATCATGCCCATCCCGGAGATCGCCCGCGCCTACAAGGCGGAGAACATCCGCTGGGTCGCCATCGGCGACGAGAACTACGGCGAGGGTTCCAGCCGGGAGCACGCCGCACTGTCGCCCCGGATGCTGGGCGCGGCGGCCATCATCACCCGCAGCTTCGCCCGCATCCACGAGTCCAACCTGAAGAAGCAGGGCCTGTTGCCCCTGACTTTCGAGGACCCGGCGGACTGGGACCGGGTGCTGGAGGACGACCGCATGAGCCTGGTGGGGCTGAACAACCTGGCGCCGGACGTGCCGGTACAGGCGATCCTGAAGCATGCCGACGGCAGCGAGGAAACCCTCAACCTGCGCCACACCCTCAACCAGACCCAGATCGAGTGGTTCAAAGCCGGCAGCGCGATGAACTACATGAAGAACCTGGAAGGGGCGTAACGAGCCGTCGTTCACCGGCGCTTTGACGAACGGGGGCGGGTTTCAAACCCGCCCCTAATCCGTGCGCTGCTGAATTAGCGCGCTGCTCAGCGCGGTTGGGCGGCGCGGCGACGGTTTTTGAAGGCTTTGACGCCGCGCCAGATTCCGAGGACGGCCAGCGTGGGCGTCGCTATTACCAGCGTCCACATGGCGATGCCCAGCGCCGCGCCCTGCCACTGGTTCATTTCCAGCACTTGCAGGCCGAGGAACAGCACGGTGTTTGCCAGAAGCAGACATCCGACGGACGCCAGTAGTAGCAGTATTGCCAGTTTCATATCTATTGTCTCCTTGTGAGCGCGTCCAGTTGGGCCGCCAGCACCGGGATGAGCCGCTCCAGCTGGGGGCGGCTTACTTCTCCCATCAGGCAGACTTGCAGCCAGTTGCGTTCGCGCAGGTAGCTGCTGGCGTACGAGGTGTAAAAGCCCAGTTCGGCCAGCGCGTTACCCATCCGTTCCGAGTCGATTGTGTGATTGGTTGAAGGGCCGGTGGGCAGCGCTATGGTGGTTACCGCGCCGATGCTTTCACCTTCCGATGCCACCAGGCTGAAGCCCAGGTCGCGGAGTTGCGCGCGCAGCCAGCGCCCATCCCGGTCAATCTGCTCCAGCAACTCCGGCGTCTGGCGCTGCAAACCGGCTGCCAGGGCCGCCAGCAGGTTGGACGACAGGGTGAAAGGCACCGCGCCATCGTTTGCCCCGGAGCAATGGAGGGCCAGGTCCAGGTAGCGGGGCAGGGCGGGATCGAGCGCGGGAGGCCGCTCGCAGAAAACCAGCCCGAGGCCGGGGTAGGCGGCCAACCCCTTGCCGCTGGCCCCGCTGGCGAGCCAGACGTCGCGCAGGTCAACGGAGGTCGCCGCGATGCTGCTGATGCAGTCCAGAGCGAGCTTGACGTCGTGCTTCCGGCACAATGCTTTCAGGCGGGACAGGTCGGCCAACGCTCCCGTGGACGTTTCGCAGTGCACCGCCCAGAGCCAGCCGCCCGGGTTCGACACCAGCGCGCGCTTGATGCAGTCGTAGTCCAGCGACTCGCCCCACTCGTGCTGCACCGCGACGTATTCCAGGCCCATGCGGTCGGCGTGGTCGAGCAGCCGTTCGCCGAACTCGCCGGCGGTGACGATAGTGCCGGGCGTGTTGAGACGGGACAACTGCGCCGCCACCACGTCGTTGGCCATGGTGCCCGAGCCGACCATCACCGCGCAGTGGTTCGCGCGCGTCAGTTCGCACAGGCGGCGCCGGACGCCAAGCATCAGATCACGAAACTCGGGAGAACGGTGGGACAGCGGCGGCTGCTGGAACGCCTGGACCACGGCATCGGGCATCGCCACCGGGCCGGGGGTGAGGATAACCGGGTCGCCGGGCGGCGCGGAAACCCGCTGGTGGAACTTGCCGGCGAACTCCACTCCCACGTTGCCGACGGGCCGGTACATGGGCTGGTAGGGAGCGGATTCATCGCCCACCACCGGACCGAACGGGATGAACCCGATATGCCGGTACAGGGGCTGCTGGGATACCCGGCCCGACATCACCACGTAATCGTAGCTGCCCTCCTGGCAGTAGCGGGCCATCATGGTGAGGAGGCCGGGGAGCACCCGGGTACGGCGCAGTTCGGGCCGCACGGCCAGCAGACGCACCTCGCAGAGTTTCGCGCCTTCGGCCTGGGGCAGGTGGTCCTCCAGGCGGCCGAGTTTCTGGTCCAGCGAGAAGGGGCGACGGTCGCGCACGCAGATCATGCCCAGCAGTTCCGGCCCACGCCGGCAGATGAAGTACGTGTTTTCGTCGTGGAACTGGTCAACCAGAGTCCGGTCGTCATTGACGGGATGCTGGGGCACTTCCTCGACGAAAGAAGCGTAGTTCAACTGGGAAATCTCTTCAAATTCCCAGGGCTCGGTGGCCTGCTTGAACACGAGGCCGGAGCCGTTGGCTTCGGCTTCGCCTCCAGGCCTCCCAACCAGCGGCGACGGGTCGCGAATCGCCGTGTTGAGTGGCGGAGGGCCGGGGGTTGATGTATGTCGCGTAATTTCCGTCATCAGCGACTCGCCAGAAATCGGTGGCTGAGATTGGCCCGGAAACTCCAACTGCCGGCGCCCGCACATTATACTAACCGCGCAAATCCGGCAATACATAACATGGGTGCGCGTTTGCCTCAATAGTCGTAATTCACGCAAGTCGCAATGCGCGCAGGCGCCGGGTTGCGATATAATGCCGGCAAGACAGCCACACGCAATAGAATTCAGGGAGGTACTGTCATGGCTTACACACCGAAGCAGTTGGGCCATCTGGTCATCAAGGTGCGCGACATCGAGCGCAGCGTTGATTTCTACACCAACGTGCTGGGCCTCACCGTGATGACGGGCCGGCCGGGCGGGATGACGTTCCTGTCCGCCGACACCACCATGTCCCACGAGCTGGCGCTGATTCCGCTGGGCATGGACGCGCCGGGTCCCGAGGACCGGCGGGTGGGCATGGCGCACATGGCCTGGCAGATGAACTCGTTCCGCGACCTCAAGGAACTGTACCAGCGCTGCAAGGAGCACGGCGTCAAGTTCAAGAGGCTGGGCGACCACGGCATATCCATGGGCGTGTACATCTACGACCCCGACGACAACGAGATTGAGATCTACTACGAATCGCCGGAGTCGGAATGGGGCAACAAGGACGGGTTCCTGTTCGAGGGGAACTTCCCCTGGCAGCTCGACCCCATCGAGGAGCCGGAACCGGCGGCCGTCGGCGACGACGACTAAGCTCCGTCCGCCACACCCGTTGATCATCATAGGGGCGGATTGTTATTCGCCCCTATGTTTTGCTGCACGGTGACATCCGGGCGTTGACACTGCTGCAACTCACGCGTTAGCCTGAACTGAATCAATCAGCATAGCTGCCGGTGGGACTGACCTGATGCCGGGTCGGTTCCGCCGGCTTTTTGCCGGCTGTTACCCAGCCGATTCGTCGTCGCGCCGGCGCGAGATCCGATGTGATCAAGGCAAGGAGGTTGCGATGATGAACGGGAGCCGGTGGCCCGACCTGGCGGACGACCGGGCGGTGTTGTTGCGGGCGCTGTCCGTCTACGCCTGCGGGATGGGCGACGCGCCCATGGTGTGCAAGTGGGGGACGCTGGCGGAACCGGCGGCGGTTCGACAGGCTCACCATGAGCGGGAGACTCCTCACCATGAGCGGGAGACTCCTCACGGTGAGCGCGAGGCCGCTCACCAGGGACGGATGGCCGCTCGCCCTGAGCCTGTCGAAGGGCAGGCTCGCCACCGGCAGGCGGACGGGGAGACGCTGACGTTCGTAGCGTCCACGGGGGCGGTGGACAGGCACGGCGATACCGTTGCGCCGGAAGGCTGGCGGCTGGACGCCTACCGGGAGAACCCGGTGGTGCTGTGGGCCCATGACTATCGCCGGCCGGCCATCGGGCGGGCGCAATCGGTGTGGCGCGACGGCGGCGCGCTATTGGCTCGCCTGGAGTTTGCGGACACCGAGTTCGCCCGGGAGGTTGAGGGGCTGTACCGCCGGGGCTACCAGCAGGGGGTGTCCGTAGGGTTCCGCCCGCTGCGGTTCGAGGAACGGCGGGATGCCCGCACCGGCGCGTTCCTGGGCATCCGGTTCCTGGAGCAGGAGTTGCTGGAGATCAGCGCGGTGCCGGTGCCGGCCAACCGGGGCGCGTTGCTTGCGCACCGGGGTGGCGTAGCGGCGGAGGTGGTTGGGTTGCTGCGGGGGCTGAGGAGTTGATTTTCCGACGAGATTGCCACGTCCGCCCCGGCGGACTCGCAATGACATTTCGCTTAACGAGCAGGAGTTTGAGAATTTATGACGCTTTCAACGTGGGAACTGGAAACCATCAAGAACGAAGTGGCGGAGGCGCGGGATTTCTACCGGCAGCGGCTGGACGCGGACATTCCGCCGTTGCAGGAGGAGCTGGGCCGCCTCAGCCGCGCCGTGGGCGAGCTTACCGAAAAGCAGCGCGCCGGTGAACGGCAGGCGATGCTGGCGCGTTATGGCAATCCCGGCGAGCGGCCCCGGGTGCCATTCGGCAAGTACCAGGGCATGGACGCGCTGGACCTGGCCTGCGTGCGCAGCGTGCTGGCGTCGCAGCAGCGGGAGCCCGGCGACGGCAACCCTCGCCTGCTGTCCGACTGGCAGGCGAACCTGAAGGCCGCCATGGACAGCACCACTGCCGGCGCCGGCGACGAACTGGTCCCCACCGGCGAGGCGGCGGCGCTGTGGGCCGACGTCAACGTGGACACGCACGTCGCGTCGCTGTTCACGCGGGTGGACATGCCCACCAACCCCTTTGAGATCCCGCTGCAACTGGGCAACGTGGCGTGGTATCCGGGGGTGGAGAACACCGCGACCACGGAAACGGCGCTGACCACGGCGCGGCAGACGCTGACCGCCTACGAGCTGGTGGCCGAGGTGCCATGGTCGCTGACGCTGGACGAGGACGCCGTAATCGCCATGGCCGCCGAGGTGCGGAGCACGCTGGTGCGCAACGCCGTTGAGGTGATCGACGACGTGCTGCTGAACGCCGACCGCACGACGCAGAACAACATCAACGCCGACGGCGCGACCATCAGCGCGTCCATGGGCGGCAAGGCGCACTGGCTGCTGGGGTTCGACGGGCTGCTGCACCTGCCGCTGGTGGACAACGACGGGCAGGCCAACAACCACGCCGCCGCGCCCAGCGCCGATATGTTCAACGAAGCGCGGGGTCTGCTGGGCAAGTACGGTGTGCGTCCCTCCGAGCTGGCCTACGTCGCCGACGTGGGCACGTACATCAAGTCGCTGGCCATCGACGAGTTCCGCACGCTGGACAAGCTGGGGCCGCAGGCCACGCTGCTCAACGGTCAGCTGGCGCAGGTGGACGGCATCCCGGTCATCGTGTCGGAGCAGATGGCGAAATCGGACGCCGACGGCAAGGTGACCGACGGCGGCAACGGCAACACCAAGGGCCGGCTGCTGGCGGTGAACCGGACCCAGTGGCGTCTGGGGTTCCGCCGGGAGCTGATGATCGAGACGACGCGGGACATCCAGAAGCGTCAAAACATCATGGTGGTGAGCATGAGGCTGGCGTTCATGGAACGGACGGGCGCGCGGGCGTCGGCGACGCACACGGCGTTGCAGTACAACATCACGGTGTAGCGACGGCGCGGCGCGGCCTCGACGAGATTGCCGCGTCGCTCCTCGCAATGACAGCCTACGGAGAAAGATGGCATGACAAATGCTTACGCGGACCTGGCGACGTTGAAATCGGCATCGGTTTTGAACGCGCCCGATGACGCTCACGACGGGCGGCTGCTGACGCTGCTGGAGGCGGCGTCCCGCTGGATTGACGGCTACTGCGGCCGGCAGTTCGGCGCGATGCGCGGGGAGCGTCGTTTCGACGGTACGGGCAAAGCGTCGCTGACGGTGCCGGACCTGGTTGTGGCCAGCGAGGTGCGCGTGCGGGAAGCTTCGGGCGAGTGGGTCGGCTGGCCGGCGGCGGACTGGCTGCTGTATCCGCTGAACGCCGCGCCCACGGAGCCGGGCGGCCGACCCTACACCCGCATCATGCTGGCGTCGGGGGCGCGTCGCCGGTTCCCGCTGAGCCGGGCCGGCGTGGTGGTGAGCGGGGTTTGGGGCTACGGCGACGTGCGGGAGGATACCGCTTTGCGGACGGATGGAAACACGGCGGCTGACGATGAAACGGTTGCCGTGTCCGCTCCAGGCGCCGGCGCCACGCTGTCGGCCGGCCACACCGTCCGCATCGACGACGAGCAGATGTACGTCGCTGGCGTAGCTGACGATGGGCAGGGTGAGTTGACGCTGACGGCGCAGCGCGGGGTCAACGGAACTGAGCGGTCAGCGCACGCCGCAGGGTCGGCAATACTGGTTCACCGGTACCCGAAGGGGGTATCAGAAGCGTGCCTGCTGCAGGCCGCCGTCTGGTGGCGCGAGAGGTTGGCGGGACCTTTCGCGCTGCCGGAGGGCGATGGGGGAGACGTTGGCGGCGTCTCCCCCACGGTCCGCACGCTGCTGGCCCCGTACCGCCGCCGCAACGCCGTGCTGGGGGTGTGAGCATGACCGGATACGCCAGCGCCGGGTACAGCTACGTGGCGGTGGAGGACGCCGGCGGCGCGCTGCGTGACCTGTCGCCTTGGGTGGAGCGCGTCGGGCCGCTGGGGCGCGAGTTGGCGGCTCACGACGTTACCGGTGTGAACGACACGGCGGTACGAACCGTGGCCGGGTCGGAGGCTGCGCAGGCGTTCACGTTGTCCGGGCGTTGGGACGACACGCCGGACATGGGGCCGGACGCCGTGCTGTCGGGCGTGGTCGGTCGCGCCGTGCGGGTGGAATACGGGCCGGTGGGCAACGCGCCGGGCCAGCGCCGGGTGTCGGGGAGGTTCGTGTGCCTGTCCTACCGCATCAGCAGCAAGGCCGGCGAGCCGGTGCGGTTTGAGGCGGCGTTCCGGCAGGACGGGCCGGTTGATCTGGGAGTTTGGTAATGATCGCGGGAATTCGCTGGCAAATCCTGGTCGATTGGGCGAACGCAGGCACGTGGGATGCGGACGGCTCGGACGTGTCCGCCGACGTGCTGGGTTTGCGCTGGCGGTGGGGCCGGCGCGGGCTGCCGGTGCCGGAGTTTGCGCCGCCGGCGGAACTGGAGATCACGCTGCGGAACCACGACCATCGGTACACGCCGGGGAATAGCAGCGGCCCATTGGGCGCCAACGTGCGGCCGGGTCGTCCGGTGTGGCTGCGCGCCAACCGGATCCACGACGACTTTGCTGCCGGCGGTGCGGCGTCCGTTGACCTTGATGGCCGAACGGCGTACGGCGGCGAGCAGTGGGATGTGGCAGGCGTCGCCGGCAACGGTTTTGTGGTGGCGGACGGAACGGCGATGGGACAAGGCAGGGGCTGGCCGCCGTCGGATGCGGTAGCCCTGCTGGATACGGGCGACCTGCTGGCGACGCTGACGGCGCGCTACCGTCGCGGCAGCAACGGGCTGGGCGGGTTTGTGCTGCGGTGCGTCGCCCGGGACGACTGCCTGCGCCTGCGGTTCGCCAGCGACGCCACCATCCTGGAGCGGGTGTCGGGGCGAACGGTTACGCGACTGTCCGACGGCGGCGCGCTGGAGACGGGGGCGTGGTATGACCTGGAGATTGAGCAGACCGCGGACAGCGTGCGCGTTTACACCGTCGCACTGGCCCAACCGGGCGCGAGGCGGCGGGAAATCCTGTCGGCTACTGCCATCGCCGATGCGCCGGACTCGAGCCGGCACGGCCTGTGGCACGGTTTTCGCAACGCGCAGGACCGTTGGGGCGAATTCGGCGTGGGGCGCAGCCTGTTCAGCGGACGCATCACCGACGTCAACCCGGATTACGAGGCCGGCGTGTGTCGCGTCACCGCCGCCGACCCGATGCAGCGGCTGGACACCGTACCCTTGCACCGGGCGCTGGCCGGCGGCCTGATGCGCTCCGGCAACGTGGCGGCGGCGATCCTGGGCTGGGCCGGCCTGGTTCCCGGCGACTATGCGTTGGACGATGGGCGGACGCTGCTGACGGGAGGGCCGCGCTCGGTGTGGGACGTGTCGGCGGGCCGGGCGTTGCGTAGGTTGCAGCGGGAAGAGCACGGCTTGATCTACGCCGACGGTCTGGGTCGCGTCCGGCTGGAAGCGGCATCGCGGCGGGCCGACGTTCACCGCCATCTCAATCCGGTGTCGTTGGCCAGGTTCACGATTGCCGACACCGCCGACGGCGACGGGCCTTACGCGACGGCCATCCAGCGGAACGACGGGGCGGATGTTGTGGAGGACGCGGTAACTTTCCGTTACCGCCGTTCGTCGGATGCCGGCCGGCAGCAGGTGTGGAGTCTCAACGAGGCGCTGGAAATACCGGGCGGCGGCGAATCCGGCTCCGGCGGATTGCTGGCGGCCACGGACACCTGGGACGTGATTGACGACATCGCTGCGCCCATGGCCGGCGTGGATTACACCGCGACGGATGACGCCGCCGGCATGGGCAACGACGTTACCGACGACCTCACCGTCGAGCTGCTCACCGAGGCGCAGTCGGGCATCGCCGGCCGGGGCCACGTGCTGCGCATCCGCAACAGTGGACAGAATACGGCCTACCTGCAAAGCCTGGACCTGTATGCGAACCACTGCTGGCGGACGCAGACCTCCACCGCCGTTCGTGCCGAATCCGGCGGCGCCGGCCTACCCCTGGACACCGGACGCGGCCGGCTGGTCAACTGCCGGTACACCGACAACTACGCGGCGGCCCGGGGTGCGGCGGCGGCGCGGCTGGCGCAGCGTTCCCAACCGCGTCCCCAGCTCGAAGCGACGCTGCCTTTGCTCGGGGCCGGCAGCCGCCGGGCGGTGGTGGAAGGCCGGCTGTCGGACGTGTTGGAGGTTGCCGCGGAGAGCCGGGGCATCGGCGGCGCGTGGCTGCTGGAAGGGATGGAGGTCAACGTCAGCGGCGGCGGAGCCGGCGAAGCGCGGTGGTGGCTGACTGCGGTGTAGGCGCGCTGTGGTATCATCATCGCTGCAAAATCGCCTGCCGGCGCACAGCCGGCCGGCCGCCGAGGTGCCACTGTGCCTGCTAATGACACTGTTTATGACGTAATCATCGTTGGGGCCGGCAACGCCGCCCTGTCCGCCGCCATCGCCGCCCGCGAGCAGACCCAATCGGTGCTGGTGGTGGAGAAGGCCCCTGAGTACTTCCGGGGCGGCAACACCTACTTCACCGGCGGCATCATCCGCTTCGCCTACAACGGCCTGGACGATATCAAGGGCCTGATTCCCGATATGTCGGAGACCGAGGCCAACTCCATCGAGGTGGGCCAGTACACCGAGAACCAGTTTTACGACGACATGATGCGCGTGACGCACGGCCTGTCCGACCCCGAGCTGGCCGAGATCCTGGTCAGCCAGTCGTACCCGACGATGAAGTGGTTGCAGGAACACGGCGTGCGGTTCGTGCTGTCCTTCGGGCGGCAGGCGTTCCGCGACGGCGACAAGTTCCGCTTCTGGGGCGGCCTGGTTGTGGAGGCGGTCGGAGCCGGCAAGGGCCTGTCCGACCAGCAGTTTGACGTGTGCGAGCAGCTGGGCGTCGAGGTCCGCTACTCCACCGAGGGCGTATCCCTGATCCAGGACCAGAGGGGACACGTCGCCGGCCTGCGGGTCAAGGGACCCAACGGGTTCGAGGACATCGCGGCCCGCGCCGTGGTGCTGGCGGCCGGCGGGTTCGAGGCCAACGCCGAGATGCGCTGCCGCTACCTGGGCCCCGGCTGGGAGACCGTCAAGGTGCGCGGCATCCCCTACAACACCGGCGACGGCATCAAGATGGCGCTGGACGTGGGCGCGCAGTCATACGGCCACTGGTCGTCCTGCCACGCCGTGGCCTGGGACATGAACGCCCCGACATTTGGCGACCGCACCGTAACCGAGCTGTTCCAGAAGCACTCGTACCCCTTCGGCATCATGGTCAACATCAACGGCGAGCGGTTCCTGGACGAGGGCGCGGACTTCCGCAACTACACCTACGTGACCTACGGTCGCGCGCTGATGGACCAGCCCCAGGGCCTGTGCTTCCAGGTCTTCGACGAGAAGGTGAAGCACCTGCTCCGCGATGAGTACTGGATTCCGCAAGCCACCACCGCCGAGGCCAACTCCATCGAGGAACTGGCGCGGATGCTGGACATCGACCCCGTCGGGCTGGCGCGCACGGTCGAGGAGTACAACGCCGCCGTCCGCAAGGACATCCCCTACAACGCCACCGTGAAGGACGGCCGGCGCACCGAGGGCCTGGCCGTGGACAAGACCAACTGGGCCGAGACCATCGACACGCCGCCCTATCGCGGCTGGGCGGTCACCACGGGCATCACGTTCACCTTCGGCGGCGTCAAGGTCAACAACCGGGGCCAGGTGGTGACCAACGCCCAGGACCCCATCCCCGGCCTGTACGCGGCCGGCGAGATGGTGGGCGGGCTGTTCTACCACAACTACCCGGGCGGCAGCGGCCTGAGCGCGGGCATGGTCTTCGGCCGCCTGGCCGGCAACAGCGCCGGGGAGGACGCGCTGGCGTTGAAGGACGTGTAGGTAACAATAAACGGCAGGGTGCCGACGCCGGGGTAGATCACGGGCTGCCCCGGTGTTTTTATTTTCAAAGGTCCGCGGCTTACGAAAATTGCGATAATTTGACCGCAATTACATAAAATTTCTGCAAAACCCCTTGACAAACCTGATAACCTTGTGGAGCAGAAAATGGAGATGCTTTGTACGGGTTATGGCCCATAGGGACAACAAGCTGTCGCTGACGTTCACGGATTTGTTCTGTGGCATTGGTGGCTTTCATATAGCCGCTGCTAATTTAGGTATGGCTTGCGTCTTCGCCTGCGACATTGACGCCGAGGCGCGCCGCGCCTACCAGCAGAATTTTGGCATGGAGCCAGGCGGCGACATCACCGAAATAGCACCCGAATCCGTACCCGACCACGACGTCTTGCTGGCCGGGTTCCCGTGCCAACCGTTCAGCATCATCGGTGATATGCGCGGGTTCGACGATGATCGTGGCAACCTCATTTTCGACGTCGCGGAAATTATCGACGCCAAACAACCGGCGGCGTTCGTTTTAGAGAACGTACGCCAGCTGTCCACCCACAACCGGGGCCGGACGATGCAAGCGATAATCTCCGCTCTGAACGAATTGGGCTACCGCGCCGACTGGAAAGTTCTCAACGCCCTTGATTTCGGACTGCCTCAGAAGCGAGAGCGCACAATCATCGTAGGTTTCCTCGACCATTCTGTTCCGTTTGAGTGGCCCGACCCGATGGGTCACTATCAGCCCCTGTCGGAGGTTTTGGAAAAAGAAGTTCCGGCAACCTACATGGCCAGCGACGCGATACGCCAGAAGCGGTTGGCAAAGCACGAAAGCCCCTACGACCTATCAATCTGGCACGAAAACAAGGGCGGCAACGTGTCTAGCCACCCGTTTTCCTGCGCCCTGCGCGCCGGAGCGTCGTACAATTACCTGCTGGTTAACGGCGAAAGGCGATTGACGCCCCGAGAAATGTTGCGGCTGCAAGGATTCCCGGAGCGGTTTGAGCTGCCCGGAACTTATCAGCAAATCCGCAAGCAGACCGGCAACGCCGTTCCCGTTCCTATGGTGCAGGCAGTTTTGGAGGAAGTGCAAGATGGCCTATCAAGGACCGAGATTGCGCGGCGGATGGAGCAACCCTACGCCGTATCCGTTGGGCCAGATTCCCGACACCGTCATTCAGACGATCGCAAGCAACATCGTTTATTCGAGCGCGGTCGGAAGGAGCGACTTGTCAGGCGATGATTGGGGCGATATTTTCGCTGCCGCAGTCAACGGCATACACAGAAAAAGTCCTTTGGGTATTGCAGATATCGTACTTGGCAGCACCGCTTGGTCGGCCAAGACGATAGGTTCCAATAACCCCATAACCGAAACCCGCGTACCGCTCATTTCTGGTAGGAATGCCCTAGGATATTCTTTCAGCAACAATGCGCCTTTAGCAGACATTCAGACTGCCGGAGATCAGGTCTTGCAGATTTGGAATGACCGAGTCGCGGAGGCAACTAATCAATATCCAAATTTGCGGACTGTGGTATTGATTCGTGATATGGCGAAGTTTCGGTTCAAGATTTTTGAAGTTTCAACAACTCCATACGATCCAGCAGATTACACTTGGACACGCAATCAAGAAAACAATCTTGAGGGGCATTTAGGAAGTCAAACTGGCCCACATATGTTCACTTGGCAACCCAACGGTAGTCAATTTAGGATATACCGGGACGTCAGCGGTTCTGCCCGCTCTTTTCAGATTCGAAAGCCGTTTCCGGCGGCGCGAGGCAGTATCCTAAGGTCTGCTGGGTATGAAAGCAATTGGTTGACGTTATTGGGACCCGGCATTGTTAGCATAGAAATAGTTTCGCGTCCAATTCAAGGTCAGACATACGGCGTGGGTGAGACTATAGCTGCTCAGGTCACTTTCAATTCCACAGTTTTCGTTACTGGCAATCCACACTTGCATTTCCGTATCGGAAGACACACTCGAAATGCTGATTACAATGCCGGTAGTGGTACGCGCCAGTTGGTGTTCCACTATGTAGTCGTGAGAAGCGACCGCGACAATCGGGGCGTAGGAATCAATCCAGATTCGGTGCAACTCAACAACGGATCAATTCAAGACGGGAACAATCGAGACGCGGAACTATCCCATCGACGGGTGATTAAGAATCAAAACCATAGAGTGCTGGCGGTCTGACGGGCGTTCTGCTATGGCTGACACCGTATCGCCCGAAGCCCGCAGCCGGATCATGGCGCGGGTCAAGTCGAAGGGCATGAAGCCGGAGATGCAGGTGAGGCGGTTGTTGCACGGCCTCGGTTATCGGTATCGTTTGCATCGGGCTGACCTGCCGGGTCGGCCCGATTTGGTTTTCCCGTCGCGGTGCAAGGTGGTATTCGTCAACGGCTGCTTCTGGCATCGCCACGACGGTTGCCCGCGAGTGCGTATCCCCGCCACCAACCGGGAATACTGGATTGCGAAGCTGGGTCGCAACCACGCCCGCGACGCTCGCAACGTTGTCTCGCTTGAGGAACAGGGCTGGGCCGTGCTTACCGTTTGGGAGTGCCAGCTGCGGGACTTGCCGGCTACCGCTGAGCGACTGGTTGCTTTTCTGGAAGGCGAGGGCATCAGCCCCTGACACTGTTGTCGGTGAGTGCCATGCTAAACTCGTATTGGGCATACACCGCTAATCAGTCAGATACAGAGGTCAGTATGTACGATGATGAAATGGAACGTCGGGGCAAATTTGGTGGCGACCGGATGTTTCTCAGATTGACAATGCAGGAGCGAATGAAGGACGACGGTTTTCTTATCGCCGACGATATGGGTCTGCGCCTCACCAGAACGCTCACTTCTAGCGAAAAGGTCGCTTTGCTCCCGCCGCCTTGGGAAGGTGATATACCTCTGGCTGAGCGGCATAACTTCCTGCTTACCCCTTTGATTCTGGAAACTACCGACCGCAAAGATAATACCGTGTACCTAGCGGTGGTCATAGCTTACGTGGCAGAAGAGAGGGACGCCAGAACTGTCATTCGGACTGCCGAACATCTGGGTAGGCTAACTGGATATCCTGCTCGCCCCGTGGTAGCGGCGCGGCTGATCAGCGACCGGCTTGACGAGATGGTGCAAGCCGAGCAGGTATTCTGGCACGAACTCAACCACCCCTTCCTTGAACGGATCGAACGCCCACTGGAGACGCCAGAGGAACAGGCGCGGAACGATGCCGCTACCGCCCGACTGGTAGCATTGAAGCGGGAGGGCAAAATACCGTAGTCGGGCCTCCCGCCGAGTCCGTCACAGCAGGAACGGCGGCCCGATTTCGCCGTCCGGGCGCGGCTCGATACGCTCGTTCACCAGGTCAACCTTGAATCCCAGATCCTGCAGCAATTTGTAGCCGACCAGAGGGACCGCCGCCGGGACGACGCCGTTGACGAAGCCCGTGCCTTCCAGCATACCGATGCCGACGTAGATAGGCGTGCGCACGACTTTGCCGTCGGCGGTCAGCAGGGCGGCGTCGGCGTTGGGTACGGTATCCAGCCCCAAAGCGTCAATGTCAGCCTGTGGGATGCCGACCCAGGTTGCGCCGGTATCCACCAGAAAATCGTACTCGCGGTTTTCCGACTTGCCGGCGATGCTGCCTCTGGCGTAGGTGACTCCCATAGCGATGACTCCCGCTGTTTTGTTGACGGTAGCATAGGGTAAGGAAGCTTTCAACTTGCACGCCTGCCACTGCCGGGCATACAATCGGCCTTATTCGGGGTTCCGGGCACGGGGGATAGACACTATGGCGGCCAGCAATCCAGCGCGTTCCGGCATGTTCTATGGGTGGTTC
This sequence comes from Dehalococcoidia bacterium, assembly GCA_022825745.1. Lineage (GTDB taxonomy): Bacteria > Chloroflexota > Dehalococcoidia > Lucifugimonadales > UBA3495 > Bin87. Next base: position 2,005 of record JAJDWF010000035.1, on the reverse strand, counting down.
GTTGTTGCCACCTGCATGTTTATCGCGTTCCTCACCATGGGGACGCGCAACGCTTTCGGCGCGTTCGTGGTGCCCATGGAGGCGGAGTTCGAGTGGAACCGCACCGTGGTGTCCTGGGCGGCCGCGCTGGGCGCGCTGCTCAACGGCGTAACCCAGCCCTTCATGGGCTACCTGTTCGACCGGGTGGGCGTCCGCATCGTGGTCATCGCCGGCATTGTCGTCGTGGGAGCGTCCACGTTGCTGATGGCCGCCACCGGCAGCATCTGGTTTCTCATCGCGGTGTTCGGCGTGGTGTCCGCGGTTGGACAGAGCGGCACGTCTTTGACCAACACCGGCGCGATGCTGAGCAAGTGGTTCCGCCGCCGGCGCGGGCTGGTCATTGGGTTGAACGCTTCGGGTATGTCCCTGGGCGGCCTGATCCTCGTGCCATTCGCCGCCTACCTGATCAGCCTCATCGACTGGCGCCTGTCGTGGATCGTGCTGGGCCTGATGATCCTGTGCCTGGGCATCCCGCTGGCGTTCGTGTTCCTGCACGACGACCCGGCCAAGAAGGGCCTGACGCCCGACGGCGACCCCGAACCGGCGCCTGGACCCGCCGGTTCTCCCGGCGTCGCCGCGCCGCCCCCGCAGCCGCTGTTCGCCGAGAACTGGCGGCAGGCGTTCAAATCCTTCCCCATCTGGCAGATGAGCTTCTCGTACTTCATCTGCGGGTCCACCACGTTCATGCTGGCGGTGCACTTCGTGCCCATGGCAGTGGAGGAGGGCATCAACCCGCAGACGGCGGCGCTGATTTTCGGCCTGATGTCGGGCCTGAACGCACTGGGCGCCACCGGCGCGGGCTGGATTTCCGACCGCATCGGGGGACGCAAGAACTGGCTGGCGGCGGTGTATTTCTGCCGGGGCACCGGGTATGTGATCCTGGTGGCGTCCCTGCTGGTACCCGAGATTCCGGTGATGGCCGGCCTGATCATATTCGCCTTCGTCGCCGGACTGTCGTGGATCGCCACCGCGCCGCTGACCACCTCGCTCACCGCCGAGGTGTACGGCCTGAAATCGCTGGCGACCATATCCGGCGTGGCGTTCCTGTTCCACCAACTGGGCGGATTCAGCAGCGTGCTGCTGGCCGGCTACCTGCGCGAGATGACCGGCAACTACATCCTGGCGTTCACCATCGCCGCCGTGCTGCTGTACCCTGCCGCCGTGAGCGCGTTCACCATCCGAGAGCGCCGCTACTCCGTCCGTTACCAGCCGACGCCGGCGGTCAGCGCGGCCGCAGACTAGGCGGATCGATCGCTGCCGGCAAGAGGGGTTGACCATGACCACCACTGAAAAACTGCGCACGGGAACCCGGATGTCCCTCGACGAGTTTCTGGCCCTGGGAGAGACCGACGGCAAGTGGGAACTCGACGATGGAGCGCTGTATATCACGACGCATGGCAGCCCTGACCACCAATTTCTAATGCTAGAGTTCTGCCGGCATCTCGACGACTATATGGACGGCTTCGTTGAGCCGCCGGCGCAGTTCTATCACGCGATAACCACCATCTTGTCCTGCGAACTACAACGCGCTCCCGAACCGGACATAGTCATCATCCTCAACGAGCGCCGGGACATCGTGAGCCACGCCCGCGTCGAGGCCCCGCCCGACATCGTGGTGGAAATACTGTCCACGGACCGTAATCGAGACCTTATCCGCAAGCGGCAGATCTACGCCGAGGCCGGTGTTCTGGAATACTGGCCGATAGACCCGCGCAACGATACGGTGACTCAACTGGAACTGCGCGACGGGGCGTACGTGGAGCGGGCCGTGCTCACCGCCGGCGACACGCTCACCACGCCGTTGCTGCCCGGCCTGGAGATACCGCTGGCGGATATATTCCAGCACCGCCGCCGGCCGGCGCGGGACGAATAGCCGATTGCCGTTGCTAGCGGGCCGACCTGATGAAATCGGCGGCCCTTTCGCCGATCATTGTGGCGGTGGCGTTGGTGTTGGCGCGGATGCAGT